>NZ_JARWLA010000010.1:0-189815 GCF_047445805.1 Rhizobium sp. BR 314 | reverse complement strand
TCTCTGCGATCAATAATGAGGTGTATTCTCTTGTTCAAAACGTAACCGTCGAAGTCTCTTTCCAGAACCGAAATCTCTTCCAGTCCCGCAAGCTTCGCCGCCCACGTTTCTCTTTCTTCTCATCTTCAATTGTCAAAGAACTGACCAGAAAAAACCAGTCGAAAACCATTCCCGCAATCCCAAGCTCAAAGCCCAGAACCACCAATCAGCATCGCAGCCAATCCAGGAAACAATAGAGCGAAGGTCGTCGTCGCCAGCAGCGCCGCCGCCCTCGTCAGTGATCGGGCTTATAGACCCCCCAACCCGATATAGTCAACACCAGCATTGTAAAAATTCTGACATTTTTGTAAGTGGTTGATATACAATTATAATTTTGTAAGGCGCGGAAAAATCAGGTGTTTTGTACCGGATCCTATGCGTTTACCGGATTCATTTTTCGCCTTTCGTCGGAATCGTCCAGATCGGCACCTCAAACCGGCCGAAACAGTCTCGGCGGCGCACGCGCCCGACGTCGCATTGCCAGCAAAACGCCCAGGACCTAATAGACATCAAACGAACAAAGGAAGCGGAGCATGTTGCTTCTTCATAAAGCAGTCGCCCAAACGGCAGCGCCATGCAGATACGGCAGCACCTTATGTAGTGCGATATGGAGCCGACGGGCGTGACATATAAACTGCCTCCATTGCCGGAACTTCCGGTCTCGCATGTCCTTGCCGATATCGGCACTGCGCTTGCCGACCGTAGGCGCGCGGTGCTGTCCGCGCCGCCTGGCGCCGGCAAGACGACGCTGGTGCCGCTTCATCTCCTCGGCCAGCAGTGGCGCGGCGACGGTAGGATCATTCTTCTGGAGCCGCGGCGGCTGGCGGCAAGGGCGGCGGCAGCCCGCATGGCCTCGCTGCTGGGCGAACAGGTGGGCGACACGGTCGGCTACCGCATGCGGCTCGACAATCGCATCTCCGCGAAGACCCGCATCGAGGTGGTGACGGAAGGCGTGTTCGCACGGATGATTCTCGACGATCCCGAACTCTCGGACATTTCGACAGTTATCTTCGACGAATTCCACGAACGCTCGCTGGATGCGGATTTCGGCCTGGCGCTGGCGCTGGACGTGCAATCGGCGCTAAGGGATGATCTGCGTCTTCTCGTGATGTCCGCGACGCTGGACGTCGAGCGGGTCGCCAACCTGCTTGAGCAGCCGCCTGTCATTGAAAGCATGGGGCGCAGCTTTCCGATCGAGATCCGGCATCAGGACAGGCCGGCCGGAGAACGGATCGAGGATACGGTGACACGGGCTATCCTCGATGCGCATGCCAGCGAACAAGGCTCGATCCTCGCCTTCCTTCCGGGACAGGCCGAGATCACCCGGACGGCGGAGCGGCTCGAAGGCCGGTTGGGACCGGAGACGGTGATTGCGCCGCTTTATGGCAATCTCAGCCAGAAGGAGCAGGATGCGGCAATCCGACCCGCGCCGCAGGGCACCCGCAAGATCGTGCTCGCCACCTCGATTGCCGAAACCTCCATCACCATCGACGGGGTGCGCATTGTCATAGACAGCGGCCTGCAGCGACTACCGGTCTTTGAGGCTTCGACCGGCATTACGCGGCTCGAAACTGTGCGCGTCTCGCGCGCCTCGGCCGATCAGCGGGCCGGCCGCGCTGGGCGAACGGAGCCTGGCATCGCCATTCGCCTGTGGCATCCGGGCCAAACGGCGGCTCTGCCTGCCTTCACGCCGCCGCAGATCCTTTCCAGCGACCTTTCCGGCCTTGCGCTCGACCTGGCGCATTGGGGCGTGCAGGATCCATCGACGCTTGCCTTCGTCGATCAGCCGCCCGCAACGACGCTTGCCGAAGCACGAACATTGCTGCGGCAGCTGGGAGCGCTCGATGCGGAAAACGGGCTGACGGCGCATGGCCGGCTGATGCGCGAGCTCGCCCTTCCGCCTCGCCTGGCGGCGATGGTGATCTCGGCTGCGGAATTTGGCCAGGGACGCGAAGCGGCGTTGCTGGCTGTGCTGCTGACGGAGCAAGGGCTCGGCGGCCAGAGCATCGATCTCGAGGAAAGGCTGCGCCGCTTCAAAACGGAAAAGGGCGAGCGGGCGGAAGCCGCGCGCCGGCTGGCCGGGCGGCTTGCGTCTGCGGCCGGCGGCAATGGCGCCGTCACCACTGCCCCTTCACTCGCGGGTTCGCTGCTGCTGCACGCCTTTCCCGACCGGATCGCCCTGCAGCGCGGCGGCCGCGGCCGTTTCGTCATGGCCAACGGACGAGGCGCGGAACTGCCGGAGACCGAACGGCTTGCCGGCTCGCAAATGCTGGTGATCGCCGATCTCACCGGCCGGGCGGCGCAGGCGCGCATTCTTGCCGCGGCGGAGATTACCCGCGCCGATGTCGAGGAGCATTTGCCCGGCGAGATCCGCACGGAAGACCAGAACTTTTTCGATAGAGCGAGCCGCCAGGTGCGGGCACGGCGGGCGACAAGGCTCGGTGCCATCATCTTCGATGAAACGCCGCTGCCCCGCCCTTCCGGCGAGCAGGCTGCCAAGGCACTGGCCGAGGGCATTCGCGAACTGGGGATCGACGTCCTGCCTTTTTCCAAGGAAGCGGCGCAGCTGCGCGACAGGATCGGCTTCTTGCATAGGACGATTGGCGATCCCTGGCCGGATATGCGCGACGAAGCGCTGCTTGCGCGGCTCGACGAATGGTTCACGCCGTTTCAAAGCGAGGCGCGCGGCCTCTCCGATATCTCGGCCGGCGGACTTTCCAACGGGCTGATGGCGCTGGTGCCGCATGAGCTGCAGCGCGATCTCAGCCGGATGGCGCCGACGCATTTCGAAGCGCCGACCGGGCAGCGTCATCCCATACAATATGATGGCGAGGAGCCGCTTCTGACCATCCGGGTTCAGGAGTTGTTCGGGCTGAAGCAGCATCCGGCAGTGGGCGGCGGTCGGCTGCCGTTGCTGCTGGAACTCACATCGCCGGCCCATCGGCCAATTCAGACGACGCGCGATCTGCCGGGTTTCTGGGTCGGATCCTGGAAGGATGTGCGCGCCGACATGCGCGGGCGCTATCCGCGGCATCCCTGGCCGGAAGATCCGGCCGATGCCTTGCCAACCACGCGCGCCAAGCCAAGGGGGACCTGACAATGGCACGATTCTTCCGGGGATTGGAAAAGCTGTCCGAGGCCGAGATCCGGGCGCAGGACGACCATCATAGCAGCCGGCGGGTGAGGCTGCAGACACTGGTGCGCCTGCGCTGGCTCGCAGTCGGCGGCCAGACTGCCACCGTCATGATCGTCGCCTTCTGGCTGAAATTTCCCATGCCGCTGATGCCGTGCTGCGTGCTGATCGCCTGCCTTGCCTGGATCAACTTCTTCCTCACCCTGCGTTTTCCCCCGACGCACCGGCTGGAACCGCCGGCCGCGTTTGCCCTGCTCGGCCTCGATCTTCTGCAGCTCAGCGGGTTGCTGCTGATTACAGGCGGACTTGCCAACCCCTTCTCGGTGCTGGTCTGCGTGCCCGTCATTATATCGTTCGCTTCGCAGCCGATCCGCTACAGCGTGACGCTAATCGCGCTTGCGATGATCTGCATCACCGGGCTTGCCTTCTCGCCCTTCCCGCTTCCCTGGTACGAAGGCGTCGCCGTGAACGTTCATAGCGTCATGCAGCTGGGCGTCTGGTGTTCCATCGCCTCGACCATGGCCTTTGCCGCATTCTATGCCTATCGCGTGTCGATGGAGGCCTCGCAGCTTGCCGATGCGCTTTCGGCGACGGAACTTGTGCTGCAGCGGGAGAAGCATCTGTCGCAGCTCGACGGGCTGGCGGCGGCGGCGGCGCATGAGCTCGGGACGCCGCTTGCGACCATCAGCGTCGTTGCCAAGGAAATGGAACGCGAGCTGCGCGAGGACGACCGTTTTCGCGAAGATGTGGCGCTTTTGCGTAGCCAGAGCGAGAGATGCCGCGACATCCTGCGGCGGCTGACGACGCTTTCGTCGGAAGACGAAGCGCATATGCGGCGGCTGACGCTGTCCTCGATGATGGAAGAGATCATTGCTCCCCATCGCGAATTCGGCATCGCGCTGGAACTGATCGAAAGGAGCCCGCGCACCGGCGAACCGGTACTGTCACGCAATGCCGGCATCATGTATGGGCTCGGTAATCTGATCGAGAACGCCGTCGACTATGCCCGCAAGACGGTGACCGTCACCGTCGAATACACAGCTGACACGCTGACGATCGTCATCGAGGACGACGGCAGCGGCTATTCGCCGGAAATCCTGGCGCGGATCGGCGAGCCGTACGTGACTTCCCGTCAGCGCGACGACACCGCCGGCGGCCTTGGCCTCGGGCTCTTCATCGCTAAGACGCTTCTGGAACGTTCCGGTGCCGCCCTTTCCTTCACCAACCGCGACCCGGAAACGCCGGGAGCCCGTGTCCGCGTCGAATGGCCGCGCGTGTTGATCGACAGTAATTCGACAAAATGATTTTGACGGCTTACAACAGCCTTGGTCAAAATCGTTAGAATATGCAGGCGGATGGTCGCCGGGATAGAAGATAGAATGACGGAAAAAGAGATCGCAGCCCCACACATCGTGGACAAGGATGCCGCGGCCCATATCGGCGCGGATGCGACATTGCTGATCGTCGATGACGACGGCCCCTTTCTGCGCCGATTGGCGCGCGCAATGGAATCGCGCGGCTTCGCGGTGGAGACGGCGGAATCGGTGGCGGAAGGCGTCGCCAAGACCAAGATCAACCCGCCGAAATATGCGGTCGTCGACCTTCGCCTCGGCGATGGCAACGGCCTCGAGGTCATCGAGGCAATCCGCCAACGGCGCGATGATACGCATATCGTCGTCCTGACTGGGTACGGCAACATCGCGACAGCCGTCACTGCTGTCAAATTGGGTGCAATCGACTATCTGGCAAAGCCCGCCGATGCCGACGACGTCTTTGCGGCCCTAACGCAACGTCCCGGCGAAAAGGCCGAGGTGCCCGAGAACCCGATGTCGGCGGACCGCGTGCGCTGGGAGCATATCCAGCGCGTCTATGAAATGTGCGAACGCAACGTTTCCGAGACGGCACGCCGGCTCAACATGCATCGCCGTACGCTGCAGCGCATCCTCGCCAAGCGCGCGCCGAAATAAGGCAATACAAGGCAATACCAAGAAAAGCGGGCGGTGGCTTTCATTGAAGCGTCGCCGTCGCTTGAGGGCTATTCCGAGGTGAAGGACTTGCCCGTCGCCCATTCGGCCAACAGCAGGCGCTGTGCCGCTGCGCGGGAGAAGTTCAACGTCACCGATTTGCGCGTCGCCGGCGGCAGGCGATGCTCAGGCGCTTCGCGGATCATGTGGGCGCCGTAGCCGTCCGATAGAAACAGCCCGCATTCCTCCGGAAATATATCCAGCGGCACGTCCTTGTGGGTGGCGAAGAACAGCCGGTCGCAGTGCTGTCGGTATTCGGGCCATTTGCGGTCGACACGGAAATCCTCGATCGAGGTCTTGATCTCGATGATCCAGATCTCTCCCTTCTCGGAAATGGTGATGAGGTCGGCCCGGCGGCCGCTGGCAAGCGGCAACTCGGGCAAGATCGCGTGGCGCATCTCGTGCAGTAATAGTTGCACGCCCTTGCGTACAAGCATCGCCCGTTCCGACTGCCGGCCATCTATTAACGGATTGTTATTGTAAACGTTCAAAATCGTCATGAATTGCCTCAAGGACAGGCAAGCATTGTTGCAAAAAAACCATGTCCCTCTAATTTGCGCGGCGACGCTATTTTGTAGCGCCAGAGCAGCTTGCAAAGTTTAGTTTAATGGAAAATAAACCGTAGACAACGATGGTAGATAACCATCCGATCCCCGCCACGAAATTTCAAGAGACTTCCATGCGCATCCGTAATGCTATGACCGCACTCGGCCTTGTCGCAATGCTCGCATCGGCTGGCTATGCCACCACTGCCGCAGCCGCGCCGACCGCTACCGCAAAAACCGCTGCTGAGACCATCAAGACGTTCGATGGCGATTATGGCATCACCAGCGATAACGGTTTCCAGCTGCCGGCTATCCCGATCCAGAAGGTGAAGCCGCAGTTCCGCCGCCAGATCGTCGAATACAAGTCCGACGAAGCTGAAGGCACCATTATCGTCAACACGCGCGAGCGCCACCTCTATTACATCCTCGGCAATGGCGAAGCGATGCGCTACGGCATCGGCGTCGGCAAACAGGGCTTCTCCTGGTCCGGCACCGCGTATGTCGCCTGGAAGCAGGAATGGCCGAGCTGGCATCCGCCGAAGGAAATGGCCGTTCGTCGCCCGGAAATCGCAAAGTATGTCGACGGTGGCATGAACCCGGGCCTTTCCAACCCGCTCGGCGCACGCGCCATGTACCTCTACAATGAAAAAGGCCAGGACACGCTGTTCCGCCTGCACGGCACGCCAGAATGGGCGTCTATCGGCACGGCCGCTTCGTCCGGCTGCATCCGCCTGATCAATCAGGACGTGATCGACCTCTACAGCCGCGTCCTGCCGGGCCACAGCACCAAGGTCATCGTTATCCAGTAACTCGCTGGTATCGGAATTGAAAAAGGCCGTCGGATCACGATCCGGCGGCCTTTTTGTTTGGGTAGTTCGGAAGCGATCCAACATCGCTCCAACCGCCCTCCTCCTTCGAGGCGCCTTGCCGTCGGAACATCAGTGCAGACGACAAGACTTTGACGGATAGAGCTAGCCTTCGATGAGGCGAAGGATCACTTTGCCTGCTTTGCCTTCAGCTCGATACGGCGGCGATGCAGGACCGGTTCGGTGTAGCCATTCGGCTGCTCGCGGCCCTTGAGCACGAGATCGAGCGCTGCCTGGAAGGCAACCGAATCGTCGAAATTGCCTGACATGGTGATGTAGTTGGGATCGTCGGCATTCTGCTGGTCGACGACGGCGGCCATGCGCTTCATCGTCTCGATGATCTGCGCTTCGCTGATGACCTTATGGTGCAGCCAGTTGGCCATGTGCTGTGCCGAGATGCGCAGGGTGGCGCGGTCTTCCATCAGGCCGATATTGTTGATGTCAGGCACCTTGGAGCAGCCGACGCCCTGATCGACCCAGCGAACGACATAGCCGAGAATGCCCTGGCTGTTGTTGTCGATCTCGCGCTGGATTTCTTCCGGCGTCCAATTCGGCCGCGAAGCGACCGGCACGGAGAGAATATCGGATAGCTTGGCACGGCCGCGGCTCTTCAGGCTCTTCTGCACATCGGCGACGTTGACGCGGTGATAATGGGTGGCATGCAGCGTCGCGGCCGTCGGCGACGGCACCCAGGCGGTGTTGGCGCCGGCCTTTGGATGGGCGATCTTCTGCTCCAGCATGGCCGCCATCAAGTCCGGCATGGCCCACATGCCTTTGCCGATCTGCGCATGGCCAGACAGGCCGCATTCGAGGCCGATATCGACGTTCCAGTTCTCATAGGCGCCGATCCAGGCGGCCTGCTTCATGTCACCCTTGCGGATCATCGGGCCGGCTTCCATCGAGGTATGGATTTCGTCGCCGGTGCGGTCGAGGAAGCCGGTGTTGATGAAGACGACGCGTTCGCGGGCGGCGCGGATGGCCTCCTTGAGGTTAACCGTGGTGCGGCGCTCCTCATCCATGATGCCCATCTTCATCGTGTTTCTGGGCATGCCGAGCAGATCTTCGACGCGCGAGAAGATGTCGACGGCAAAGGCGACCTCTTCCGGACCGTGCATCTTCGGCTTGACGACATACATCGAGCCGGTACGCGAATTCTTGCGGCGGCCATTCGGGCCGATGTCGTAAAGCGCGATCAGGCCGGTGATGACGCCATCCATGACACCTTCCGGCACCTCGTTGCCATCGCGGTCGAGAATAGCGGGATTGGTCATGAGGTGGCCGACATTGCGCACCAGCATCAGCGAGCGGCAATGCAGATCGAACGTGCTGCCATCCGGCGCCGTATAGGTCACGTCGGGATTGAGGCGGCGCGTGAAGGTCTTGCCGCCCTTGGCAACTTCTTCCGTCAGGTCGCCCTTCATCAGTCCGAGCCAGTTGCGGTAGACCCCTGCCTTGTCCTCGGCATCGACGGCTGCGATCGAGTCTTCGCAGTCCATGATCGTCGTGATGGCGGATTCCAGGCGGACATCGGAAATGCCGGCGGGGTCGGTCTTACCGATAGTCGTGGTTGTATCGATGACGATTTCGATATGGATGCCGTTCTGCTTCAGCAGGATGTGCGTCGGGGTGGCGGGAGCACCAAGGTAGCCGGCGAAATGGCTGCCATCCGCCAGTTTCGATGCACCGCCCTTGGTAGCGATCGCTAGCGCGCCATCCTTCACGGCAAGGCCGGTGACGTCCGTCCAGCTTGCGCCGGCGAGCGATACGGTGGAATCAAGGAAATCGCGAACCCAGGCGATGACCTTCTCACCGCGCTTGGGGTTATATCCCTTGCCCTTCTCAGCGCCGTCGGTTTCGGGGATGGCGTCGGTGCCGTAGAGCGCGTCATAGAGCGATCCCCAGCGTGCGTTGGCGGCATTCAGCGCATAGCGCGCATTCATGACGGGAACGACGAGCTGCGGACCGGCAATCTCGGAAATTTCCGGATCGACATTTGCAGTCGAAATCGTAAAGGCCGGGCCTTCCGGCACGATGTAGCCGATTTCCCGGAGGAAAGCTTCATAGGCAGCGAGGTCGACGGGAGCGCCATTCTTGCGATACCAGTCGTCGAGGGCTGTCTGCATGCGATCACGCTTGGCGAGAAGTTCGCGGTTCTTCGGCGCGAGGTCGTGAACGATCTCGGAGAAGCCTGCAAAAAACGTCTCGGCGTCCACGCCCGAGCCCGGAAGAGCCTCTTTGACGAGAAAATCATAAAGTACGGATTCGATCTGCAGACCGTTCTTTTCAATGCGGCTCATGCCAAATACTCCTCAAGGCCGTTTCACGGCTCAACTTTCATATGCTGCCACTTTGCGGGTTGTTTCGCTCTCCGTCAATTTGGCAATAATTCGAAAGATTTGTGCAGCGCGGGAAACAATAGCCGACAGCAATCGGAAAATGTCAAAAGCCAAGCGGTTCTTTTTTTGCTGAAACTCTGAACCGCCCTATCTCTTTGTCTTTTGGCAGTTCCGGACGGAAAACCACTGGGCACTTTCCCTGGAGCTGCTTTATCGCCGCGTCACACGCATCGGCAATCCGCCGCGCGGCTGGGTCGTCAGCTTCTGCACCGGCCAGGGATCGGTGCCGTCGATCGCATCGAAGCGGAAACGCCGCATCATAACGGCAAGAGCGATGACTGCCTCCTGCAGAGCAAAGGTTGCGCCGATGCAGACGCGCGGACCGGCACCGAAAGGGAGATACTGGAAACGATTGATCTTGCCGCGGTTCTCCGGAAGGAAGCGCTCCGGCATGAAGGCACGCGGCTTTTCCCAGTAGAGCACATGGCGATGCAGGGTCCATGGCATGATCAGGACGGTGATCCCCTTCTCAATCGTCACCCGCTCGCCATTTGGGCTGGTCCATTCGTCATCGGCGATGGCAGCGCGATTGATCGACGGGGCCGGCGGATAGAGACGCATGGCCTCTTCGAAAGACGCGCGGACATAGGGCATCAGATCGAGCCAGGCGACCGGCTCGGCATCGGTTGCCAGCACCCGGTCGATTTCCTCTTCCATGGCCTGACGGATATGCGGGCTTTTGGCGACGCAATAGAGCGTCCAGGCCAAAGCGCGTGCCGTCGTCTCATGGCCGGCACCGATGAAGGTGAGGATATTGTCCTCGATCTCCTCCATCGTCAGCCCGTCGGGGCCGGCCTTCTCCAGAAGCAAGGTCAGGAAGTCGTCCGGCGCGCTGGCGCGATCCCGGCGCATCCGCTCCAGACGCTGGTCCATGGCCTTGTGGACGATGCCGCGGAACTTATCGAGCATGCGCTGGCCGCCAATGCGGGTGAGACGCGGCACCCAGGAAGGCGCGCGCAGGAGGTCCATGGGATCGACCCGGCCCATGCGATGCAGCAGCTCATTAACGTCGTCGGCGAAATGCTCGCTTTCGGTGACGATCTCGCCGGAAAACAAGGTTTCCGTCAGGATGGCGAAGGTCAGCTCGGTCATGTCGGCGGCAACATCGAACACGGCACCTTCGCTGCCGATCTCCTCATATTTGTGGAGGTATTCCAGGCTCTGGCTCAGCATCTGCCCGGCGAAGCCCTGAGCGTGGCGCGGGGTGAAGACGGGTGCGACGGCCTTGCGCGAGCGCTTCCAGACCGGACCTTCCGCCGTCAGCAGGCCATCACGCAGGATGGGGCGAAGCACGAGCTGGCGGATATCGGCCATGCGGTAGTTGGCGGCATTGTCGACCAGAACATGCTTGATGAGGCCGGGATCGTTGACGATCAGCGTTCGCTCGTTGAAGAACTTCGTCTTGATCCAGGGCAGCGTGTAGGACGGCTCGCCCCACAGTTCGAGCGGATTGCGCAGGATAGTCTTGATGATCGTCCATCGCGACGGCGGAACGGTGCGCGGGATGGGCGCCGGCGGGGAGAAGGCTTCCGGAAGCATGTCCATGGGATCTATTCTCCTCAAAGACCGGGCCATTGCCTGATCAAAGCAGCTGGAGCGGCGTATCTACCCGATATGGGGAACGCCGTCCGCAAAATCCAGACGATAAAACGTCGCGCAGCACGGCCTAGAGCGCATCGCGATCTCCAGGATCGCTTCTCGCACTATAGGTCTTTGCTTTTGCGCATGTCGTTGTCGCAAGGTCGCTGCACACCTTTGCGCGACGTGCTTAGAGCAGCGACTTCAGATCGCTCAGCTTATCGTTGATGAGCCAGCCGTAGTAGTTCTCCTCCGGCCAGACGGGCTGAGAAGAACCGCGGTTCTTGGCTGCAAGGGCGGCGGCGCGCTTGCGGGAATTACCGAGATTGTAAAGTGTCGCGGTGATGCCGGGGTTGCCTGAGATATCCATGCCGGCGATCGATCGATAATCGTCGATCGACTTGCGGATGGAGGCAGCTACGAAGGCCAGCGACAGATCGGGATCCATGATCGCCTTGTAGACTCCGCCGGCATCCTTCTCATCCAGCTTCGGGATGCCCGAGGTGCGGCTGACAAGATCGGAGAGCTCCAGCGCCGTCAGCGGATTGACCTGGCCGAGGCCGAAGGTCTGGCCGGCATAGAAGGGCTGGAAGAAGACGGCACTGAAGCGATTGTCCGGGTAGGACTTGCCATCGACTGTCTTGCCGCGGAAATCGTCTTCCCAGACATCTTCGCGGCAGATCCAGAGGCTGTAAGAATCTCGTCTGCTCTTGCAGGTGTCGAATTGCGGCCGGGCGACGAAATCGTCGACGTTCTCACCATTATAGGCGAAGCGGAAGCTCTGCCCCGCGTAAGAGGCTGCCTTCACATAGTAGGACTGCAGACCATCATAGGCATCGACATTGTAGGTGTGCTCGCCGACCAATGCGCCGACGATATGGATCGGATCGATGCCGTAGGCGCGCGCAGTCGACTTGATCTTCGACATCAGCTTCTTGTCGGTCGCCAGCAGCTCCCGCACCTTCTGGTATTTGCGATCGAAAGTGGAGCTGGTGCCGCGTGTGCGCCGCACGGACGCGCCGGGAACCGGCGGTTGCTCGGCATTGCGGTTGCCTGGAGGCACCGAGGTCGCTGCATCCGCATAGGCGGGAATCCAGGAGAAGCTGACAACCGCCAGAAGAAGAGTGATCAGTATACGTCGCAAGATGGCTGTCCTGTCGAAGTTTCAACCGATGTTTCCGTGCGACGGACTGGCGGATAATCTTGGCCGAAAAAAGCCATCCGACATAAGGAAACGGGCCTCTAGAGCGGATGATTTTAGGTCTGTTCGACCTAAAATCTGAATCCGCTCTAGAATCAAAAAAGTAGAGCGTGATGTCGTCCGAAAACCGCACACACTTTTCGGCATCACGCTCTAACTAAAAAGTTAACGACCCGTTGTCGAGTGTTTACTGTTTTAGATCGCCTTCAGCTGCCCGGTTACAGGATGAAGCGCGACAGGTCCGTGTTGGTTGCGAGGTCGCCGACATGCTCGCGGACATAGGCGGCATCGATGGTCACCGACACGCCGGCGCGATCCGATGCATTGTAGGAGATATCGTCCAGCACTCGCTCCATGACCGTCTGCAGGCGGCGTGCGCCGATATTCTCGACAGTGGAGTTCAGATGCACGGCGACGTCGGCGAGCGCGTCGATCGCATCGTCGGTGAAGTCGAGCTTCAGGTCTTCCGTTTCCATCAGCGCCTTGTACTGACGGATAAGGCTTGCCTGCGGCTCGGTGAGGATGCGGCGGAAGTCTTCCTTCGTCAGCGGACGGAGCTCGACGCGGATCGGCAGGCGGCCCTGCAATTCCGGCAGCAGATCCGAAGGCTTCGACACATGGAAGGCCCCGGAGGCGATGAAGAGGATGTGGTCGGTCTTGACCGGACCATACTTCGTCGAAACCGTCGTGCCTTCGACCAGCGGCAGCAGGTCACGCTGCACGCCTTCGCGGGAGACACCGGCACCCATGCCGCCATCGCGGGCGGCGATCTTGTCGATCTCGTCGAGGAAGACGATGCCGTCATTTTCGGCCGAGCGCACGGCCTCACGCTGGATCGCCTCATTGTCGATCAGCTTGTCGGATTCGTCGCGGATCAGCTCCTTGTAGGAATCCTTGACCGTGGTGCGCACCTTCTTCGTGCGGCCGCCCATGGCCTTGCCGAACATTTCGGAAAGGTTGAGCACGCCGATATTGGCGCCGGGCATGCCGGGGATTTCGAAACCGCCGGGCATGCCGGAGCCGGTATCGGACACTTCAATGTCGATTTCCTTGTCGTCCAGCTGGCCGTCGCGCAGCTTCTTGCGGAAGCTGTCACGCGTTGCAGGCGAAGCGGTGGCGCCGACCAATGCATCGAGCACGCGCTCTTCGGCGCTCATATGTGCCTTGGCCTGCACCTCGTTGCGCTTCTTCTCGCGCACCAGGCCGATGCCGACTTCGACGAGGTCACGGACGATCTGTTCGACGTCGCGGCCGACATAGCCGACTTCGGTGAACTTCGTGGCTTCGACCTTGATGAAGGGAGCGCCGGCAAGCTTGGCGAGACGGCGGGAGATTTCCGTCTTGCCGACACCGGTCGGGCCGATCATCAGGATGTTCTTGGGCATGACTTCGTCGCGCAGCTCAGGCTCAAGCTGCTGGCGGCGCCAGCGATTGCGCAATGCGATCGCCACGGCGCGCTTGGCCTCATGCTGGCCGACAATATAACGGTCGAGCTCGGAAACGATCTCGCGGGGGGAAAAAGTAGTCATTTCGCGTGTTCCCTGTCAGGGCTAGAAACTATCAAGAGAGGAACGTCTTAGGCTTCGGCATCCAGCGTTTCGACGATCACGTTGTGATTCGTGTAGACGCAGATGTCGGCAGCGATATCGAGGGCGCGGCGGGCGACGTCTTCTGCTGACTTGTCGCTATCCATCAGCGCGCGCGCGGCGGCGAGCGCAAAATTGCCGCCGGAGCCGATCGCCATGGCGCCATGTTCCGGCTCAAGCACATCGCCGTTGCCGGTGATAGCGAGCGTTACGCTTTTATCGGCAACCAGCATCATCGCTTCGAGGTTGCGCAGATATTTGTCCGTGCGCCAGTCCTTGGCGAGCTCAACTGCGGCGCGCATCAACTGACCGGGATATTGTTCGAGCTTCTTCTCGAGACGCTCGAGCAGGGTGAAGGCATCGGCGGTCGCGCCGGCGAAACCGGCGATGACATCGCCCTTGCCGATGCGGCGAACCTTGCGCGCATTGCCCTTCATTACCGTCTGGCCAAGGCTCACCTGGCCATCACCAGCCATCACGACCTTGCCGTTCTTGCGAATAGTCACGATTGTCGTCATTCAACACCTGTTTGCCCCCATTTCGGCGGGCTTTCTGCCGGGCCGCACATCGGCCCCGTCAGCACCTATGTAAGAGGGGTTTTGACGATTGCAAATGGCAGCCGGACCGGATTGGTTCGAGCGAGCCGGCTAAAGACGAGGGCCGCACGCGTAACTTCTGGATATTTCTCGATCCGCCTGATAAGGAACGGCCGTATTCCGATGGAGCATCCCATGGCAGAGACCGCAGCAAGCCGTACGGCAAGCGTTTCCCGCAAGACCAACGAGACCTCGGTCTCCGTTTCCGTCAACATCGACGGCAGCGGCAAGTCGACGATTTTGACGGGGGTCGGCTTCTTCGACCATATGCTGGAACAGCTCTCGCGACATTCGCTGATCGACATGGAGATCGACACCAAGGGCGACTTGCACGTCGACGACCATCATGCCGTCGAAGACACCGGCATCGCGATCGGCCAGGCGATTGCGAAGGCGCTGGGCGACCGGCGCGGCATCACCCGCTACGCCTCGATCGATCTCGCCATGGACGAAACGATGACGAAAGCGGCCGTCGATCTCTCGGGCAGACCCTTCCTAGTCTGGAATGTTTCGTTCAGTGCGCCGAAGATCGGCACCTTCGATACCGAGCTGGTGCGCGAGTTCTTCCAGGCTTTGGCGCAGAATGCCGGCATCACGCTGCATATCCTCAACCATTATGGCGCCAACAATCACCATATAGCCGAGACATGCTTCAAGGCCGTTGCGCGCGCATTGCGCACCGCAACGGAGATCGATCCGCGGCAGGCAGGCCGAGTGCCATCGACGAAAGGCACGCTCGCCTGAGCCGGATGATTTCAAGTCGAACCGACCTGAAATCATCCGGCTCTAGAATCAAACAGATAGAGCATAATGCCGAAAACCGCGTAGACTTTTCGGCATCATGCTCTTAGCCCCAAAATGGGGAACTGAGGAAATGGCAAGCTATCTGATTTTGTCTCCCCCCGGAGCGCCCAATCGATCCGAAGTATCGGATCGATATCGTGATGGAACGCGATTCATCCGCGACGGCTTTTCGTGGAAGGCGTTTTTGTTTCCAGCGTTCTGGATGCTCTTCAATCGCCTCTGGCTGCACGCCGTCGCCGCCATCCTCTTGCAGGGCTTTGCCTTGGAGCTGATGCGCCAGCCGGGATTTTTCATTGCCGGAGCAGCCATTTGGCTGGGCGTTCACATTCTGGCGGGGCTTGAGGGGCCGGATGCGGTGGGACAGCGGCTGATCAACCGCGGCTGGAAGATCGAAAACCTCGTTTCTGCGCGCGATCTGGCAACTGCGGAAGAGATCCACTTCTCTCAAATCGAGCAGGAGTCAGAAGCGGATATCCATCCAAAGAATTGGAATATCCCTGCATTCAATAGCAATACCAGCCGCCCAGGCCCGAGCTTCGGCCTTCCTGGCTATGACGGAGGACGCTGACCATGCGCGTCGCGATTATCGACTATGGTTCCGGCAATTTGCGCTCGGCCACGAAAGCTTTCGAGCGCGCTGCCCGCGAAGCTGGCATCGACGCTGAAATCGACCTGACCGATAAGGCCGAGCGTGTCGCCACGGCAGACCGCATCGTGCTCCCCGGTGTCGGTGCCTATGCCGATTGCCGCCGCGGCCTCGATGCTGTGCCCGGCATGGCGGAAGCCGTTGTCGACGTCGTCGAGCACAAGGCTCGTCCCTTCCTCGGCATCTGCGTCGGCATGCAGCTAATGTCCTCGCGCGGGCTGGAAAAGACGATCACGCAAGGCTTCGGCTGGATCAAGGGCGACGTCAAAGAGATGACGCCGAGCGATCCCAACCTGAAGATCCCGCAGATCGGCTGGAATACGCTGGACCTGCGCCATCCGCACGCCCTGTTCGACGGGATCGCGACCGGGCCTGACGGCCTGCACGCCTATTTTGTCCATTCCTACCATCTGGCGGCCGAACACGGCGAGGACGTGATCGCGACGACGAGCTATGGCGGGTCGATGACCGCCTTCGTCGGCCGCGACAACATCGCCGGCGCACAGTTCCATCCGGAAAAGAGCCAGAAGCTCGGCCTTGCCCTCATCGCCAATTTCCTGCGCTGGAAGCCGTAAGGCTCGCGCTCCAAGGACTGACATCATGATTCTTTTTCCCGCTATCGACCTAAAAGACGGCCAATGTGTGCGCCTCAAGCTCGGCGACATGGAGCAGGCAACCGTTTACAATCCCGATCCTGGCGCACAGGCAAAAGCCTTTGAAGACCAGGGCTTCGAATGGCTGCATGTCGTCGATCTCAACGGCGCCTTTGCCGGCGAGACCGTGAACGGCGCTGCCGTCGACGCCATTCTCAAGGCAACCAAAAACCCCGTGCAGCTCGGCGGCGGCATCCGCACGCTCGATCATATCGAAAACTGGCTGTCGCGCGGACTCACCCGCGTCATCCTCGGCACCGTCGCCGTGCGCGATCCGGCGCTGGTCATCGAAGCCTGCCGGAAATTTCCGGGCCATGTCGCCGTCGGCATCGACGCCAAGGGTGGCAAGGTCGCTGTCGAGGGCTGGGCCGAAGCGTCCGAGCTTGGCGTGATCGAGCTTGCGCAAAAATTCGAGGGCGCCGGCGTCGCCGCGATCATCTATACCGATATCGACCGCGACGGGATTCTGACTGGCATCAACTGGGATTCGACGCTGGAACTGGCCGATGCCGTTTCAATCCCGGTCATCGCCTCTGGCGGACTTGCGTCGCTAGACGATATCCGCCGCATGGTCCAGCCGGATGCCCGCAAACTCGAAGGTGCGATTTCCGGCCGCGCGCTCTATGATGGCCGGATCGACCCCAAGGAAGCACTGGCGCTGATCAAGCGGGCCAAGGAGGCAGCGCAATGACCCTGAAAGCCCGCGTCATCCCCTGCCTCGACGTCAAGGACGGCCGCGTCGTCAAGGGCGTCAACTTCGTCAATCTCGTCGATGCCGGCGATCCGGTCGAAGCAGCGAAAGCCTATGATGCCGCCGGAGCCGATGAACTCTGCTTCCTCGACATCACTGCCTCTTCCGACAATCGCGATACCATCTTCGATGTCGTGGCCCGTACCGCCGAGCAATGCTTCATGCCCGTCACCGTCGGCGGCGGCGTGCGCGCTATCGCCGACATCCGCAAGCTGTTGCTCTGCGGCGCCGACAAGGTTTCGATCAATTCGGCGGCGGTGAACAATCCGGATTTCGTTGCCGAAGCGGCCGATAAATTCGGCAACCAGTGCATCGTCGTTTCCATCGACGCCAAGCGGCGGCGCACGGAAGCGCTCGGCGGCGACAATATGAGCGCCTGGGAGATCTATACCCATGGCGGCCGCAACGCCACCGGCATCGATGCCGTCGATTTTGCCCGCAAGATGGTCGAGCGCGGCGCCGGCGAGCTGCTCGTCACCTCCATGGATCGCGACGGCACCAAGGTCGGCTACGATCTTGAGCTGACACGGGCGATCGCCGATGCGGTGCGCGTCCCCGTCATCGCATCAGGCGGCGTCGGCG
Source organism: Rhizobium sp. BR 314 (assembly GCF_047445805.1). Lineage (NCBI taxonomy): Bacteria > Pseudomonadati > Pseudomonadota > Alphaproteobacteria > Hyphomicrobiales > Rhizobiaceae > Rhizobium > Rhizobium sp. BR 314. The sequence goes on along the minus strand of NZ_JARWLA010000010.1, from coordinate 172,415 downwards.
ATCTCGATGATCTCGTCGCTGGCGTCAAGGAAGGCCATGCGACAGCGGTGCTGGCCGCCTCGATCTTCCACTTCGGCACCTATTCGGTGGGCGAGGCAAAGCGCTATATGGCCGAGCGCGGCATTCCCATGCGGCTGGATTAGGAGACAGCGTAGCGATGAGCGGATTTACCCTTTCCGACCTCGAAAAAATCGTCGAGGAACGCTCCAAGGCATCGCCCGACGAATCCTGGACCGCCAAGCTTGTTGCGGCCGGCCAGCCGAAAGCCGCCAAGAAGCTGGGCGAAGAGGCGATCGAAGCCGTGATGGCGGCCATCACCAACGACCGCGACAACCTCACTTATGAGGCCGCCGACGTGCTGTACCACCTTTTGGTCGTATTGAAGATCGCAGGCATTCCGTTGCAGAATGTCATGGACGAGCTCGAAAGGCGCACTGCCCAATCCGGCCTTCAAGAGAAGGCGAGCCGGTAAAAAGTCATGACCTCAGCGACCAAGACCCAGCCTGCACCCGAGACGCTCGATATCTTCCAGGCGAAAGCCTATTCGCCCTATTTTTTCTTTTCCTCGGAGGAATGGGCAAAATTTCGGGCGGATACGCCGCTGACCTTGACCGCAGACGAAGTGACGCGGCTGCGCTCGATGGGCGACCCGATCGATCTCAATGAGGTCCGGCGCATCTATCTGTCGCTGTCTCGCCTACTGTCCTCGCATGTCGAATCCTCGCAGATTCTGTTCGAGCAGCGCAACCGCTTCCTCAGCCTCTCCGATGTCGCCAAAACGCCGTTCATCATTGGCATTGCCGGCTCTGTCGCCGTCGGCAAATCCACCACCGCCCGCGTCCTGAAGGAATTGATGGGGCGCTGGCCGTCAAGCCCGAAGGTCGATCTGGTCACGACAGACGGCTTTCTCTATCCGAACGCCGAGCTGCAGCGCCGCAACCTGATGCAGCGCAAGGGCTTTCCGGAAAGCTACGATACGGCAGCGCTGCTGCGCTTCCTTTCGGCCATCAAGGCCGGCCAGCCGAATGTACAGGCGCCCTCCTACTCGCATCTCGTCTATGACGTGCTGCCGAACGAGTTCAAAACGGTCGACCGCCCGGATATCCTGATCTTCGAGGGCATCAACGTGCTGCAATCGCGGCATCTGCCCGCCGACGGCAAGATCGTGCCGATGGTCTCGGACTTCTTCGACTTCTCGATTTACATCGACGCCGACGAAGATCTGATCCACAACTGGTATGTCGCCCGCTTCATGAAGTTGCGCGAAACCGCCTTCCGCGATCCCCACTCCTTCTTCCATCGCTATGCCTCGATCAGCGAAGAGGAAGCGCTGACGATCGCGGAAGGGCTTTGGAAGAACATCAACCTCAAGAACCTGCGCCAGAACATCCTGCCGACGCGGCCGCGCGCCGATCTCATACTGCAGAAGGGCAAGAACCATCTGATCGAGCAGGTTGCGCTCAGGAAGCTTTGACTGAGGCGTCCGCGATTGCATCCGCCGCGCCGGTTTCCATCGATGCTCCATTGCGCTGGATGCGAATGAGCATGCACACCGCCAAACCGGCCGGGAACAGAGCTCCGAGCGGCATTATCGATGACGCAATCTGCTGATTGAACACGGGGTAGAGCCAGGCGAAGCCGAGTAAGGGCAGCAATCCTCGAGAATTGATGAAAAAGTATAGGATGGCGACACTCAGGGGAATTGTGTCGTAGATATAGCCATAAGGCATGGCGACGAGCGCCAAGGTGGCCGTCAGGCAGACCCTGCTGCCGTGATCGACGCCCATCTTGCCGCGCCAGAGCCACATAGTCGCAACAATGGCCGCCACGGAAGCGATCAGCTGAAATGAGTAGGATGCGGCAAGGCCTAGTCCGAATGACCGCGCGAGCATGAAGATTGTCGCCGCATTCATCTGATAGGCCTGTGGAAACGGAGCTTCCAGGATCGCCGTCATCAGTGGCCTCGTCTCCGTCACGAACAACCACCAGACCTCGAAACCGAACAACAGACCTGTCGTGACCACTAGAAAAACTGCGGTTGCAGCAGTGGAGAGAATGGCGCGGTAGTTGCCGCTGGCAAGCAGACAAAAGGGCACCAGCACCCCCAATTGCGGCTTGACCGTCAGCAGACCAAACAAGATGCCTGCAATGATTGGTCGGCTCGGAGCAAGAAGCAATCCGGATAGCAGCAGGGCCGTGGTCAAGGCGCCATTTTGTCCGAAGATGACGTTTAGGATGGCCGCCGGCGAGGCTATGAGAAGAATACGTAGCCACCAAGCCAGATCGAGCGGTTTTGTTGCCAAGAACAGCAGGAGGAGCGTCGCCGAAGTCCAGACAGCGTATGCGGCGAAAATCGGCAGCCCCGCCAAGGGAATGCCGATCAGTAGCATGGAGGGCGGATAGCTCCATTCCTGGTCGGGCAGTAGGGGCGACAGGATCAGTCGAAGTTCCCGCCGATACGCCTCGGCATCGAACAGATAAGCGACGTTTCCCTTCTCGGCCATCAGCGTGCCACCCCAGAGATTGGTGAAATCCCAATAGGGCAATCGATCGGAAAGGCTGGAGAATCCATCCGGTGTCAGGGTCCACAGACACTTTAGGAGATAGAGGCCGCATGCCAGTCCCAAGGCACCGATCAAAGCCGCAAAAAACTGTTCCGCCCTCGGTCTTGCCACGATGGTCCCTAACGTCCCCGTCTCCGGTCTATTGATCTATTTATGAGGTTACCCGTCTTAAAGTCAGGTTTATCCGGCCGCCGTTCTTCAGCAATGTCGATGTCGCCGGATAGATGCGGTCGACGCCGTGGAAGCAGAGTCTGCCTTCGCCACCTAGGACGATGATGTCGCCGCTCGTGAGCTTGAGGGACAGCGTGCGATCATTGCGGTTGAGACCGCCAACCCGAAAGAGGCAGGTGTTGCCGAGCGAAATCGACAACACGGGCGCATTGAGATCCTGCTCGTCCTTATCCTGATGCAGGCCCATGCGGGCATCGTCGGCATAGAAATTCACAAGACAAGCCTGCGGCGGATTTTCATAGCCTGCTATATCTCTCCAGAGATCGAGCAGTTGCGGCGGCAGGGCCGGCCAAGGTCTGTTGGTGACGGGATGAATCGGTTGATACCGATAACCGCGCTGCTTGTCCGTGACCCAGCCAAGCCCGCCACAATTGGTCATGCGTACCGACATTTCCTTGCCGGTGCCGGGCATGACCGGCGTGAACAGCGGCGCCTGCGTCACGACGGAGCGAACGGCCTCGACGAGCGCCTCCTGTGCAGGGCGATCGAGATATCCGGGCAGGTGGCGAATTCCGTTCGGAAGCAGCATTTGTGTTTTCCTGATGTTGCCAGCCAGGCGAATATGCCGATGCCGCACCTTTGTGCTTGGCCCCTCATCCCAACTCTCTCTGCTGGCGGAGAGAGGGAGCTTATCTTAGCCGAAGCCAGCTTACTGCAAGTGGGAACTTTACTGTCTCGCTCGGTCGTCCCTTCTCCTCCGCATCGTGGGGAGAAGGCTGGGATGAGAGGCCGGGCACAGAGCTGCCGCAACGCAAGACCCGCCTGACAACCACTATCTTTACCCAACCAAACCAAAATCGCAGCCCGAAAACTTAGTCGCCACCGACCTTGCCGCGCATCTTCTTCACTTCCGATCGCCCGGATTTCTCCTTCAGCCGGCGCTCGATGGAGCCCTTGGTCGGCTTTGTCTTCTTGCGCGGCGGCGGTGGCGGGGCTGCGGCCTCGAGGATCAGCTCCTTCAACCGCTCACGTGCATCCTCGCGATTGCGGTCCTGGCTGCGGAAACGGCTGGCCTCGATCATCAGGACGCCGTCCTTGGAGACGCGCCGCCCGGCAAGTCTGGTGGCGTTCGCCTTCACTCGATCGGTCAACGACGGCGAGTTCTGGACGTTGAAGAAGAGCTGGACTGCCGTCGCTACCTTGTTGACGTTCTGACCGCCGGGGCCGCCTGCTAGAACGAATTGCTCCGTCAGCTCCCAGCCGGCGATGGTAATCCGGTCGTTGATGTAAAGCGCTTCGCTGGCCATGGTTTTCTCCGCGACTGCAGAGGTCGAAGAATATCCGGTCGAAGCCGCCTCCCCGCTCTATCGGCAATCTAAGCATTTCCGGGCGGAAAACCGCTGAGCACTTTTCCTGAAATCGCTCTATTCCACATTGCAAAGCGCTTGAAAACATCAGGCGAAACGAAAAACCCGGCGGAATGCCCGCCGGGTTTCACGTGAGTCACTGCTGTTGCGAAAAGTCTACTCCGCCGCAACCCGCATTCCCGGTGCCGCATCGCGGACATTGCCGTCCACATGCGCCTCGAACTTGGCGAAGTTGGTGACGAACATCTGCACCAGCTTCGCGGCCTGGGCATCATAGGCTTCGCCATCGGCCCAGGTCGAACGCGGATCAAGGATGGCGCTCTCGACGCCTTCGACGGCAACGGGCACTGCGAAGCCGAAGTTTGGATCGATACGGAACTCGACATTGTCGAGGTCGCCGTTCAGAGCTGCAGCCAGAAGCGCGCGTGTTGCCTTGATCGGCATGCGACGGCCGATTCCGTAAGCGCCGCCGGTCCAACCGGTGTTGACCAGCCAGCAGCTGGCGCCATGACGGGCAATCTGTTCCTTCAGCAGATTGCCGTACTCTGTCGGGTGACGCGGCATGAATGGCGCACCGAAGCAGGTCGAGAACGTGGCTTCCGGCTCGACAACGCCCTTTTCCGTGCCCGCGACCTTGGCGGTGTAACCCGAAAGGAAGTGGTACATCGCCTGATCCGGTGTCAGCTTGGCGATCGGCGGCATGACGCCGAAAGCGTCGGCTGTCAGCATGATGATCGTCTCGGGGTGGCCGGTAATACCGGATTCCGAAGCGTTCGGGATGAAGTGTAGCGGATAGGCGCTGCGGGTATTCTCTGTCAGCGAACCATCGTCGAGGTCCGGCCGGCCATGCTCGTCGAGCACAACATTTTCGAGCACAGTGCCGAAACGACGCGTCGTTGCGTAGATTTCCGGCTCGGCTTCGGCCGACAGACGGATAGTCTTGGCGTAGCAGCCGCCTTCGAAATTGAAGATGCCGTTTTCACCCCAGCCATGCTCGTCGTCGCCGATGAGCGTGCGGGTCGGATCGGCTGAAAGCGTCGTCTTGCCCGTGCCGGACAGGCCGAAGAAGATCGCTGCATCACCATCCGGGCCGACATTGGCCGAGCAGTGCATCGGCATGACGCCGCGTTCGGGCAGCAGATAGTTCAGCGCCGTGAAGACCGATTTCTTCATTTCGCCAGCATAGGAGGTGCCGCCGATCAGAACGATGCCGTTGACGAAATCGCAGGCGATGACCGTCTCGCTGCGGCAGCCATAGCGCTCGGGATCGGCCCTGAAGCTCGGCAGGTCGATGATCGTCAGCTTCGGCACGAAGCTTTCCAGCGCCGAGCGCTCAGGACGGATCAGCAGATTGCGGATGAACAGCGAGTGCCAGGCGAATTCGGTGATGACGCGTGTCGGTAGAGCATATTCGCGGTCGGCGCCGCCGATGAGATCCTGGACGAACAGGTCCTTGCCGCGCGCATGGGCCAGCATGTCTTCATGCAGCAGCGCAAAGTGTTCCGGCGACATCGGCTTGTTGTTGTCCCACCAGATCTGGTCTTCGGTCGTGGCATCGCGCACGACGAACTTGTCCTTCGGGGAACGGCCGGTGTGCTGGCCGGTGATCGCCCTCAGTGCGCCGTCGGCCGTCAGGTCGGCTTCGCGGCGGCGAATCGCCTCCTCATAAAGGTGAGCCTCCATGAGGTTATAGCGCACGCTGGCGGCGGCTCCCAGGCCGATCGATCCCAGTTCAGTCGCGGGATTACGGACGCCGAATTGCTCCATCACTTTTTTCCTCTGCAAGGGCTTGGACGTTAGAATTGTCTAAAGCGTAGATGTGTCTTTTTAAAAGCACAAGAGCAGAAAGCGAAAAATATTTAATGATATCAGATATTTAATCGATTTAAATAATACGAAGCAATTTTAAATCGTTTGAATGACGGGCATCGGGACGTTTCGTCGCACAACCCTTGAGCAAGCGAATTGCTCCGCGACAATCCTCCCCTTTATCTTTGCCACAATTTGTTCCACCTTTATCCTCATAAGCGCGCCAGGTTATCGCCAACCGAGCTGGCAGACCGCCTGGGCTGGATTCCAAATCCGGGAGACGCGCACTGATGACGGAGACGAACACCATGTTGACAATCGCGCTCGTTGACGACGACCGCAATATCCTGACTTCCGTATCGATTGCCTTGGAAGCAGAGGGATATAAGGTAGAGACTTATACGGACGGAGCTTCGGCGCTTGACGGCCTGCTGGCACGGCCGCCGCAACTGGCGATTTTCGATATCAAGATGCCGCGCATGGACGGCATGGAGCTGCTGCGCCGCCTGCGCCAGAAGTCGGATCTGCCCGTGATCTTCCTGACCTCCAAGGATGAGGAGATCGATGAACTTTTCGGCCTGAAGATGGGCGCCGACGACTTCATCACCAAGCCGTTCTCGCAGCGCCTGCTGGTCGAACGCGTCAAGGCGGTGCTTCGCCGCGCTTCGGCCCGCGAAGCCGCAAACGCTGCCGGCGGCGCCACCGCGGCCAAGCCCGGCGCGGCGCAACAGGCCCGTTCGCTGGAGCGCGGCCAGCTTGTCATGGACCAGGAGCGCCATACCTGCACCTGGAAGGGCGAGCCGGTGACGCTGACCGTGACCGAGTTCCTGATCCTGCATTCGTTGGCCCAGCGCCCAGGCGTGGTCAAGAGCCGCGACGCCCTGATGGACGCCGCCTATGACGAGCAGGTCTATGTCGACGACCGCACGATCGACAGCCACATCAAGCGGCTGCGCAAGAAATTCAAGATGGTCGACCTCGATTTTGATATGATCGAGACACTGTATGGCGTTGGCTATCGCTTCCGCGAAGCTGCCTAATAGTTAACTGGACCATACGGCGCCCAATGGAATAAGAGCATGCGGACGGGATCGCCGATCCCGTTCTTTGAAAGGGCCGTAGGCTTGGCACAGCTGGTGCAGGACAGGGATATAGACGACTCGGAAAGCCCGAGCGGCGCTCGAATCGCGCGCCGCCGATGGACTCATCCGTTCGTTCTGATCCGCCGGATCTTCGGCAATGCCGTCTTTTCCAGCCTGACGCGGCGAATCCTGTTCTTCAATCTCGCCGCCCTCGTCGTGCTTGTCGGCGGCATTCTCTACCTCAACCAGTTTCGCGAAGGCCTGATCGACGCTCGCGTCGAAAGCCTGCTGACACAGGGCGAGATCATCGCCGGCGCGGTCTCTGCATCGGCATCGGTCGACACGAACTCCATCACCATCGACCCGCAGAAGCTTCTGGAACTGCAGGCGGGCCAGAGCATCACGCCCGTTCCGAACGACGAGGATCTGGAATTCCCGATTGACCCGGAAAAGGTCGCTCCGGTGCTGACGCGGCTGATCTCGCCGACGCGCACCCGCGCGCGCATCTTCGATGCCGATGCGAACCTGCTGCTCGACAGCCGCCATCTCTATTCCCGCGGGCAAGTGCTGCGCTACGACCTGCCGCCCGTCGATGACGAGAAGCAGAGCTGGTCCGACTGGTTCAGCGGGTTGCTCAACAAGATGCTGCAGCCGGGCAACCTGCCTGTTTACAAGGAAGCGCCCGGCGGCGACGGCTCGATCTATCCTGAAGTCATGAACGCATTGACGGGCGTGCGCGGCGCAGTGGTCCGCACCACGGAGAAGGGCGAGCTGATCGTTTCGGTCGCCGTACCGGTCCAGCGCTTCCGCGCCGTGCTCGGCGTGCTGCTGCTCTCGACCCAAGCCGGCGATATCGACAAGATCGTCCATGCCGAGCGCCTGGCCATCATGCGCGTCTTCGGCGTTGCGACACTCGTCAACGTCGTACTGTCGCTGCTTTTGTCCTCCACGATAGCCAATCCGCTGCGCCGGCTTTCGGCCGCGGCCATCCGCGTGCGTCGCGGCGGGGCGAAAGAGCGCGAGGAAATCCCCGATTTCTCCGCGCGCCAGGACGAAATCGGCAATCTGTCGATCGCGCTGCGCGACATGACGTCGGCGCTCTACGATAGGATCGACGCGATCGAAAGCTTCGCGGCCGACGTCAGCCACGAGCTGAAGAATCCGCTGACATCGCTGCGCAGCGCCGTCGAAACGCTGCCGCTTGCCAAGAGCGATGATTCCAAGAAGCGGCTGATGGATGTGATCCAGCATGACGTGCGCCGCCTCGACCGCCTGATCAGCGACATCTCGGATGCCTCGCGTCTCGATGCCGAACTCGCGCGATCGGATGCAAGAACGCTCGATCTGGAAGTGCTTCTGCGCGACATGATCGATATTTCGCGGCAGGTCGGGCACAGCAAGAGGGCCGTCGAGATCGAATACGTGATCGACCGCAAGCCGGCCAACAAGGCGAAATTCACTGTCGAGGGTCACGACCTGCGTATCGGTCAGATCGTTACAAACCTCATCGAAAATGCCCGATCCTTCGTTCCAAACGATACCGGCAAGATTACGGTGCGGCTGACGCGCACGCGTACGCGCTGCGTTATCTATATCGAGGACAACGGTCCGGGCATCCAGGCGGAAGATATCGATCGGATCTTCGAGCGCTTCTATACCGACCGGCCGGAATCCGAAGGTTTTGGGCAGAATTCCGGTCTCGGTCTCTCCATCAGCCGGCAGATCGCCGAAGCGCATGGCGGATCACTCCGGGCCGAGAACATCATCGAGAGCGACGGCACGACGCTACTCGGCGCGCGCTTCATCCTCTCACTACCGGCACAAACGACGGCATGAGCGGTCGAATGCCCGACGCAACCAATATTCACGCAACTGCAATCGTCGTCGGCAAGACCGGGCTTCTGTTTCTCGGCCCCTCCGGAAGCGGCAAATCCACCCTCGCCTTTTCCTGCCTGGCAGCTGCCAAACCGCTGGGGCTCAACGCGATGCTGGTCGCCGACGACCGTGTGCTGATAGCAAAGCGTGAGGGCTCCATCATTGCCGAATGTCCGCCCTCGATCGCCGGCTTGATGGAAATTCGCTACACCGGAATCGTTCACATGCCTTACGTTTCAAAGGCGGAGATGCATTTCGCCATCCGTCCCGTCGATCCGGCGACCGCCGAACGATTGCCGCCGGAAGACGAACAGATCGACATTGCGGACTCGATCCAGTTGCCCTTGATCCGATTGTCCGCAGCCTCAGCGAACCCGCTCGCGGCAATAACGGCAAAAATCGGCGCAAGACTGGATTAAATGGCCCATTTGGCCCCGGCAGGCGCTCGAATCCTATATTTTAAGCTTGCACTTCGTCTTTTCATGGCCAAGATGTCCCCCCACCGGTGGACGACATTGCTGCATTGCGATATGGGCCACCTGTTTGCGTAATGCGATGGGAGCAGTAATATCATGATCGGACTTGTGCTTGTCACTCATGGCAAGCTGGCTGAAGAGTTTCGGCATGCGGTTGAGCATGTCGTTGGTCCGCAGAAGTTCATAGAGACGGTATGCATTGGTCCCGAAGACGACATGGACAAGCGGCGGCAGGACATTCTGCAGGCTGTTGCCGGCGCCGATGACGGGCATGGCGTCATCATCCTCACCGACATGTTCGGCGGCACTCCCTCCAATCTCGCAATTTCCGTGATGAACAGTGGCCACACAGAGGTCATCGCAGGCGTCAATCTGCCGATGCTCATCAAGCTCGCCGGCGTGCGCGGTGACAACAATATGGAAAAGGCGCTGGTGGAAGCATCGGAAGCCGGTCGCAAATACATCAACGTGGCCAGCCGCGTGCTCAGCGGCAAATGACGAGACAGCACCGCTTCCAATGACAGAGCTTTCCCGGGAACTCCTCATTATCAACAAGCGAGGCCTCCACGCCCGCGCCTCCGCCAAATTCGTTCAGACCGTCGAAGCCTACGACGCCGCCATCACCGTTTCCAAGGACGGCACGACGGTCGGCGGCACCTCGATCATGGGTCTGATGATGCTGGCCGCAAGCCCGGGCTGCAGCGTCATGGTAACGGCCAGCGGCAATCAGGCCGCCGAAGCGCTCGAGGCACTGGATCAGCTGGTCGCCAACAAATTCGGCGAGGAAATGTAGGCTTTCCGGCCTGCCATCGCCCTGATATAAAGATATAAAGACTTCTTTATATCATCATTGATTTCCGCCCTGAAGCCTGCTACACGGCATCATCCACACGCTATCGCGTGCAATTTTGGTTGCATTCGGCCGAGGCGTTTGTCCTTGGCGCGACTGCATCGTTCAGGCTGGAGACTTTCATGAGCACTGAAAAGGACTACGTCGTCGCGGATATCGGCCTTGCCGATTTCGGCCGCAAGGAAATCTCGATTGCCGAAACCGAAATGCCGGGCCTTATGGCTTGCCGCGCCGAATTCGGCGAAGCACAGCCGCTGAAGGGCGCCCGCATTACCGGTTCGCTTCATATGACGATTCAAACAGCCGTTCTCATCGAGACGCTGGTGGCACTCGGCGCTCAGGTACGTTGGGCATCGTGCAACATCTTCTCGACCCAGGACCACGCCGCCGCTGCGATCGCAGCCTCTGGCGTTCCGGTCTTCGCCGTCAAGGGTGAGAGCCTCGAAGACTACTGGATCTACACCGACAAGATCTTCCAGTGGACCGACGGTGGCGTGTCCAACATGATCCTCGACGATGGCGGCGACGCCACGATGTACATCCTGCTCGGCGCTCGCGCCGAAGCCGGTGAGGACGTGCTCTCCAACCCGCATTCGGAAGAAGAAGAGATCCTCTTCGCCCAGATCAAGAAGCGCCTCAAGGCTTCGCCGGGCTGGTTCACCAAGCAGCGCGACGCCATCAAGGGCGTGACCGAAGAAACCACCACGGGCGTCAACCGTCTCTACCAGCTCAGCCAGAAGGGCCTGCTGCCCTTCCCGGCCATCAACGTCAACGACAGCGTCACCAAGTCGAAGTTCGACAACAAGTACGGCTGCAAGGAATCGCTGGTTGACGGTATCCGCCGCGCCACCGACGTCATGATGGCCGGCAAGGTTGCCGTCGTCTGCGGTTACGGCGACGTCGGCAAGGGTTCCGCCGCTTCGCTCTCCGGCGCCGGCGCTCGCGTCAAGGTGACCGAAGTCGACCCGATCTGCGCACTGCAGGCCGCCATGGACGGCTATGAGGTCGTTCAGCTCGAGGACGTCGTTTCCTCGGCCGACATCTTCATCACCACGACTGGCAACAAGGACGTCATCCGCATCGACCACATGCGTGCGATGAAGGACATGGCGATCGTCGGCAACATCGGCCACTTCGACAACGAAATCCAGGTTGCCGCTCTGCGGAATCAGAAGTGGACGAACATCAAGCCGCAAGTCGACATGGTCGAGTTCTCCAAGGGCAACCGCATCATCCTTCTCTCCGAAGGCCGCCTGCTCAACCTTGGCAACGCCACCGGCCACCCGTCCTTCGTGATGTCGGCTTCCTTCACCAACCAGACGTTGGCGCAGATCGAGCTCTTCACCAAGCCCGACGAATACAAGAACGAAGTCTACGTTCTGCCGAAGCACCTCGACGAGAAGGTCGCTCGCCTGCATCTCGCCAAGCTTGGCGTGAAACTGACAGAGCTTTCCGAAGAGCAGGCTTCGTATATCGGCGTGACGCCGAAGGGCCCGTTCAAGTCGAACCACTACAGATACTGATTGCTAAAACAGTATCCACAACATCTTGTGGCCCTGGCATTGACAAATGCCGGGGCTTATTTTTTAGCCAGCTCCCTTCCCGCAGATTCCCTTAGGCAGTATTGTTTTTAAACTTGATTCGTGACGAACCGGGCGTGCCCGGAGCCATGAAAATGGGATGTCTTGTCAGGATGCGGCACAGTAGAGCCGGATGATTCTAGGTCCGTTCGGCCTAAAATCTGAATTCGCTCTACAATCAGATAAGTAGAGCATGATCTCGTCCGAAAACCGTTTACACTTTTCGGCATCATGCTCTGAAAGACGGAGACAGACCTCTTATGTCTGAAGGGGAAGACAACCTGCATCAGCCAGCGCTAAACCGAGCGGCGGCGCGACTGCGGCAGGGTGGTGCATATTGGCTTTCGGCGAAGGCGAAGCGCGGCAAGGGCCGCTTGGCCTCTTTCAGCCGCATGCTGAGGCTCAGCGTTTTCGGCGGTCTTGTTACCGGCCTTGCGGGACCTGTTCTCGCTCAAAGCGACGTTGCGGCACAGACGACCGTGCGCCTGTTCACTTCTTCCGAAATGGCAGTCTTCTCCGTCATTATCGGCGTCATTTCCGCAGCCCTGCTCTCGACTGTGTGGATGGTCCGGCAGCGCGGCAATCTGGAAAGCGAAAGCCGCGAGATCCGCACGGCGCTCTCCGACGCCAACCAGCGCATCTCCCAATATCAGGCGCTGATCGCCGACAAGAACCGCCGTATCGTCATCTGGGACGGCCAGGATGCGCGACCGGAACTGCTCGGCCAGCTGCCTGTCGAAACCGGCGCACCGCAGGACAACGAATTCCTCGCCTTCGGCCGCTGGCTGAAATCATGGTCGGCGGGCGAACTCGACAAGGCGATCGACAAGCTGCGCGGCAGTGGCCAGAGTTTCGACATGGTCGTCGAAACCAACCGTGATGAAATTCTCGAAGCGCAGGGCCGCATTTCCGGCGGCCGCGCCTTCGTCCGCTTCATCGCACTCAACAATCTGCGCGCCGAACTGGCCGAGCTGAAGATCGAGCGCGATCGGCTGATGACTTCGATTTCGGCGTTCCAGAACCTGCTGGATGCCATCGACCTGCCGGTCTGGCAGCGCGATGCCGAAGGCAAGCTCACCTGGGTCAATCAGGCCTATGGCGAGGCTGTGGAAGCCATTTCGGCGGAAGAGGCCATTCGCGAAGAGCGCGAGTTCCTGACGACGGTGGCCCGCGAGCGCATCCGCGCATCGACTACGCCGGAATCGCCCTTCCACGACAAGATTTCGACCGTCGTGCACGGCAACCGCACCTTCTTCGACGTCGTCGATGTCAAGTCTCCGAACGGTTCCGCCGGCATGGCTATCGACGTTTCCGAGGCGGAAGCAGTTCGGGCCGAGCTGGCGCGGACGCTGAAGAGCCACGCCGAAACCCTCGATCATCTGGCGACACCGGTCGCGATCTTCGACGGCGACCGGCGGCTGCAATTCTACAATCAGGCCTTTGTCCAGCTCTGGGAGCTCGATATCGCCTTCCTCGAGAAGCGTCCTGACAATAGCGAGCTTCTGGACCGGCTGCGCGGCGCCAAGAAGCTGCCGGAACAGCTGAACTGGAAGACTTGGAAGGACGGAGTCCTTTCCGTCTATCGCGCGCTCGATACGCAGACCGATCTCTGGCATCTGCCGAACGGCCAGATCCTAAGGGTGTTCGCAACCGCGCATCCGCAGGGCGGCGCGACATGGGTGTTCGAGAACCTGACCGAGCAGGTCGATCTCGAAACGCGCTACAATACGCTGGTGAAGGTTCAGGGCGAGACGATCGACCATCTCTCCGAAGGCGTCGCCGTTTTCGGTCCCGATGGCCGCATCCGCCTGTCGAATCCGGCTTTCCGCATTCTCTGGAACATTACCGAGGCGCAGGCCAAGCCCGACACGCATATCCAGGCGCTGGCCGAAGCCTGTGCCCCATCCTACGACCGACCCGACGGCTGGAAGCGCTTCGCCGAACAGATCACCAGCTTCGACGACGAACGTCCGTCATCACAGGGTACTCTGGAGCTCTATTCCAATCTCGTGCTCGACTATGCGGTCATTCCGTTGCCGAACGCGCAGACCATGCTGACCTTTGTCAACAAGACCGACAGCGTTCGTGCCGAGCGCGCACTCACCGAAAAGAACGACGCGCTGCTGAAAGCAGACGAACTGAAGAACGATTTCGTCCAGCACGTCTCCTACGAGCTACGCTCGCCGCTGACCAACATCATCGGCTTCACCGACCTCTTGAAGACGCCGGGCATCGGCTCGCTGAACGATCGGCAGGCCGAATATATCGACCATATTTCGACATCCTCCTCGGTGCTGCTGACGCTGGTCAACGACATTCTCGATCTGGCGACTGTCGATGCCGGCATCATGCGGCTCAACTATTCCGAGATCGTGCTCAGCGACCTGCTCGACGAAGTCTCGATGCAGATCGCCGACCGGCTGCAGGAAAGCTGCGTGACACTTGAAATCACCGTGCCGGCCCATCTCGGCTCCATCGTTGCGGATCAGCAGCGGCTGAAACAGATCCTGCTCAAGCTTCTGACCAATGCCGCGAATTTCGCGCCCGAAGGCTCGACCATTTCGCTGAAATGCGGACGCGAAGGCACGGATTTCGTTTTCTCGGTCGCCGACAAAGGCCCCGGCATACCGGAAGATCTGATTCACTCGGTCTTCGATCGCTTCGCCTCCGGCGGCAAGGGTGGCAAGCGCAGCGGTGCAGGCCTTGGCCTTTCCATTGTCGAAAGTTTCGTCAGCCTGCATGATGGCGAGGTTTCCATCGAAAGCCAGCCGGGCAAGGGCACGATCGTCATCTGCCGAATCCCCTCGGCTGAACTGCCCCATTCCGTCGCAGCAGAATGACAGCCTCAAACAGCAGCATTTCCCTCTTCCTCGCAGACGACGCCGCCACGGCTGAGCTTGGCGAGGATCTGGCGCTAGCCTTGAAGGTCGGTGACTGTCTGGCACTATCAGGCGATCTCGGCGCGGGCAAATCCTCGCTCGCACGCGCGCTGTTGCGCGCCATGGCCGACGATACAGAGCTTGATGTGCCGAGTCCGACCTTTACGCTCGTGCAATCCTATGAGCTGCGCATTCCGGTCTCGCATTTCGATCTCTATCGCCTCGGCGATCCCAGCGAATTGACGGAACTCGGCTTCGACGAAGCCCTGCAGATCGGCACCTGTCTTGTCGAATGGCCCGAAATGGCCGAAGGCGAGCTACCGAAGGAGCGCATCGACCTCAAACTCACGCATGAGGGCGAAGGACGGCGAGCCATCATCACGGCACCGGCCAAACAGATGGCGCGCATCGAGCGCGTGCTTGCTATCCGCGCCTTTCTCGATACGCATGGCTATCGCGGTGCGCACAGGCGCTTCCTGACCGGCGATGCCTCGTTACGGGCTTATGAATCCATCCATCCGGCAGATGGCGGCAGCCGTGTGATCCTGATGGATTGGCCGCGCCTGCCGGAAGGGCCGCCCGTGCTCGACGGCAAGCCCTATCCCAAGGTCGCGCATCTTGCCTGGGATACCTATCCGTTCGTTGCGATCGCCAACACCCTGCGCGAAAACGGCTTTGCCGCTCCGGAAATCTTCGCCGCTGATTACGATCAGGGCATCCTGCTCATCGAAGATCTCGGCACCGATGGCGTGCTCGACGCCGAGGGCAAACCGATTGCCGAACGCTATCGCGAAAGCGTCGCCTGCCTCGCGCATCTGCACGGTCTGTCCATTCCACACGATATTCCGGTGACGCCTGACCATATCCATCACATTCCGGATTTCGACCGGACCGCGATGAAGATGGAAGCGCGGCTGCTGCTAGACTGGCATTTACCTTGGAAACGCGGCACGCCTGCAAGCGACGAGGAACGCACCGACTATCTGGCGATCTGGGACAAGTTGATCGATCAGCTTGGAGACACGGAAAAGAACCTGCTGCTGCGCGATATGCATTCGCCCAACATCATCTGGCGGGCGGCAGAAAAGGGCATTCAGCGGATCGGCCTCATCGACTTCCAGGACGCGATGATCGGGCCGACCTCCTACGACGTGGCTTCGCTGGTGCAGGATGCCCGGGTGACGATCGAGCGCGATCTGCATGACCAGCTGATGTCGGACTATCTCGCGCTCCGGCACGCCCAGGGCGGTTTCGACGAGGCTAAATTTCTGAAGAGCTGGGCGATCATGTCGGCGCAGCGCAATTGCAAGCTCGCCGGCCTCTGGGTGCGGCTGCTGCAACGCGACGGTAAGCCGGGCTATCTGAAGCACATGCCGCGCACGCTCGCCTACCTCGCCATCGCCTTCGAACACGAAGCGCTCGCGCCCTTGCGCGAATGGTGCGAGAAGGCCGGTATTGGCCGGACATAACAGCCAGAGACCGGGCGACGGCTTTCCGGCCTTGTGCTAAGGAAAGCAGATAGCGAATCGAGAGTTCGAGACGAGATGACCATCAAACAAGCCATGGTGTTGGCCGCTGGGCTCGGAACCCGCATGCGGCCGATCACCGACACCATCCCGAAGCCGCTGGTAAAGATCGCCGGCAAGCCGATGATCGACTATACGCTGGATGCGCTGGTACAGGCAGGTGTCGAGCGGGCTGTCGTCAACGTCCACCACCACGCCGACCAGATGGAAGCGCATCTGCGCAGCTATCGCGGTCTCGAAATCTTGATCTCTGACGAACGAGACGCCCTGATGAACAATGGCGGCGGCCTTGTCAAAGGCCTGAAGCTGCTGAGCCGCGATCCGGTTTTTGTCATGAATGCCGATCTGTTCTGGATCGGCGAGAAGCCCGGCCATCCAACCAACCTGGAACGCTTAGCCGGATTTTACGATGAGCAACGCATGGATATGGCGATGCTCTGCGTCGATCTGGAGCGAACCACCGGCCACAACGGCAAGAATGACTTCGGTATGGCGCAGGATGGCGAGCTTGCCCGCTATCGCGATGTCGGACGCGACGGCGTCGTCTATGCCGGCGCGATCGCGATGAGCCCGTCCTTCCTCGACGACGCGCCCGATGACGCTTTCAACGTCAACATCTACTTCGACAAGGCCATCGAGCGCGGCCGGCTCTATGGCACCATGCTCGACGGCCATTGGTTGACTGTGGGAACGCCGGAGGCGGTTGGCGA
The DNA here is from genome assembly GCF_047445805.1 of Rhizobium sp. BR 314. Taxonomy (NCBI): domain Bacteria; kingdom Pseudomonadati; phylum Pseudomonadota; class Alphaproteobacteria; order Hyphomicrobiales; family Rhizobiaceae; genus Rhizobium; species Rhizobium sp. BR 314. The sequence continues at coordinate 155,526 of NZ_JARWLA010000010.1, read as the reverse complement.
GGCGGAGGAAGCGATCCGGACATTCCGGGCGTTTGCGTGAGCCTATGGCAGGCGGACACCGGCAGCGCATCCTGACGATTCCGGCAGGCCTGCCCTTCCTGAAGACTCTTGCCTCGGCTCTTTGCGACGGCCGGCTGACGGAGCATTTCCGCTATGATCCGGAAGACCCGCTGTCGCTGGCAAAGGTCAGCATATTCCTGCCGACGCGGCGTGCGGTGCGCGTGTTGCGCTCGGAATTCGTCGACCTGCTCGGCGGCCGTTCCGCCATCCTCCCCGTCATTCGCCCGCTCGGCGAAACCGACGACGACAGCGGCTATTTCGAGGAAAACCTGCCTGAGACAGCCGATCTGGCACAGCCGCTCGCGAATACGGCGCGGCTTCTGGAACTGGCGCGGCTGATCCTTGCCTGGCGCAACAGGCTGCCACAGGTCGTGCGCGATATTCATTCCGATTCACCGCTGGTGGCGCCGGCAAGTCCGGCAGACGCCATCTGGCTCGCGCGCAACCTCGCCGAACTCATCGATTCGCTGGAGACCGAAGATCGCGAATGGAGCGAGCTTGCCAATCTCAGCGCCGAAGAACATGCGCTCTGGTGGCAGCTGACGGCCGAGTTCCTGCGGATCGCCAGCGCCTTTTGGCCGGCTCGCCTCGAAGAACTCGGCAAATCCTCGCCCGCCCGCAACCGCAACGCCGTTCTTCGCGCCGAGGTGCAGCGGATATCGACCATGCGGCATGCCGGGCCTGTCATCATCGCAGGCTCGACCGGTTCGGTGCCGGCAACTGCGGAACTGATCGCCGCTGTCGCCTCGCTGCCGCAGGGCGTGATCGTGCTGCCAGGCCTCGATCTTTCAATGCCGGAAGAAGACTGGCAGCTCGTGGCGCCTGAAACAGCCGCCGGCGAGCGATCAGACCCCACCACCCGCAGCCATTCGCAATATGGCCTGTCGCTACTGCTCAAGCGCCTGCACGTCACCCGCCGGGACGTCGAAACCGTCGCAGAGGCGCCTGAAGCCATGCAGATGCGGGCAGAAATCCTGTCGCGCGCGCTGGCGCCGGCGAAAGCGACCAGCGGCTGGGGGGGCTGGCGCAAGACGCTTGCCGCTCACGCCATTGCAGAAGCCTTCGCCGATGTCTCCCTGATCGAGGCATCGAACGAGCGCGAGGAAGCGACGGCAATCGCCATTGCCTTGCGGCTGGCACTGGATAAACCCGGGCGCAACGGTGGCGAGAGCCAGGCGGCGCTGATCACCCCGGACCGCAATCTTGCTAGGCGAGTCACGGCAGAGCTTGCGCGCTTCGGCATCACGGCCGACGATTCGGCCGGCACGCCGCTCAACGCCACGCCGCAAGGCACGCTGCTGCAATTGCTGCTCGAAGCCACGCTTCGCCCTGGCGATCCCGTCGCGGTCGTCGCCTTGCTCAAACATCCCCTCGCCCGTTTCGGCGTTTCGCCGGAAGCGCATGGCCTCGGTATTGATGCGCTGGAAATCCTGGCGCTGAGAGGCGGCGTCGCCAATATCGATGTCGGCTCGCTGGAAAGCCTGCTCGATGGACGTATCGCCGAGCAGGCCAGCGACCGGCACGCGCCGCAATGGCGCAAATCGCTGCCGCCCGAGGCCATCGAATGTGCACGCGAACTGGCACGGCGGGCGACTGCTGCATGTGGGCCGCTTACATCCGCGCTCTCCCTGCGGATTGTCGAGGGCCTGCCGACCCTTTCTGAATGGGCGGAGCGCACTGGCCGGGCGCTGGAGGCGGTGGCCGCCGACGAGCGCGGCAATCTGGCAGCCCTTTGGTCCGGTGAGGCCGGCGATACGCTCGCCAGCCTTTTGAAAGACGTTATCGACACCGAAGGCCAGCTCGAGGCCGATGGCCTGCAGTGGATCGACATCACGACAGCGCTCTGCGTGGGCCAAGCGGTGAAACCGCGGGCACTCAGCCATCCCCGCCTCTTCATCTTCGGTACGCTTGAAGCGCGCCTGCAAAGCGTCGACACGCTGATCCTCGGCGGCTTGAACGAAGGATCATGGCCGGGGCAGACGGCAAATAACCCCTTCATTTCCCGCAGCATGAAGACGGAGATTGGCCTGGAGCCGCCGGAGCGCCGCATCGGGCAGCTGGCCCATGATTTCGAAATGGCGAACGGCACGCGCGACCTGATCTATTCGCGTGCGCTGCGTCAGGGCTCGACGCCGACAGTTGCCTCGCGGTGGCTGCAGCGGCTGATCGCGCTTGGCGGCAAGGAACTGGAAGACGCCATGAAGGCCCGCGGCGACCGGTATCGCCATTGGGCGGCCATGATCGACGAGGGCGAAAACCAGGCCCCGGCGCTGCGCCCGGCACCGAAGCCGCCTGTGGAGTTGCAGCCGAAAAGCTATTCCTTCAGCGAGGTGGGCCGGCTGCGCCGCGACCCCTATGCCATCTATGCCCGGCGCGTGCTGCGGCTCGATCCCGTCGACCCGTTCAACCGCGATCCTGGCCCGGCCGAGCGGGGCACGCTTTACCACAAGATCATCGATCGTTTCGTCCGCGAGGGCCACATTGCCGGCACGCCGGATGCGGCACTGGCCATGGATCGCATCATCGCAGACCTGTTCGATGCCGAACGGCTGCCCGTTCATATCGACAGCGTCTGGCGGCCGAGGTTTCGCGAAGTGGCACGCGCCTTCCTTGATTGGGAAGCGCAGCGGCGACCCGAGGTTCGAAAAACGGCGACGGAAGTGCCTGCCGGAGTCGAAATCGAACCCATCGGCATTCGCCTCACAGGCGTTGCCGACCGCATCGACGTCAAAAGCGACAAGGCAGCCGATCTCATCGACTACAAGACCGGCTACAATCCCTCTCCGCCACAGGCGCGCGCACTGCTCGACCCGCAACTGGCGCTCGAAGCCTATGCGCTGAAGGCGGGCGCCTTCCGCAATATCGGTGCACTGCTACCCGAGAACCTGATTTACGTCCGGCTACGGCCCGGCGATCGTTTCAAGGTGGACCAGGTCAACAACGAACATTCCGCCCGCGGCGGCAAGACGGAAACAAAGTCGGCTATGGATCTGGCGCAGGAGTCGATGGATCAGCTGGTGAAATTCGTCTCGCTGCTGCAATCGGGCGAGAAGGGTTTCTCGTCGCGGCTGATCCCGGCCCAGCAATTCGAATATGGCGGCGATTACGATCACCTCGCCCGCGTATCGGAGTGGTCGACGGCGGAGAGCGAACAAGAAAGCGGCGGCGATGAGTGAGCTTCCCGCCGACGACTTCGCCAACCTGCCCGAAAGCGACGATCCCGGTGTCTGGATCAGCTGGACGACGATCCAGCAATCCATCGCCTCCGACCCCGAACGCTCGGCCTGGGTCTCGGCCAACGCCGGCTCCGGCAAGACGCATGTACTGACACAGCGCGTTATCCGCCTGCTTCTCGCAGGCGCGCGCCCTTCGGCCATCCTCTGCCTTACCTATACCAAGGCGGCGGCATCCGAGATGTCGAACCGCGTCTTCGATCGCCTCGCGGCCTGGGCGACGATGCCGGACGAGGAGCTGAAGACGCGCATAGCCGACATCGAAGGCAAGGAGCCTGACATCTTCAAGCTCGCCGAGGCACGGCGGCTCTTCGCCAAGGCGCTGGAAACGCCCGGTGGTCTGAAGATCCAGACCATCCATGCCTTTTGCGAGGCTCTGCTGCATCAATTCCCGCTTGAGGCGAATGTTGCCGGGCACTTCTCCGTTCTCGACGACCGGGCAGCGGCGACCTTGCTCGACGATGCCCGGCGCGCGCTGCTGGCCTCCGCAACACCGTATGGCGACGCCGAATTGGCTGATGCCTTTGCCTATGTGCTCGATCTTGGCGACGAATCTGGCCTGGAAACGCTGCTCGGCGATATCGTCGCCAATCGCAACGCCATCCGGCGCTTTACCGAGGCAGCCGAGCGGCAAGGCGGCTTTGAAGCGGCCTTGCTGGCGCGGCTTGGCCTCACCGCCAGCGACACGGAAGACGGCGTCGCGGGGCAATATTGGCCGCTTCCCGGCCTCTCCGGCACAACGCTTGAGCTCTATCTGACGCTTGCCGACCAGAAGGGCGGCGCCAAGGCGCAAGAGGTCGCCTRCGCCCTGCGCCTCGCCAAACGCGAGACAGATCCGATCGCCCGTGCCGAGATCCTCGAAAAGACCATGCTGACGGCCAAGGGCGAGCCGAAATCCGACAGTCAGTTCTTCGTCAAGGCGATGCTGGCGGACGCCCCTGCCCTTGCCGAGGCTGTCGCTGAGGCACGCGCCCACGTGGTTGCCTGCCGCGACCGGTTGAAGCTAATGCGGATGTACCGCGCAACGCGGGCAGCGCTCATCCTCGCCGACCGGCTGAACCGGGATTACGAGGAGCTGAAGAAGCGGCGCAGCCAGCTCGATTTCGAAGACCTCATCACCCGCACGGCCGATCTCCTGACCAAGAAGGATGTCGGACCCTGGATTCACTACAAGCTGGATCAAGGCATCGATCATATTCTGGTGGATGAGGCGCAGGACACCAGCCCGATCCAGTGGAGTGTCATCCAGTCGCTGGCGGAGGATTTCTTTTCCGGCGAAAGCGCGCGGCCGACGCTGCGGACGATCTTTGCCGTCGGCGACGAGAAGCAATCGATCTATTCGTTCCAAGGCGCCCGTCCGGAACGGTTTTCCGAGGAAAGCGACCGCACGCGGCGGCGCGTGGCGGCGAGCGGCCAGCAATTTTCGTCGATCCGCCTGCCCCTTTCCTTCCGATCGACAGCCGATGTGCTCGGCGCCGTCGACCATGTCTTCACCAGCCCGGAGAATGCGCGCGGACTCAGCGCGGTCAACGAGCCTGTCGTGCATCGTTCCAGCCGTATCGGCCACCCGGGCGCCGTCGACCTCTGGGAGATGATCGCGCCGGAGCCGGCTGCCAAGGAAGAGGACTGGACCGCGCCTTTCGACTCGACGCCGGAGAGCGCACCCGCTGCCATCCTGGCGCGACGGATGGCGCAGACGATCGGCAACCTTGTCGGGCGGGAAACCATCATCGAGAAGGGCAAAGCCCGGTTCATCGAGGCTGGCGACATTCTCGTTCTAGTGCGCAAGCGCGATAGCTTCGTCAACGCGCTGACGCGCGCTTTGAAACGACGCGGCAATATTCCTGTCGCCGGCGCCGATCGTTTGGTGCTGACCAGCCATATCGCTATTCAGGATCTCCTCGCGCTCGGCCGCTTCCTGCTGCTGCCGGAAGACGATCTTTCGCTTTCTGCCTTACTGAAAAGCCCCTTGTTCGATCTCAGCGAAGACGATGTCTTCGCCGTCGCCGCCTATCGCGACGAAGAGGAAAGCGTCTGGAGCCATCTGCAGCGATTTGCCGAGGATGGCCATGATCGCTTCAAGCAAGCAGCCGAGCAGCTGAAAACCTATCTTGCGCTGTCGAAGACCTTGGCCGTTCACGATTTCTACGCTCGCGTGCTCGGTAGCTTCGGCGGCAGACGGCAGTTTCTGGCGCGACTCGGCACCGAGGTTAGCGATATCCTCGACGAATTCCTGACTTTCGCGCTCGATCACGAGACCAGTGGCCTGCCCGGGCTGCAATCCTTCATCTCGACGCTGGAATTGGAAGCGCCGACCGTGAAGCGCGAACAGGACAAGGGCCGCAACGAAGTGCGGATCATGACGGTGCATGCCTCGAAGGGGCTGGAAGCGCCGATCGTCTTCCTCGTCGACGGCGGCGGCAAAGCCTTCACCCATACGCATCTGCCGAAGATGCGGCTGATCGAGACCGGCCGGGATCAGATTCCGCTGCCGGTCTGGGTTCCGGTCTCGGCGCTTGCCAATTCGCTGACGCAGGCCGATACGGCGCGGCTGCAATCTCTGGCAGAGGAGGAATATCGCCGCCTGCTCTATGTTGGCATGACGCGCGCGGCCGACCGGCTGATCATCTGCGGCTATCGCGGCATCCGCGAGAATGCCGATACCTGGCATGCCATGATTTCCGCGGCACTACGCGGAGACGTGCAGCACTGCACGCCGAAGACCTTCTCCGGGTCTGATGGCGATTGGGAAGGTTTGAGCTGGCGCATCGCGCAGGTGCAGCGCAAGTTCGAAACCATGCGCGAACCGGAAAAACGGACGGAGCGTACAGGCCTGCCCGCCGACCTCAGCCGGCCGCTGCCGCCGCCGCGAAACCTGCCGCGCCCCCTCAGCCCATCCGGCGTCGGCACCGTTGTCGACGATGAGGCCGATAACCTGCTCGTCACGTCGGCACTCTTCGGCGAAAAGGCGAAATCGGACCGCGCCCTGCAGAAAGGCCGCTTCATCCACCGCATGCTGCAGACATTGCCCGATATCGCGCCGGAAGACCGAGCCGATGCCGCACGGCGCTATGCCGAGCGAGCGGCACGCTTCTGGCCCGAAGCCGAGCGGGAAGCCTTGATCGGGGCCGTCATGGCGCTGCTTGATCATCCGGAGCTGCAAGGCACTTTCGGCGCGCATGCACAGGCGGAAGTCTCGATCATGGGAACGCTGAAACTCGGCGGCCAGTCCTATGCCGTGTCGGGCCGTATCGACCGCCTGGCTGACCTTGACGACCGCATCGTCATTCTCGACTACAAGACCAACCGTGTGCCACCGCGCAGCGAAAGCGATATTCCCTTCGCCCACAAAGCGCAGCTTGCCATCTACCGCGCCATCCTCTCGCCGCTCTATCCGGGAAAGCGCGTCGATTGCCTGCTGGTCTACACCGAAAGCGCCTCGATCTACACGCTATCCGAAGAGGCCCTTGCATGGGCGCTTGCGGAGCTCGAGACAAAGTGAAATACCAAATATTGAAATTTTGGCACCGCACCATCACATATTTAGCAACCGCAAATCCTGGTAAAGGAGCAGCCTATGGCTACCGTTAAAGTCGATACCTCCAACTTCGCTGCCGAAGTCCTGCAGTCCGCCGAGCCCGTCGTTGTTGATTTCTGGGCCGAATGGTGCGGTCCGTGCAAGATGATCGCTCCGGCTCTCGAAGAACTCGCAGTGCAGTTCGAAGGCAAGGTCAAGGTCGCCAAGCTCAATATCGACGAAAACCCGGAACTGGCGGCACAGTTCGGCGTTCGCTCGATCCCGACGCTTGCCATGTTCAAGGGTGGCGAAGTTGCTGACATCAAGGTCGGCGCCGCTCCCAAGACGGCCCTGCAGAACTGGATCTCCAGCGCATCTTGATCTCGGTATCGATCGCATGAAAAAAGCCCGACTCGACCGGGCTTTTTTATTGATCTCGATTTGGCTTACCGGGGCGGAGTGCCATTGTCGGCAAGCACATCGCCAACCAGATAGAGGGAGCCGCCGATCAGGATGCGCGGAGGTAGCGAGGCTGGCGCCGCGATGGCGTTGATCGCATCCAGCGCCTCGCCGACATCAGACATCGGTTCGGCCACCAGGCCGGCATCATAGGCGGCATTGGCCAGAATAACCGGATCGATCATGGCATCGCTGCCGCGGATCGGTACGCAATAGACCTTCTCGGCAAGACCGGCGAAGGCCTTGAAATAGCCTATCGGATCCTTGGTGTTGATCATGCCGATGATCAGGAATAGCGGCCGCGGCTGGCGCTCCTCGAAATTGGCCATGGCCTCGGCAATGACTTCGCCGGCGCCGGAATTATGGCCGCCATCGACCCAGATCTCCGCCCCTTCGGGCGCGTGTGGCAGCAGATTGCCTTCCGTCAGCCGCTGCAGGCGGCCAGGCCATTCGACCGAGGTCATCGCCTTTTCCATCATCGCTTCAGTGACGATGAAACCGGCAGCCTTGACGGCGCGGATGGCGGCAGCGGCATTGCCATACTGGTGACGGCCCGGCAGGCGCGGCAGTGGCAGGTCGGCCAAGCCGAATTCGTCCTGATAGACCAGCTTGCCATATTCCTCGTGGGCTGAAAAATCCTGACCGAAAATAGCGGTCGGGCAGCGAAGCCGCTCGGCCGTCGAGATCAGCACATCGAGCGCGGCATCGTATTCCTGATGGCCGATGACGACCGGATGGCCCGACTTCATGATGCCGGCCTTCTCGGCGGCGATCAGCTCGACGCGGTCGCCGAGATAGGGCTGGTGATCGAGCGAAATCGGCATGACGACCGAGACGGCCGGATCGGAAATAACGTTGGTGGCATCGAAGCGACCGCCAAGGCCGACTTCGATGACGGCGGCATCGGCTGAGTGTTCAGCGAAGAGAAGGAAGGTTGCAGCCGTCAGGATTTCGAAGACGGTAATCTTCTGGCCGGCATTGGCAGCACCGATGCGGCGCAGCGCATCGGCAAAGACAGCATCGTCGACGAGTTGACCACGGCCACCCTTGACGCCCATGCGGTAACGCTCGTGCCAGTTCACAAGATGCGGCGAAGTATGGACATGCACGCTGTAGCCGCCGGCCTCTAGCAGGGCGCGGCAAAAAGCTGTGACCGATCCCTTGCCGTTGGTGCCGGCGACATGGATCACCGGCGGCAGCTTCCTGTGAGGATTGCCGAGGATATCGAGCAGCCGGGTTATTCTCTCCAAGGAGAGATCAAAACCCTTGGGGTGCAACTCCAAGAGTTTCTCGATTTCCCGTGCCGCTTCGCTTTTTGCGGATTGATCCATAGCCGTCATCCCGCACCTCCGCCTTTTGGCTATCTAGAGCGTTTCCGCTCTTCTTCAAATCGCGAAATGCTCAGCCTCTTGGTTTCACGCAATTCCGAACGGGAAACCGCTACGCACTTTTCCTGGAAATGCTCTGTGATATCAGGCCTTCGCCGCTACCGGCAATGCGGCGCCGTTCTTGCTCTTGGCGGACACATCGTTTGCCGGCGCCTTGGTCAGGATCTTGAGAAGCGTAGCGAGAGTATCAGGAATGTCGTGCCGCTTCACAACCATATCGACCATGCCGTGCTCCAGCAGATATTCGGAGGTCTGGAAGCCTTCCGGCAGCTTTTCGCGCAGCGTCTGCTCGATAACACGCTTGCCGGCAAAGCCGATCTCCGCACCCGGCTCGGCCATGTGGATGTCGCCAAGCATGGCGTAGGATGCGGTAACGCCACCGGTGGTTGGGTTGGTCAGAACCACGATATAGGGCTGGCCAGCTTCCTTCAGCAGGTCGACGGCAACCGTCGTGCGTGGCAGCTGCATCAGCGACAGGATGCCTTCCTGCATGCGTGCACCACCCGAGGCCGGGAACATGACCAGCGGGCACTTCTCTGCAATCGCGCGCTCGAAGGCCTTCACGATGGCCTCGCCGGCCGCCATGCCGAGCGAGCCGCCGATGAAGTTGAATTCATGGACGACAGCCACGAGCTTCACGCCGCGAACCTTGCCGAGGCCAGCAAGAACCGTGTCTTCCTGCTCGGTCTTCAGGCGGCTGTCCTTCAGACGATCGCTGTATTTCTTCGAATCGCGGAACTTCAGTGGGTCCTGCGCCACTTTCGGCTGCGGCAGGGCTTCGTATTCACCCTTGTCGAAGAGATCGACAAGGCGTGCCTTGGCCGGCATCTTCATATGGAAGCCGGAGGCAGGAATGACCCACTTGTTGTCTTCCAGATCCTTGTGGAAGACCATCTCGCCCGTCTCGGGGCACTTGATCCAGAGATTTTCCGGAACCTCGCGACGGCCCAGCATGGAATTGATCCGCGGGCGGACGTAGTTCGTGATCCAGTTCAATTCGAAACTCCTAATCGACCGAATTATTCGATATCCTAGTCGCCACCAAATGCCCATAGGGCTCTTCCTCAATCCGCGAGGGATTGGGAAAAGGCCTATATGGGAAAACTATTCGGCGGCAACAAGGCGCGCTGAGCGCGTTCCTGTCGACAGGCCGCGCACAAGCGTGGCAACGGCCTGGATGGTATCTGAGGTCGCCTTGCCATCCTTGGTAAGGCTGGTGGCGATCTGGTTGACGATGGCGGTGCCGACGACGACGCCGTCAGCCGAAGCGCCGATCAGCTTGGCGTGCTCGGCCGTCTTGACGCCGAAGCCGACGCAAACCGGCAGCTCCGTGTGCTCCTTGATGCGCTTGACGGCGCCCGAGACCAGCGACGGATCCGGCAGGGCCGAACCGGTGATGCCGTTCATCGAGACGTAATAGACGAAGCCGGTCGTGTTCTTCAGAACCGTCGGCAGGCGCTTTTCATCGGTGGTCGGCGTTGCCAGGCGGATGAAGTTGATCCCCTTGCGGATGGCCGGAATGCAAAGCTCGTCATCCATTTCCGGCGGCAGGTCGACGACGATCAGGCCGTCGATGCCGGCGGCGATCGCATCGTCGAGAAATTTTTCAACGCCGTAAATGTAGATGGGATTGTAGTAGCCCATCATCACGATCGGGGTATCCGCATCCGTCTTGCGGAAGTCGGTGGCGAGCTGCAGCGTCTTCTTCAGCGTCTGGCCGGCCTTCAGGGCGCGCTGGCCGGCAAGCTGGATCGCCGGGCCGTCGGCCATGGGATCGGAAAAGGGCATGCCAAGTTCGATGACGTCGGCGCCGGCTTCCGGCAGCGCCTTCATGATGCCGAGCGAGGTCTCGTAGTCGGGATCGCCGCCCATGAAATAGGTGACGAGTGCCGGGCGGCCTTCAGCCTTCAGAGCGGCGAAGCGTTTGTCCATACGTGCGGTCATGGCGTCTAACTCACATTCCCAGAATCTTGCCGACGGTGAAGATGTCCTTGTCGCCGCGGCCGGAGAGGTTCATCAAGATGATCTCTTCCTTGCCCATCTTCGGGGCACGCTTGATCACTTCGGCGAGCGCATGGCTCGGCTCGAGCGCCGGAATGATGCCTTCGAGGCGCGTCAGCGTCTGGAAGGCATCCAGTGCCTCATGGTCCATGATCGGAACATATTCAGCGCGGCCGATATCGTTCAGCCAGGAATGTTCCGGACCGATGCCGGGATAGTCGAGGCCAGCCGAGATCGAATGACCTTCCTTGATCTGGCCGTCGCCATCCTGCAGCAGATAGGTGCGGTTGCCATGCAGCACGCCGGGCGAACCGGCGGTGATGGAGGCACAGTGCTCGTCGCCCTCAAGACCCTTGCCGCCGGCCTCGACGCCGACGATCTTGACGCCTTCGTCATCGAGGAAGGGATGGAAGATGCCGATGGCATTCGAACCACCGCCGACAGCCGCAACGACGAGATCCGGCAGGCGGCCTTCGGCCTCCAGGATCTGCGCGCGGGCTTCGGTGCCGATCACGGCCTGGAAATCGCGGACCATTTCCGGATAGGGATGCGGGCCGGCAGCCGTGCCGATCAGGTAATAGGTGTCGTCGACATTAGTGACCCAGTCGCGAAGGGCCTCGTTCATCGCGTCCTTCAGCGTGCCGCTGCCTGCGGTCACCGGGATAACCTCGGCACCCAGCAGCTTCATGCGGAAGACGTTCGGCGCCTGGCGCTCGACATCGGTCGCGCCCATGTAGACGACGCAAGGCAGGCCGAAGCGGGCAGCAACGGTCGCCGAGGCAACCCCATGCTGACCAGCGCCGGTTTCGGCGATGATGCGGGTCTTGCCCATACGCTTGGCGAGCAGGATCTGGCCGATGCAATTGTTGATCTTGTGCGAACCGGTGTGGTTCAGCTCTTCGCGCTTGAAATAGATCTTCGCGCCGCCGAGTTCGGCCGTCAGGCGCTCGGCGAAATAAAGCGGGCTCGGGCGGCCGATATAATGCGTGCCAAGAGACTTCAGCTCTGCCTGGAAGGCCGGATCGTCCTTCGCCTTCGCCCATTCCTCCTGCAGATCCAGGATCAGCGGCATGAGCGTTTCGGCAACGAAACGACCACCGTAAATGCCGAAACGGCCGTCCTCATCGGGACCGGAGCGGAAGGAATTGGGTTTAGGCGTCTGGTTCACTTTCTACTCCCTGCTGCCGGTTCCGGCAGACATGCTTCTGCAAAAGCGTCGAAAAATTGGTCGATCTTGCCCAAATCCTTCACACCCGGCGCGCTTTCGACGGCGGAGGAAAGATCGATGCCTGTGGCCTTGGTGGATGCCAGCGCGCGGGCGACATTGTCCTTGTTGACACCGCCCGACAGCATGTAATCCACCCGATCGTCGAGCCAGCTCATCAGGCCCCAATCGAAGGACACGCCGTTTCCGCCCGGCAGATCAGAGCCGGCGGGCGGCTTGGCGTCGAACAGGAAGCGGTCGGCAATGCCGATATAGGATTCCACCCGCTTCAGATCGTCGGCATCGCGCACCGACATGGCCTTCATCACGGGGACATTATAGACCGCTTTGATCGTCAGAACACGCTCCGGGCTTTCATTGCCATGGAGCTGCAAAATGTCCGGCCGCACCAGCGACATGATCTCATCGAGATCGTCATTGCTGGGATTGACCGTGACGGCAACGACCTTCGCCTTGCCGCGAGCACGCTCGGCCAGCAGGCCGGCCATGTCGGGCTCAATATAGCGCGGACTCTTTTCGAAGAAGATAAAGCCGATATGGGTAGCGCCGCGCTCGAGAGCACGATCCACCGCTTCCGGCGTCTTCAGACCACAAATTTTGACATCGGGGTTCATGGCAGCGGAGTGACACGAAAATTGGAAAGAGTCGAGCCTAAAGGCGACGTTGGCGGGATTTTTGCGAGGCTCCAGGACCATTGCGTATGAAATAAAAAGTGCCCCTCACCCCAGCCCTCTCCTCGTCCTGGCGGTGAGAGGGGGCGACAGCGCCAAACTCCTTTGCCCCGCATGCGGGGAGAAGGTGGACTGGAACGGTTGAGCGAAGGGAAACTGTGAGTGGACGGATGAGGGGCTCGCCCATCCCTGGCATTGCCCTAAACACACCTCCCCACTTCCTCCAGAGGAATGTCCGCTCAATCAAAATCGATCGCGTGAAGCTGGCTGCCGTGGCGTTTCAGCCAGGCTTTGGCTTCGTCCATATCGGGGCAGAGTTTGAGGCAGAGCGCCCAGAAGCGCGGGCCGTGGTTCATCTCGCGCAAATGCGCGACTTCGTGGGCAGCGAGATAGTCGATGACCAGCGGCGGCGCCATGACGATGCGCCAGGAAAAGCTGAGGTTACCCTGGGAAGAACAGGAGCCCCAGCGGCTGCGGGTATCCTTCATGGTGATGGAGGAGACAGTCGCGCGGATGGTCCTGGCGTGCATTGCGACGTATCTTTCCAGATCGGCGCGGGCCTCCTTTTTCAAAAAGGTGGCGATGCGGCGGCCAGCATGTTCGGGCATGCCGCTGACGCGCAGCACCGGTCGGCCATCGACGATGACGGCTTCGGTGAGGCCGCGCAGAGTGCCGGTATGCTCGATGTGGTGGCGCACGCCGCGCAGGAGAATTTCACTGCCGCCGCGCAGGCTGTTATCCGCCGTGAATTTCGCGAGCTTAGTCAGAAGCCAGCCCTGATGCCGGTCGAGGAAGGCATTGACTTCGCGGGCAGAAAGGCCGCGCGGAACAGTCATCTTCAGCGCCTTGCCGCCGGGCTCGATCCTGAGTGTAATGCGGGTCGCCCGCTCATGCTGGCGGATCGTCAGCGGCATCAGCCGGCCGGCGACGTCAAGGGTACGTGTTTCCTGCGCAGGCGGCTTGGCTTGCGGTTTGCGGGATCTGGAGAGCAGCGGAAACATGAAGGCAGTTTTATATGATTCGCGGGAGGATCTGGCAAAGAAAAACCGGCACCCCATGATGCCGGTTTCGACTATATGATGCGGTTGCTCTCAAAGCCCATCACGGTGTCTGGAATTCGGTCGGCGAGCCACCATTGTCATTGCGCTTGACGCTGTTGCGTTCGCGCATGAAACGGTCAAACTCTTCCTGATCCTTGGCGCGGCGCAGTTCGCGAGCATAGGCGTCGAAGTCGGCGCGCATTTCGTCCAGCTTGCGGCGTTCCTGCTCGAGGCGCTCAAGCTCTGCCCGGCGCCAGTCGTCGAAGGCGACGTTGCCGGTGGAATAGGAATGGCGATGACGATTGCGATAACGTCCGCAGCCAGCAAACATGCCGTCGGTCCTTTCGTTTACATCCCGTTTGAATTCCCGCAAACGTTCCCCGAAGAGAATGTAGGCGAGCATGGCGAAGCCGAGCGGCCAGAAGACCACGAAGCCTAGCACCATCAGGGCAATAGTAGCCGGAGTCCAATCCGGGCGAAGCAATGCAGATTGGTTCATTGTCAGGTATCCTCGCGCGGCGCATCGCCCTTCGACCGATACCGATCGATGGAAAGGTTTCTGCGCGTTTTCTAAAGCTCTACCTGCATCTCAGCGCGTTCCAAGGACGCGCGGCGCGGTAAACGGCCCGATCTCTGCGGTACCGCTGGAATCGAGATGGTAACCTCTTCGTGAGGCTTCAATGGATCGCCTGGCGGAATCCGACAAGTGCTTGAATCCGGCGGAATAATTCAACAAAAGCTAATATTTTGCTGTTCGGACACGGCTGCAAGTTGCAGCCAACTCCGAATCAATTCATCTATCTGATTTTATTGATGTTTATGCCGATTTCCCGCCTTTGATGACACGCTTGACGACCGGACGGCCGGTGCGGGCATGTTCACGCGTGAAGGCCAGGATGCGCGGCGCGATCTCGCGGCGGAAGCGCGAGCCGTTGAAGACGCCGTAGTGGCCGACATCCGGCTGCAAATAGTGCATGCGCATATGGTCGGGGATATTGGTGCAGATGGTCTGCGCGGCATGCGTCTGGCCAACGCCGGAGATATCGTCGTTTTCGCCTTCGACGGTCAAAAGCGCGACGTTTCGGATGGCCGAGGGGTCGACGCGCTGGCCGCGATGCATGAGCTCGCCCTGGGGCAGCGCATGCTTGATGAAGACCTGATCGACCGTCTGCAGATAGAATTCCGCTGTCAGGTCCATGACAGCAAGATACTCATCGTAGAAATCCCGGTGCTTTTCGGCCGGCTCGCCATCATTCTTGACGAGATGCACGAAGAAATCCTTGTGCGCGATCATGTGCCGGTCGAGATTCATCGACATGAAGCCGGAAAGCTGCAGGAAACCGGGATAGACCGGACGCATGAAGCCGGGCTGCGGCCACGGCACATTCATGACGACGTTGTCGGCAAACCATTCCAGCGGCTTGTCCTTGGCGAGCTGGTTGACGGCAGTCGGATTGATGCGGGTATCGATGGGGCCTCCCATCAACGTCATCGATGAGGGCGCCAGCCGGTCGCCGGTCGCTTCCATGACGGCGGCTGCCGCCAGAACCGGCACCGAGGGCTGACAGACGGCGACGACATGCGTATCCGGCCCGAGGTGATGCAGCATCTCGATGACGTAATCGATATAATCCTCGAGATCGAAGGTGCCCTCGGTCATCGGCACCATACGGGCATCGATCCAATCGGTGATGTAGACATCGGCGCCCGGTAGCAGAGCTTCCACCGTGCCGCGCAGCAGCGTGGCGTAGTGGCCCGACATCGGCGCGACGATTAATATACGCGGATCGGCGGCATGGCCTGCCGGCATGCTGCGCTCGAAACGGATGAGATTGCAGAAGGGCTTCTTCCAGACGATCTTTTCGTACACGGACACCGGCTTGCCATTGATCACCGTCTCATGCAGCCCGAATTCCGGCTTGCCGTAGCGCCGGGTGGTGCGCTCGAAGACCTCCAGGCTTGCCGTCAGCGTACGGCCAAAGGCCGTGTGCGAGAGAGGATTGAGGGGATTGGCATAGGCCAGGCGCATCATATCGGCCGCAACGCGAAAAGGCGCGAGAGCCGCATGATTGAGTTCGTAAAACTGATAAAACATGGGGGCTTTACCTTTCGTGATGCGGGCACCAGCAGCCTCGCAAATCACCTGATCAATAAAACGCACGCGCCTTGCGTGTCGCTTGCCTTCGCCGAGGCGCTCCTCCGGTCGCGCCGTGCAGCAGGATGATCGCGGCTCCTCGGGCGCAATCTTCATCCTTTAAGCTCTTACTATCCAGCCTAACAGCTTTTTGCTGCAGAGCAACATAACCGCGGCCGGTTCTTGCGATAAAAGATGCCGGAGAATCGCTTCTCCGGCATCAACATTGATCTCAAAAAGTTAAAGTTCCTGAGCCTGCACGCCTTAGGCGTCGGCGAGGAAGGTCTGCTTCTGGGTGCCGAGGCCTTCCATGCCAAGCTCGACGACATCGCCCGGCTTCAGGTACTGCGGCGGCTTCATGCCCATGCCGACGCCGGGAGGCGTGCCGGTGGAGATGACATCGCCCGGATGCAGCGACATGAACTGGCTGAGGTAAGAGACGAGGAAGGCAACGCCATAGACCATGGTCTTGGTCGAGCCATTCTGCATCGTCTTGCCGTTGACCTTCAGCCACATGCCGAGGTTCTGCGGATCGGCGATTTCGTCCTTGGTGACGAGCCAGGGGCCGATCGGGCCAAAGGTGTCGCAGGACTTGCCCTTGGTCCACTGCCCGGAACGCTCGGTCTGGAAGGCGCGCTCGGAAACGTCGTGGGAGACACAGTAACCGGCGACGTAATCGAGCGCATCGGCTTCGCTCACATATTTTGCCGTCTTGCCGATGACGACGCCGAGTTCGACTTCCCAGTCGGTCTTTTCAGAGCCGCGCGGAATCAAGACGTTGTCGTTCGGACCGACGATGGCAGAGCTTGCCTTCATGAAGATGATCGGCTCCGGCGGCACGGTGGCGCCGGTTTCGGCGGCGTGGTCGGAGAAATTCAGGCCGATGCAGATGAACTTGCCAGTGCCGGCAACGCAAGCGCCGAGACGGCCTTCCGGCAGCTCGGGCAGGCTCTTCGGATCGAGGGCTGCGATCTTCGCGAGACCGGCAGGCGTGATAGCCTCGCCGCCGATATCGGCAACATGAGCGGAGAGATCGCGGATCTTGCCGTCGCTATCCAGAAGCGCCGGCTTTTCCTTGCCGACTTCGCCAACACGCAACAGTTTCATGGATTTTCCTTCCCTGCATTTTCAAAGACGAGATTGCTTTCAAAGCCAAGATTGATGGCATCACATATGAACGAATTATTCACCAGTGTCATCAAGCGATTTCAAGAAGCATAGCATGTCCAGCGTTCCCGCGCCGGAACAACAGTTTCTCTAGGAGGTAGGCAACGATCTGGCGATTTCGAGGATGACGTTGAACGCTGTGTCGATGTCGTCGGCCGTCGCTTCGAACTGACCGGCCTGGAAACGAATGACGAGACGACCGCCGACGCGGGTCTGCGTCAGGTAGATGCGGCCGTCATTATTGATTGCCGTGATCAGGCGCTGGGTATGCTCCTCCTGCACGACGCCCGCGGGTGCCTTGTGATCGAAAGAGAACAGCGACAGGAATGGCTGGGTGACGATCTCGAAATCCGGTTCCTGCGCGAGGCGCTTAGCCAGATTCTGCGACCAGGTGACGTGATTGCGGATCATCGTCCGCAGCCCTTCGAGCCCGTGATAGCGCAGCAGGAACCAGAGTTTGAGCGCACGGAAACGGCGACCAAGCGGCACAGACCATTCCGAATAGTTGATGATGCCATCGTGACCGTGGGTGCGCAGATATTCCGGCTGGATCGCTAGGGTCCTCACCAGAGCATCCGGTTCGCGGACGAACTGGACCGAGCAATCGAACTGTGCGCCAAGCCACTTATGCGGATTGAAGACGACGGAATCGGCCTGTTCGATACCCTGCCAGAGCATGCGAAATTCCGGGCAGATCATTGCAGAGCCCGCCCATGCGGCATCCACATGCACATAGAGACCGTTTGCATGGGCAACTTCCACGACGGCGGCGATGTCATCGCAAGCACCAACGCTGGTGCCCCCGACGCAGGCAATCACGCCAGCCGGCAACAAACCGGCGGCGCGGTCCCGCTCTATCGCGGCGGCAAGCGCTCGCGGGTCCATGGCATTGTTCGGACCGCTCGAGGGGATGCGAACGAGATTTTCAGCGCCGACGCCTGATATCCAGATGGCGCGATCGATCGAGGTGTGAACCTGATCGGTGGAATAGATCCGCACGGTCTTGTTGGCGACAAGCCCACGGCTGTTCCCCTGCCAGCCAAGCGCCTTCTCGCGCATGACAAGCACTGCCGCAAGAGTTGCCGTCGACGCAGAATCCTGTATGACGCCGGTAAAGCTTTCCGGCAGGCCAAGCGCTTGGCGCAGCCAGTCGACCACCTTGGTTTCAAGCTCGGTGGCGGAGGGCGATGTCTGCCAGAGCATGCATTGGGCGGCGATGGCGCTGACCAGATATTCGGCGACCACGGAGACCGGCGCTGCATTGGCAGGGAAATAGGCAAAGAAGCGCGGATGCTGCCAATGCGTCATCCCGGGAACGAGGATATCCTCAAAATCCTTGAAGATATCCTCCATGGCTTCGCCTGATTCCGGTGGAGAATCAGCAATATGCGCCGATATTTCGCCCGGCGCCATCTTGGCTCGTACCGGCCTGTCGCGAAGCGAGGCGCGATAGTCCGCACCCCAGTTTGCCGCCTTCTCCGACCATTGCCGGAACTCTTCCCAATTCATGACGGTCCTCCCCCGCTTTGTCGATTGAGGCGGACCTTAGACCGGTTTTGGCATAGGGTCGAGTATCAGAAAAGCTCGTCGAGAGCGGGCCCAAGCGGTACGATACCGCTCGGATTGAGCGTCGCTATCGAGTAATATCCGCGCTTTATGTGATCAAAATTGACCGTCTCCGAAATACCCGGCCAATCCAGCATGCGACGGCAGAAGGACTGGAGATTGGCATAGTCCGACAGGCGGCGGAGATTGCACTTGAACAGGCCATGATAGGCGACGTCGAAGCGAACGAGGGTGACGAACAGCCGGATATCGCTTTCCGTGGGATGGTCGGCAAAGAGGAAATCCCTGCCTTCCAGCTCCGTCTCGACCCGATCGAGGCAATCGAACACCTGGTTGAAGGCTTCCTCATAGGCAATCTGCGTTGTCGCAAAGCCGGCACGATAGACGCCATTGTTAAGGGCGGGATAGATCCGGGCGTTGAAGCTGTCGATATCATCCCGTTCGGCTGCCGGGTAAAGATCGATGTCGTGGCGGGCGAGATCGCCGAAACCGTCATTCAGCATCCGCAGGATATCGGATGACTCGTTGTTGACGATGGTGCCGGTCTGCTTGTCCCAAAGCACGGGCACGGTGGCGCGGCCGGTGAAGGCGGGATCCGCCCTGGTGTAAATCTCGTGCATATAGGTGACGCCATTCACGGCGTCATTCGTGGCGCCGGGATAATCACCGAAACGCCAGCCCTGCTTGGAGAGCACGGGCTCGACGACGGAAACGGAAATGGCCTCTTCCAAGCCCTTCAGCTTACGGCCAATCAGCGTGCGCGATGCCCACGGGCAGATCAGCGCGACATAAAGGTGATAGCGGCCGGCTTCCGCCTTGAAGCCACCCTCGCCTGTCGGGCCAGCTCGGCCATCGGGCGTGACCCAATTGCGAAAGCTCGAGGTTTGGCGGACGAAGCCGCCCTTTTCATCCTTGGCCTGGATCGGCTGCCAATCTTCCGTCCATTTTCCGTTCACCAGCAAAGCTCAGTCTCCACGCGCGCGTTTCTTGTTGAGCCACAGCATAGCGGAACAGAATTTCACTGGAATAACGCAAACTTGAAACAGACTGTCTACCTGGCGCATGCAGATGCGGCTATGTATGAAAACCTGCAACTTTTGATCAAGTTCACTGGAGAACCCTATGGCGAAATCCGTTTCCACGGTCCGGACCGATCATGCCAGCCGCTATCTGCAGCAACTCTGCAAGCACTGGAGCCACAAATTTGAGGTGGAGTTCAACGAGACCGCCGGCAAGGTGCCGTTCAGTCCGGAGACATCTCTTGAGCTGGCGGCAGATGCCACCAACCTGATTCTCAAGTTAAACGTCGAAAAATCCGAAGATCTCGAGCGCATGCAGAATGTCGTGGTCGATCATCTCAAGCGCTTTGCTTTTCGCGAGGAACTCGACTTCGTCTGGATCGCGGACGCAAGCGCCGCATAGAGCGTTTCCGCTTTTCTTTGAATCGCGAAAGCGCTCTATCTTTTGCCCTTACGCATTCCGGACGGAAAACCGCTTCGCACTTTTCCTGGAATTGCTCTGAATTTTCACCCAACTCCCAAGACCCGCAACCGGTTCACTTTGACGAAAGAAGCCCCGATGACATCAAGCAACAGCCGCGAATCCCAGTATCCGATCGACAAGCTCTTCCTGGATCGCTGGTCGCCGCGCGCCTATTCCAACGAACCCATGCCCGAAGCCGACCTGCTGACCATCCTCGAAGCCGCCCACTGGGCACCGTCCGCCTCGAACCTGCAGCCCTGGCGCTTCCTTTATGCCCTGCGCGGTTCGGCAAACTGGGACAAGTTCCTGAGCGTTCTGATCGAATTCAACCAAGGTTGGGTGAAGTCTGCGTCCGCGCTGCTTTTCGTCGTCTCCCGTACCCACAGCGGCGAGCTTGGTTCCGACGAACAGAAGCCCAGCTACAGCCATTCCTTCGACGCCGGTGCTGCCTGGGGTTTCCTGGCAGTTCAGGCACACCTAGCCGGCTACGAAGCACACGGAATGACCGGCTTCCACGTCGAAAAGTCCTATGAAGTTCTCGGCATTCCGGATGGCTTCCGCGTCGAGGCCGCGGTCGCGATCGGCAAGATCGGCGACAAGAACCAGCTTCCGGAAAAGCTGCGCGAGCGCGAAGTTCCGAGCCAGCGCAAGCCGCTTTCGGACATCGCCTTCAATGGCACCTTCATCGCCAAGTAATTGACACGAACGGAAAAGGCCCGCCTGGCGCATCCAGGCGGGCCTTTTCTTTTTGACAATTTCGCGCGGAAAGGCGCTGAGATCAGATATCGAGATTGGCGACGTTCAGGGCGTTGTCCTGAATGAACTCGCGCCGGGGCTCGACCTCATCACCCATAAGGCGGGCAAACAGGCCGTCGGCATCCGTAGCATCGTTGACCCTCACCTGCAGCAGCGTGCGGACGTTCGGATCAAGCGTCGTTTCCCAGAGCTGTTCGGCGTTCATTTCGCCGAGACCCTTGTAGCGCTGCATGGTAAGACCCTTGCGGCCGGCGGTGAAGATCGTTTCCAGCAGCTTGCGCGGCCCGGAAATCTCGGTCTCGCCATCACGGCGTACAAGCTTCGGCGGTACAATATAGGTTTCTTTAAGCCGTGCGCCGAGCTGGTCAATAAGTCGCGCGTCCTGCGAACCGATCAACGCCATGTCGAGAAGAATGACTTCCTTGACGCCGCGCACCATGCGCTCGAAGCGCAAACCGCCGTCGCCCGTCACGCTGCCGCTCCAGCCGCGCTCGGTTTCCTCGGCAATGAGGTCGAGCCGCTTGGCGACGTCATCCGCAAGAACCGTCGCCCGTGCCTGATCGCTGACCAGTTCGGCATTGAGCGCACCGGCAATCGCCGCCTGCTCGACGACATTGCGATTGTAGCGTGAGTGCAGATTGTCGATCAGCGAGCGCAGGCGCAGTGCGTCGGAGATCACTTCGCGCAGATCCTGGCCGGCGCGGACTTCACCGCCACCTAACCGCAGGCTCGCATCGTCGAGGCCCTGCCCGATCAGATATTCTTCCAGCGCCTTCTCGTCCTTCAGATACTGAACCGATTTGCCGCGCGTCACCTTATAGAGCGGCGGCTGGGCGATATAGAGATGGCCGCGCTCGATGAGATCAGGCATCTGGCGGAAGAAGAAGGTGAGCAGCAGCGTACGGATATGAGCGCCGTCGACGTCTGCGTCCGTCATGATGATGATCTTGTGGTAGCGCAGCTTGTCGGCGTTGAATTCGTCCTTGCCGATGCCGGTGCCGAGCGCAGTGATCAGCGTGCCGATTTCCTGGCTCGACAGCATCTTGTCGAAACGAGCGCGCTCGACGTTCAGGATCTTGCCGCGCAGCGGCAGGATGGCCTGATTTTCGCGCGAGCGGCCCTGCTTGGCCGAGCCGCCTGCCGAGTCACCCTCGACGAGGAAGACTTCAGACTTGGCGGGATCGCGCTCCGAGCAATCGGCAAGCTTGCCGGGCAGCGATGCGATATCGAGCGCACCCTTGCGGCGGGTCAGTTCACGCGCCCTGCGCGCTGCTTCGCGGGCGGCGGCGGCCTCGACCACCTTGCCGACCAGAACCTTGGCTTCGGAGGGATGTTCTTCGAGCCATGTGCTGAGGGCTTCGTTGACCAAGCTTTCCACGACGGGACGAACCTCAGATGAAACCAGCTTATCCTTAGTCTGCGACGAGAATTTCGGATCGGGAACCTTGACCGACAGCACGGCCGTCAGACCTTCGCGGCAGTCGTCGCCCGTCAGCGTCACCTTCTCCTTCTTGGTGATGCCGGACGTGTCGGCATAGGAGGTGATCTGGCGCGTCAAGGCAGCGCGGAAGCCGGCCATATGCGTGCCGCCGTCGCGCTGCGGGATGTTGTTGGTGAAGCAGAGGACGTTTTCGTGATAGCTATCGTTCCACCACATGGCCACCTCGACCGTGATGCCGTCCTTTTCGCTGCGGATCGATACCGGCTTCTGAACCAACGGCTTCTTGGCACGATCGAGATAGGCGACGAAGGCTTCCAGACCGCCGTCATAGAGCATTTCTTCCTGCCTAACGTCCGAATGCCGCTTGTCGGTCAGGAGGATGCGGACGCCGGAATTCAGGAAGGCAAGTTCGCGCAGGCGATGCTCTAGCGTGCCGTAGTCGAACTCGATCATGGTGAAGGTTTCCGAGCTCGGCATGAAGCTCACTTCGGTGCCGGTCAAGTTGCCGGAATCACCCGTTTCCTTCAACGGCGCATCAGCGACGCCGTGGGTGAAGCTCATTTCATGAATCTTGCCCTGGCGACGAATCTTCAGCTTCAACCAGACGGACAGCGCGTTGACGACGGAAACGCCGACACCATGCAGACCGCCCGAGACCTTATAGGAATTCTGGTCGAATTTGCCGCCGGCATGCAGCTGGGTCATGATGACTTCAGCGGCTGAAACGCCTTCGCCGCTATGGATATCCGTCGGGATGCCGCGACCGTTGTCGGTGACCGTTACCGAGCCATCGGGATTGAGGGTAACGGTGACGATATCGGCATGACCGGCCAAGGCTTCGTCAATCGCATTGTCGACGACTTCGTAGACCATGTGATGCAGGCCCGAGCCGTCGTCCGTATCACCGATATACATGCCGGGACGCTTGCGCACGGCATCGAGGCCCTTCAGAACCTTGATGCTGTCTGCGCCATATTCGGCGCTACCGCCATTTTCGGAAATATCGGTCATTTATTGAAGTCTTTCCAGTGTTTAGAGAATCTCGCCGATCGCTGCCGAATCAGCGGTTTTTCTTGCCCTGAATATAGGATGTTTCACCCCGAACTTCCAAACGGAAGGCCTCCAAATCAGCCATAAAGCAGGGGATTAAGGCGCTTTTCAGCCGGTTTTTCCGGCGTTTTCCAAAACCCGGGCTAGCTCTTGGATCGTTGCGGCGTCAATATTGCGAATCTTGACGGCCAAATGGTTGACGAAGGCCGTGTGCTCGGCCGAAAGCCCTGATGTGTCGACCACGATGCGTGGGTCGGAAAATCGAGCCAGCAGAAACAATTCCTCGGCCTCGTCCCAGATTATGTTGAAGTAACCGGCGATACGTTGCAGCAGATCGAAGGTTGGCGTGCCGCGCTTTCCATGCTCCAAGGCGGATAGATAGGCCGGCGTCACATTCAGGGCGGATGCCATCTGTTTCTGCGATACGCCCTTGCGCAATCTCAGTTTTCTTATCGCTTCGCCGAAGGGGGTCAAGGCTTCTCCCCCTTCCCGCGCGACAGACGAATGTAAAGTGCGCCGTCGCCGCCATGGTGCTGGGCCGCCGTCTCGTAGGACGAAATCAGGAAGCGGAACTCGGGCTTGGAAAACCAAAGCGGCACAGCACGCTTGAGCGCCCCTTCGCTGCCCATCGAGCTGCCTTTGCCTGTTATGACGAGCACATGGCGCAGGCCGCGATTGTGGGCCCGCAGCAGGAAATCCAGAAGCATGCCATGCGCCTCGCTTTGGATCAGGCCGTGAAGATCGATGCGTGCCTCCAGAGCCAGCCTGCCCTTCGCGATCTTGCGCTTTACGGGACGTTCGAACGGATGATGCTGGCCGGAAGGCTGCTTTGCCGGTGTCTGCGTATTTTGAGTGTCGGCAGATGCCGGAGTTGCTGCTGCCTTCGCGGCGCGAGTGCTTTCCTCGTTCTCCGCTTCTGCAGCCAGCGCCGCCTCGAACGCCTCCGGGTCGGCCACTCGACCGGGCATGGGCCGGGCGCTCTTGGCGACCCTGCCCCAGAGGATACGATCCTCCGTGCTGAGCTTTCGCTCCTTATCCTTTCGTTCCGGGGCCATCAGCCAAACCTTCGCGCTGCCGCCTTTGGAATGAATATGTAAAAATCGGCATCATCGCGCACGATGCCGGCGAGCTCGCCGGCATCATAACCCGAGCCGGTGAAGATATCGCCGCGTGCCGGCCCGACGATGGCGGAGCCGGTGTCGAGCGCCAGCATAAGCCGGGCAAATGGCCTGCCTTCATCGAGATGCTTCAGGCTTTCCGAACGGATGAAGAATGGGAAGCCGAAGGTATGGATCAGGCGGTCGACCGCCAGCGAGCGACCGGCAACCAAAGGCACCTTTGCGGCCGCGATCGGGCCGAGAGTCTCATCGCTGACATCGGCCTCGCGGAAGAAAATATAAGATCGATTGTGTGCCAGAACTTCGTCGACCTCTTCCGGATGCGCATAAAGCCAATCGCGGATCGTCTGCATGGAGATCGTCGCGCGATCCAGCAAACCGCGATCGATCAGCAATCGTCCGACGGCTGAGAAAGGGTGCCCGGCCTTGGCGGCATAGGTGATGCGGCCAAGCCTTCCATCCGGATAGCGCAGACGCGCTGCACCCTGCACATGCACGAAGAAGATATCGACCTTGGATTTTGCCCAGGCGATTTCCAGGCCCTTGCCTTCAAGGTAGCCACGATCGATCTCGCCGCGGTCCGGATAGGCGGAGATCACCCCATCGTTGAGGCGCCCGAACATGTAGGAGGCGTCGAGGATCGAGGGTCGGTTGCTGTCATCAAGGTCGATCAGATCGTCCGGCCGGCGATAGAAGGGGTAGCGATAGGTCTCGTCCGCTGTAGCAGAGACTTCGATTTCCGGCTCGAAGAATGCCGTCACGAAACCGCTGCCGCCATCGCCGCGACGAATGAAGAAAGGCTGACAATGCTCCTCGAAGAATGCGCGAGCTTCGGCGGCGTTGCGCGGCTCTTTCCCCTCTGCGGCGTCGAGAAGCGCCAGGAGATCCTCGGCCGTCAATCCGCTATGGCC
The DNA here is from genome assembly GCF_047445805.1 of Rhizobium sp. BR 314. Taxonomy (NCBI): domain Bacteria; kingdom Pseudomonadati; phylum Pseudomonadota; class Alphaproteobacteria; order Hyphomicrobiales; family Rhizobiaceae; genus Rhizobium; species Rhizobium sp. BR 314. Next base: position 130,307 of record NZ_JARWLA010000010.1, on the reverse strand, counting down.
TGTGCGGTACGGCTTCACGCTGCGAATGTGGGTCCGACAGTCCCTCATGGCGCGAAAAAGGCTGGAAGGATCATCATCCTTCCAGCCCTTCAGTTCAGCGAAGGTTGCCGGCTCAAGCCTGAATTCCTGCGATGGACTTGTCATTGTTCGGATTCGGTCGCCACAAGTTTCCAGTTGGGATCGCGGGAACGCGTGTCGCGGGCAAAGGTCCAGAGATCGCTGACTTCCGCCACAGCCTCAGCATCGCCGTCGATCAACGCGCCGGCCTTGTCGTAGGTTGCGGAGATCATCTGGCTGACGATGCGCATGGTGATGAGCGCTTCTGTTGCCTTCACCTCGGCTGTGACGATATCGGCCTTGTCGATGCCGACGAAGGTGGACTTGACCTTCTCGCCCTTGGCTTCGCGATCGGCGATGGCGGCGTCGAAGCCCTCATAGACTTCGCGCGACAGAAGCCCCTTCAGAGACTTGCGCTCGCCTTCGGCGAAAGCCATGACAATCATCTCGTAGGCCATGCGGGCGCCGTTGACGAACTCCTTCGGATCGAAAGAAGGGTCGGCCTTGCTTACTTCACGCAGCGAATCATTGAGCTGGGTGCCGGCCGGCGTAAAGGCATCGATGGCGGCAAAACGGTCTTCCTCTTCGGTCGCATCGCGGCGCGGCAGGGTCACCACCTTGCCGGCATCCGGCGAGGCTGGGCCACTTGCCGGATCGGCGGAGCCATAGAGATCGCGCGGCGGCTTCTCGTTCCCCGTGCGGCGGCCAAGGACACTGCGCAACTGAAAGAAGATCAGCACCGCCGCCACCAGGAAAAAGATCGTCACAAAGTCGTTTGCACCCATCTCGTATCGGAACCATCGTTAAAATTAAAAGATCAATCCCCATATAGTCCGCATCGATCTATCATTCAAATAGCGGACCAGTTTCTTTATTATATGCGAGAAACCACCGTTTACGCGAATAAACCCGCTCTCAGGACCACCGTAACATGCGCCTATCACTTCTTCCTATCTTCGTTTTTCTGATGCCGCTCGCGGAAATCGCCGGCTTCATCGTCGTCGGAAAGCTGATCGGCGTCTGGGCAACATTGGGGCTCGTCATCCTCAGCGTGATGCTTGGCGCCATGCTGCTCAGGATTCAGGGCATCGGTATCCTGCAGCGCATTTCGGCCGAGAGCCGCAATGGCGGCGATCCCGGCCGCGAAATGGTGCATGGCGCGATGATCGTCGTCGCTGCCTTTTTCCTGATGCTGCCCGGCTTCATCTCGGACATTATCGGCCTTCTGCTTTTCATTCCGGTCGTGCGCGATCTTGCCTGGACGATGCTGCGCAAGCGTATCGTCGTTGTCGGCAATTCCAGCGCCTTTAGACGCGGGCCGGGAACTGGCGCTGGTCCGCACGCACGGCCGCGCGATGCGGGAACGGTGGTCGATCTCGACGAAAGCGATTTCCATCGCGAACCCAAGCGCAACTCGCCATGGTCGGACCAGAAGCGGCTCGAAGACTAGAGCGCCGGCCGGAAAGCGCCGGGGCACAAGGGTTGTGCGCCCCTATTCGAAATGCTAGATGGCGACACCCATCGAGACGTGAGAGGACACCCCCATGGCCAACGAGACCAACGGCAACGGTGCAGCCAGCCCGAGCCTCAGCATCCTTGCTCAGTACACCAAGGATCTTTCCTTCGAAAATCCGGGTGCTCCGCGCTCGCTTCAGGCCCGGGAAAACGCTCCGGACATCAACATCAATGTCAACGTGAACGCCAACCCGCTGTCGGACGAAGATTTCGACGTCGTGCTGACGCTGAATGCCGAAGCCAAGGATGGCGAGCGCGTGCTCTTCCACACCGAGCTGGTTTATGGCGGCGTCTTCCGCGTTACGGGCTTCCCGCAGGAGCACATGCTGCCGCTGCTCTTCATCGAGTGCCCGCGCCTGCTGTTCCCCTTCGCACGTCAGATCATTGCTGACGTCACGCGCAATGGCGGCTTCCCGCCGCTGATGATCGACCCGATCGACTTCGCGCAGATGTTCACGCAGCGCATGGCCGAAGAGCAGGCCCGCGCTCAGGTTTCGGCCGTTCCGAACTAAGTCTGAATTTTCCATTCTGGAAACGAAAATGCCCGGATCGACGTCCGGGCATTTTCTTTTAGTGCCTTGAGATGCGGCCTCTTATTCGGAGGTGCGATACTTGGACCAGATTCCCTTCTCACCGAGTTTGGCAACCAACGCGGCATGGGCTGCCTGCTCTTCCTCGCTCAGCCGGCTTGGCAGAGGACTGGGCCTTGCATAGACATCGGCGACGATCTCATCCGCATCCTCGTTTTGTCTCGATCGTGACGATGAGTTGCTGCCAAGGCCGAGCGCGGTCTGCCGGCCGCCAATCATCTCGATATAGACTTCGGCAAGCAGTTCGGAGTCGAGCAACGCGCCGTGCTGCGTGCGGTGCGAATTGTCGATGCCGTAGCGCCGGCAGAGCGCATCCAGCGAGTTCGGACCCATGGGGTGCTTGCGCCTTGCCATTGCAAGCGTGTCGATCACCATATCCGGAAGAATCGGCGGGCGGCCCAGCCTTGCGAACTCGGCATTGACGAAGCCCATATCGAATGTGGCGTTGTGGGCGATCCACTTGGCGTCGCCGAAGAATTCGAGGATCTGGTCGGCAACCTCCTCGAAGGGCGGCTTGTCCTTCAGCGATTCATCGGTGATGCCATGGACGGCCAGTGCGTCCGGATGAACCTTGCGGTCGCCCGGATTGATATAGAGGTGTAGCGTCTTGCCGGTCGGAAAATGGTTGATGAGCTCGATCCCGCCGATTTCGATGATACGGTCCGCCCTGTTGTCGAGGCCCGTGGTTTCCGTATCGAAAATGATTTCGCGCATGTCGAGGCTCCGCCTTCCTAATTTCCGCCCTGCTGCTTGCGCCGCAGATCCGCAATGATTTCTTTTACCTGCTCGCGTGCCGCATCGATGCTTCCGCCGGTATCGATGACATAGTCCGCACGTGCCCGCTTTTCCGCATCCGGCGTCTGGCGGGAGAGAATCATATTGAATTTTTCTTCCGTCATGCCCGGCCGGGCAAGCACTCTTTCTCTTTGAATCTGTGGATCGCAGCTAACGACAACGATCTTGTCCAACCGCTTTTCCGCCCCGGTTTCGAACAGCAGCGGAATATCAAGCACGATCATGTCGGCGCCGCCCTGGCGATGACGCTCCAGAAACTGGTTTTCGCGCTCACGCACGAGCGGGTGAACGATGGCTTCCAGCCGTTTGAAACCGGAGGGATCGCCCGCAAGTTTTCGGCTGAGCTCCTGCCGATCGACCCTGCCATTGCTGGTGGATCCTGGGAAGGCGGCCTCGACGAGAGGGACGGCTTCGCCGCTATAAAGATCGTGCACCACCGCATCGGAATCGTTCACCGGGATTCCAGCCTCGGCAAAGATCTTTGCCGATGTCGATTTTCCCATTCCGATCGATCCGGTCAGCCCGATCCTGATCATAAATGTTTTTCCATGTCAGCGATGATCAAAGCTCTCAAGGTTTCATCGACCGCTGGACGCTTCCCGAACCACTTTTCGAAGCCTGGCACGGCCTGATGCAACAGCATGCCAAGACCGTCGACAATGGCAAAGCCCTGTTCCTCGGCCTGTGCCAGAAGCGGCGTTTTCAGCGGTACATATACAATGTCGGTAACGACGGCACCTTCCACAAGAGGCGAGAAGTCGATCCGCGGTGCCGCTTCGCCGTCCATGCCAAGCGATGTCGTATTGATGAACAGTCCGGCGCCCCGCATGACCTCGCCGAGCGCTGCCATCGGATGGGCATGAACGCGTTCGCCGAAGCGATCGGCCAATTCTCTGGCACGTTCGAGCGTACGGTTGACCACATGAATTTCCTTGAAACCGCGATCGCGCACGGCTTGGATGATGGCACGGCTCGCACCCCCTGCTCCGAGGATAACGGCGCGATCGCTGCGATCCCACCAGGGATGGCGCTCGTCCAGATTTGCGGTGAAACCGCGGCCATCGGTATTGGTCGCGTGGAGCAGACCATTTTCAACCCACAGGGTGTTGGATGCACCGAGTTCGCCGGAAAGCTCGTCCGGCCGATCCGCCAGTTTGAATGCTGCTTCCTTATGAGGGATCGTCACATTGCCGCCGACGAAGCCGCTCGTGCCATCCTTCAACGAGGCGATGAAAGAGGAAAAATCCTCAACGGAGACTTCATGAGCGCGATAGCTGCCGGCAAGTCCGAGCTGGCGCAACCAGTAGCCGTGGATCAGAGGCGAGCGTGAATGCTTGACCGGATAACCCGTTACGAAAGCGTTTACGCCGTGTGTTTCACGTGAATCATCCATCGATTGTCCCCAACTCGCGCAGTTTTTCCAGAAGCGGCAGCATCGGCAATCCGATGATCGTGAAATAATCGCCGTCGATTTTGGAGAAGAGCTGGATGCCCTCCCCCTCGAGTTGATAGGCGCCAACGCTCGACAATGCCTTATCACCGACACGGTTCAGATACCGATGAATGAAATCCGACGACAGCGCGCGCATCGTCAGATTGGCATGGGACACGTGCTCCCAAATGATGTCGCCGTTGCGGGCGAGCGCCATCGCGCTGTTCAGACGATGGGTCTTGCCCGACAGCGTCTTCAAATGATTTTCGGCGTCCGCCATGCTCTTTGGCTTATGAAAGACCTGCTCGCCGAGCGACATCGTCTGATCCGAACCGATAATGAGTGAGTTCGGGAAACGATCGCTTACCTCCTTCGCTTTCGCCTTGGCCAGCACCAGGGCAACGGCATCGGGGTTCGCGCCATTTTTCTCGAGCGGCGCTTCGATGGCGCGCTCGTCAATATTGGCGGCGATGGCCTGGAAATGAAGTCCTGCATTCTCCATCAGCATTCGACGGAACGGGCTGGAAGACGCAAGGATGAGGGGCAAGGTCATGACGGCTGCCTCTGACATTTGGATGTGGAGCGATTAACGCAGCTTCGGGCGCAGGGCAACAATAGCCGCCGCAGTCTCTTCAATCGAGCGACGCGTGACATCGATGATCGGCCAGTTGTGCCGCGCGCAGAGAGAGCGTGCATATTTCAGCTCTTCCGAGATTGCCGCGCGATCGGTGTAATCGCCGCGATCGAAGCCTGGCGTCGTGCCGAGAATGCGATTTTCGCGCACCTGCGAAATGCGGTCGGTGGTAGCGACCAGACCGACGATCAGCGGTTTGGTTGCTCTGGACAAGCTTTCCGGCAAAGGCACGCCATGGACGATCGGAATATTGGCGGTCTTGATGCCGCGGTTCGCCAAATAGATGCTGGTTGGCGTTTTCGACGTGCGGCTGATCCCGATGATGACCACATCGGCATCGTCGTAATCATCAGGCATCTGTCCGTCATCATGATCCATGGTGAAGTTCAGTGCCTCGATGCGGGCGAAGTAATCGGCATTCATCACATGCTGCGCACCGACGCGACGGCGCGACGCAGTGCCGAGATAGGTCTGGAAAACATTCATGACCGGCTCGAGGACATTGACGCAGGGCACGCCCATTTCACGGCAGCGCTCGTCGATGAAGTCAGCAAGCTCGCGGTCGACGATTGTATAGAGGACGATGCCCGGACTGTGGTCGATCGCCTCCAGAACCGGCAGGAGCTGCTTGCGATTCCGAATCAGCGGGTAGACGTGCTCGATCGGCTGCGTGGCATGGAATTGGACGGATGCAGCCCTGCCGGCCGAGATGAGAGTCTCTCCCGTTGAGTCAGAAATCAGGTGCAGATGAAAGAAGCTCGTTCGGTTTTCCACGCTACTTTCCATTGCCTGTTGATATCTCGGGACAAAAGAGAGGTACGAGAAGGGGCCTATCCCGGGCAAGTGGAAAACCGCCGAGTTTTCCACATTTGGCATTTCTGCGGAGACGTCTTCGCGGTGGCTGTGGGCAATGTGGACAAAGTCGATTGGCTTCGGCAGCTCCCCAGCTTATCCCCAGGCTCGGTTCAAATGGATGGGGCCGTAAACCATTCAAAAGATTGACGGATCGAGCTAGCCATCCACATATCCCCTCTTCCCCGGGATTTATTTGCTCGATTGCTGCCGAACCGCGACAAATTGGACAGGCAATGGATGAACTTTAATCCTTGATAGTCACCGACTCTAAGAAATAGAAACCTTAGATATATGTTTGGTTTTATATAGGACGACGGCTGTGACCGATGAACGCCGGAAGATCATGCGGGTATTGAGCGGTGAAACGCTTTCCCCTCCCCCTCTCTGGCTGATGCGCCAGGCAGGACGCTATCTGCCTGAATATCGTGAGACGCGGGCCAAAGCCGGGAGCTTTCTCGATCTCTGTTATTCCCCCGATCATGCTGTGGAAGTGACTCTGCAGCCGATCCGTCGTTATGGCTTCGATGCGGCTATTCTCTTTTCGGATATCCTCGTCATCCCTGATGGGCTGAAGCGCAATGTTCGGTTCACCGAAGGACATGGTCCGGAAATGGATCCGATCGACGAAGCTGGAATTCTGGCCCTGAAGCCGGAGGGTGTGATTGCGCACCTTGCGCCTGTCATGGAGGCCGTCCGGAGGTTACGGCAAGACTTGCCTGCCGAAACGACGCTGCTCGGCTTCTGCGGAGCTCCCTGGACCGTTGCGACCTATATGATCGCCGGACATGGCACCCCGGATCAGGCTCCCGCCCGTCTTTTCGCCTATCGCCATCCCAAAGCCTTTGAACATCTGCTGATGCTGCTTGCGGAGATATCCGCCTCCTATCTGGTGGCACAGATCGATGCCGGCGCCGACGCGGTGCAGATTTTCGATTCCTGGGCCGGCGTGCTTGGGGAGAGGGAATTCGAAGCCTTCGCCGTCAAGCCGGTTGCCAGAATGATCGCTTCGGTCAAGGCGCAGCGGCCGCAGGCGCGGATCATCGCCTTTGCCAAGGGTGCAGGGTACCAGTTGAAAACCTATCGGCAGAAGACCGGTGCTGATGCGATCGGCCTTGATTGGTCGGTGCCTTTGGCTTTTGCGCAGGAGTTGCAGCAGGAAGGCCCGCTACAGGGCAATCTCGATCCGATGCGCGTCGTTGCCGGCGGCAAGGCGCTAGAGGATGGGATCGACGACATTCTGCAGCATCTCGGTCATGGCCCGCTGATTTTCAATCTTGGGCACGGGATCACGCCGCAAGCCGACCCGGCCAATGTTTCAGCGCTTGTCGAGCGCGTTCGCGGATGGAGAGGCTGATGACGATGGAAAAGCAGACCGACGAAGCGCCTGGCAGAAAAGCCGGCACACGCGCCTATTTCATGATCCTGATTTTTGCCGTTCTGGCGATCGGGCTGTTCGCCTGGCATCCGGTCGATCTCTATCTCTGGATTAAGGCCCTGCACATCATCGCGGTCATTTCGTGGATGGCGGGGATGCTCTATCTGCCGCGCCTCTTTGTCTACCACACCGATGCGGAACCAGGCTCGCAGCAATCCGAGACGTTCAAGGTGATGGAAAAGCGTTTGCTGCGCTACATCATAACGCCGGCAATGATCCTGACTTGGATCTTCGGGCTCTATCTCGCCTGGTCGGTCTATGATTTCCACGGTGGCTGGCTGCACGCCAAGATCGGGCTTGTCGTTATCATGTCCGGTCTTCACGGCTTTTTCAGCCGCGCGGTGCGCGCTTTCGCCCGTGATGAAAACAAGCACTCGGCCCGCTATTGGCGCATGATGAACGAGGCGCCGACGCTTCTGATGATCGTCATCGTTATTCTCGTGGTGGTGAAACCGTTCGCGTGAGATTGGCCCATTTTTGGTGGGGACGTTAAATTTCCTTCATTTCACCGTCCCCCCTTGCGGTTCAGAAAGTGAGTCGCTATTTTCCCGCCATCTCTTCTTCGTGGCATGTATCCATTCTGTCGCCCGCGAGCGCCCCTATCGCGGTTCTGAATACGAGCAACATTGCCTTTCCCCTTCTAAAAAATGAGTAATTCCCTTCATGGCTGAGATGAAGCTTCAGGAACTGAAAAATAAATCCCCGACCGATCTTCTGGCCTTTGCCGAATCGCTCGAGGTCGAAAACGCCAGCACGATGCGCAAACAGGAACTGATGTTTGCAATTTTGAAAGTGCTCGCAAGCCAGGATGTGGAAATCATCGGCGAGGGCGTCGTCGAAGTTCTGCAGGACGGCTTTGGTTTTCTTCGCTCCGCCAATGCGAACTATCTTCCCGGTCCGGACGATATCTACATCTCCCCCTCCCAGATCCGCCGCTTCTCTCTGAAGACCGGCGACACGGTCGAGGGGCCGATCCGTGGTCCGAAGGAAGGCGAGCGCTACTTTGCGCTGCTGAAAGTCAACACTATCAATTTCGACGATCCGGAAAAGATCCGTCACAAGGTTCACTTCGACAATCTGACGCCGCTCTATCCGAATGAGCGTTTCCGTATGGAACTCGACGTTCCCACATCGAAGGATCTTTCTCCTCGCGTCATCGATCTGGTGGCGCCGCTCGGCAAGGGCCAGCGCGGTTTGATCGTCGCTCCGCCCCGTACCGGTAAGACCGTTCTCCTGCAGAACATCGCCCATTCGATCACCGCCAATCATCCCGATTGCTATCTGATCGTTCTTCTGATCGACGAACGTCCGGAAGAAGTGACCGATATGCAGCGCTCGGTGCGCGGCGAAGTTATTTCTTCGACCTTCGACGAGCCGGCCGTTCGTCACGTGCAGGTCGCCGAAATGGTCATCGAAAAGGCCAAGCGTCTTGTGGAACACGGCCGCGATGTCGTGATCCTGCTCGACTCCATTACCCGCCTTGGCCGAGCCTATAACACTGTCGTTCCCTCTTCGGGCAAGGTTCTGACCGGTGGTGTCGACGCCAATGCGTTGCAGCGTCCGAAGCGCTTCTTCGGTGCCGCGCGTAACATCGAAGAAGGTGGCTCGCTGACCATCATCGCGACCGCGCTGATCGATACCGGCAGCCGCATGGACGAAGTCATCTTCGAAGAATTCAAGGGTACGGGTAACTCGGAAATCGTGCTCGACCGCAAGGTTGCTGACAAGCGTATCTTCCCGGCGATGGATATTCTCAAGTCCGGTACGCGTAAGGAAGACCTGCTCGTGCCGCGCCAGGATCTGCAGAAGATCTTCGTTCTTCGTCGTATCCTCGCGCCGATGGGCACGACCGATGCGATCGAATTCCTCATCGATAAGCTTAAGCAGACGAAGAATAATCCAGATTTCTTCGACTCGATGAACACGTAACTCTTGCCAAATTGTCTGGCTCTTTGGCTGAGGCTGTGAAGTAGTATGATCGGGTCGCCTCGTGCGGCCCGATTTCCGTTTAGAACATATCGCGTAAATGTGTTGGGCCGGCTTTCCGTGATCAACATGCGCAAGATCGAAGATTAAAGTGTGGGACAGCGGATCAAAGCAATCGCACTGTTCCTTTAGGGCCGCCGGAGTTTCACGGAAATGTGGGCCGATAGGAATCGATTCGGAACCGGATCAAATTTATGAACGCAGCGAACCAGACAATCTATGCCCTCTCCAGCGGTAGCCTTCCTGCCGGCGTTGCCGTCATTCGCATCAGCGGCAGTGAAACAATGCATGTGGTGAAATCACTCGCAGGATCTGTGCCGGTAGCTCGTCAAGCAACGCTTAAAACGATTCGGACTCGTAACGGTCTTATGCTTGACCGCGGTCTTGTTCTGACTTTTCCAGGGCCTGCCTCCTTCACCGGTGAAGACTGCGCAGAGATTCACATTCATGGGGGCAAGGCGGTTGTTGCTGCCCTCCTGGACGAGCTTTCCATGTTCGAAGGTTGCCGTTTGGCCGAACATGGGGAGTTTTCAAGACGCGCCCTTGAAAACGGCAAAATGGATCTGGTCGAGGTCGAGGGTCTTGCCGATCTCATAGGTGCGGAAACGGAAATGCAGCGGCGCCTTGCGATAGAGCATGCCGCCGGTGGCCTTTCGGCTCTGTATGAGGGTTGGGCCGATAGGTTGACGCGCGCCCGCGCGCTCATTGAAGCAGAACTTGATTTTGCCGATGAGGATGACGTACCGGGATCGGTTTCAGATTTGGTATGGAGCGACATGGAACGCCTCCGTTCCGAACTATCCGAACATTTGGACGGCGCGGACTTCGGCGAGATCGTAAGGGATGGATTGCGTGTCGTTATCGCCGGCCCACCGAATGCAGGCAAATCCAGCCTCATCAATGCTCTGGCAAAACGCGAAGTCGCGATCGTCACCGACATTGCCGGGACGACGCGCGATGTCCTGCATGTGGATCTGAATATCGATGGATATGCGGTCAGGCTCTATGACACCGCAGGCCTGAGAGAGACCGAGGAGGTGGTGGAGAGAGAGGGCATCCGGCGTGCTCTGAAGACCGTAGCGGATGCGGATCTGGTCCTCTCGCTGGCGGAGATCGGTCAACCGGCGCAAACCGATTTTCCGGGGTTTAAAGGTCGAATTCTCAAGCTTGGTACGAAGGCTGATCTTCGCGCCGGGGATGACGGCGCGTACGATCTGCTGATCTCCTCGACATCGGGTGACGGGCTCGCTGAACTGCATCAGCTTATCATCGATGATCTGCGGGATCGCTCGCCATCTCTCTCTCTTGCTCTCCCCAGCCGGCTGCGCCATCGCACACTCCTTAAGCAAAGCTTGGATACATTGAGCGTGGCGGTAAGTTCTGATAATCAAGGCCTCGATATCAGAGCGGAGCATTTGCGCCAAAGTGCCAACAGTCTCGGCCGGATAACGGGCCGGGTCGATGTCGAAGATCTCCTTGATGTGATCTTCTCAGAATTTTGCATCGGCAAATGATTCACGTGAAACATCGCCGATAGAATACTCCTTGCAGCGTTTCACGTGAAACCTTCTTGACTCCGTGGACTGATGTGCCAAACAGGCGGCTTCATCGAGGATCGTGATTGTGCGCGACAATATTTATGATGTGATCGTTGTGGGCGGTGGCCATGCCGGTACTGAGGCTGCGGCCGCGTCGGCGCGCCTGGGTGCGCGCACGGCGCTCGTTACACATAAGCGCTCCACCATCGGAGTCATGTCTTGCAATCCCGCCATTGGTGGGCTCGGCAAGGGACATCTCGTCCGCGAGATCGATGCACTCGATGGACTTATGGGTCGCATAGCCGACGCAGGAGGCATCCAGTTCCGGATGCTCAACCGCAAGAAAGGTCCGGCGGTTCGTGGTCCGCGCACGCAGGCCGATCGCAAGCTCTATCGACTTGCAATGCAGGCGGAGATCGAGGCAACGGCGAACCTTGATGTCATCGAAGGCGACGCTTTCGATCTGACGATCGAGCATGGTCGCGTTTCAGCCGTCGTTTTAAAAGACGGAAGAGTGATCCGCTGTGGCGCCGTTGTCTTGACGACCGGCACGTTCCTTCGTGGCCTCATCCATATCGGTGACAAGAAAATTCCGGCCGGTCGCGTAGGCGAAGAGCCTTCGGTTGGCCTCTCCGGCACATTGCTGCGCTATGGCCTGGCGCTTGGCCGCCTGAAGACAGGAACTCCGGCTCGTCTGGATGGCTCGACGATCGATTGGGAGTCTGTCGGACGTCAAGGCGCCGATGAGGATCCGACGCCCTTCTCCTTCATGACTGATTCGATCGCGAATCCGCAGATCGAATGCGGCGTGACGCGCACGACGCCGGAAACCCACAAGATCATCGCGGAAAACCTGAGACGGTCTGCGATGTATTCTGGTCAGATAGAAGGGGTCGGCCCGCGCTACTGTCCTTCGATCGAAGATAAGATTGTTAAGTTCGGCGAGCGAGATGGCCATCAGATCTTCCTCGAACCTGAGGGACTTGACGATACCACAGTCTATCCGAATGGCATTTCGACATCCCTCCCCGAGGAGGTTCAGGACGCTTTCATCAGAACTATTCCGGGTCTGGAACGAGTCCGTATTCTACAGTGCGGATATGCCATCGAGTATGATCATGTCGATCCACGCGAGCTGAAGTTGTCTCTGGAAGTTGAGAAGATTCCAGGCCTCTTTTTGGCCGGTCAGATCAACGGTACGACCGGCTATGAAGAAGCCGGAGCTCAAGGTCTCGTTGCCGGCTTGAATGCGGCGCGATTGGCCTCTGGTGGCAAGGCCGTCGAGTTTAGCCGCACCGAATCCTATATCGGCGTGATGATCGACGACTTAACGTCGCGGGGTGTCGCCGAGCCTTATAGAATGTTCACCTCGCGGGCAGAGTACCGGCTGTCGCTCCGTGCTGATAACGCCGATGTGCGTTTGACACCGATAGGTCTTGCTATCGGTAGCGTTGGAAGTGCGCGCGCATCACGCTTCAGTGATTATATGGAGAAACTGGAGCGTAGTAGGAGTCAGTTGAAGCAACTGACGATTACGCCTAGCGAGGCTGCGAAGGTCGGATTGCATCTGAACAAGGACGGGCAAAGACGTTCGGCCTATGAGCTGCTGTCCTATCCTGATCAATCCGTATCAACCGTTTCCCGGCTTTGGCCGGAACTAGGCTCCTTGGAGCGCGGCATAGGAGAAGCGCTCGAGATTGAGGCCGCCTATGCCGTCTATATGGATCGCCAGACAGCGGATATCGTGCAGGCTCGCAGGGAAGAGGAACGCGCCATACCGGCCGATTTCGATTTCACTCTTCTCTCGGGATTGTCCAATGAGCTGAAGCAGAAACTGACAGCTATGCGCCCGAAGAACATCGCGCAAGCTTCTCGGATTGATGGAATGACACCAGCCGCGATCTCGCTGCTTCTGGCTCATCTTCGGAAGATGGCGACAATAGAAGCGCAGAAGCTCGTTTCCTAAGTGCTGCAAGGTTTGAGAGTCCAACATATGGAATTGAACGGTGTGCGTGTTTCACGTGAAACACAGGAGCGGTTGCTGCATTTTGCGGAACTATTCCAGAAGTGGGCCAAGACCATCAATCTTGTGGCGCCTTCAACGATTGGCGATCTTTGGAGTCGCCATATTGCCGATAGCGCGCAGATTTTCCAGCTTCATCCACACACGGACCATTGGGTCGACCTAGGCAGCGGCGGTGGCTTTCCAGGCGTGATAACCGCAATTTTGCTGGCCGAACAGGGCGCTGGTCATGTCGATCTGGTTGAAAGCAATCAGAAGAAGGCTGCATTTCTGCGCGTTTGCTTGCGGGAGTGTGAGGCACGCGGTGCTGTTCACGCGATCCGAATCGAGGAGGCACCTGCGGTCATAGAGCATTGCGACACGATCTCGGCACGCGCATTGGCGGAGCTGGACTTGTTGCTCGACTACTCGGAGCCCTGGCTGGAGCGCAATGAAAATTTGCATCTCGTGCTGCATAAAGGCCGGGATTACGCGCGCGAGCTCGAGAAAGCCCGTGGTCGTTGGGAATTCGATCTGGTAAAACATCCAAGTGTCGTCGAGCGAGATTCCGTAATTTTGGAATTAAGTCGTATTCGGCGCCTGATTTAACCGAAATTGGATGTGCGGCAGATGATCGGCGAGCGAAACCGGATTATTACCATCGCAAATCAAAAGGGTGGCGTCGGCAAGACGACGACCGCGATCAACCTAGCGACAGCACTGGCGGCCATCGGTGAGAAGGTTTTGATCGTCGATCTCGATCCGCAGGGTAATGCCAGCACCGGGTTGGGCATCGAGCGGCGCGACCGCAAGCAATCTTCCTATGATCTTCTGGCCGGGACTCATACGATTCTGGAAACCGTTCTGGAAACAGCCGTTCCGAATCTTTTCATTGTGCCATCGACGATGGACCTGTTGGGCGTCGAGATGGAGATTGCGCAGCAGCCGGACAGGGTTTTCCGGCTTCGGCGGGCGCTCAATAGTCCGGATGCCCTGTCCTTCTCCTATATTCTGGTCGATTGCCCACCTTCTTTCAATTTGCTAACCATGAATGCCATGGCGGCTGCACATTCGGTTCTGGTGCCGTTGCAGTGCGAATTTTTCGCACTGGAAGGCCTCAGTCAGCTGCTTGAAACGGTTGATCAAGTGCGCCGTACGGTGAACCCGTCCCTGGATATTCAGGGTATCGTATTGACGATGTTTGATTCCCGTAACAATCTCGCGCAGCAAGTTGTGAGCGACGTTCGTACGCATCTCGGCGAGAAGGTCTACCATACGTTGATTCCACGCAACGTGCGCGTGTCCGAGGCGCCGTCCTATGGCAAGCCCGCGATCCTTTATGATCTGAAGTGTGCGGGAAGCCAGGCCTATCTGCAACTGGCTTCGGAAGTGATCCAGCGGGAGCGGCAGCGCAAGGCTGCAGCCTGATATGTTTTTGTTTTAGAGTGAGTATCGGCGATGAATGATGATCTTTCGAAACGGCGCCTTGGGCGTGGCCTGGCAGCTCTCATCGGAGAGATGGATCAGCCCACGCCGGTGGAAGCGGGAAGGCCGTCGGTAAATCCGGATCGCCTGGTGCCGATCGAATTCATTTCGCGGAATCCACGTAACCCTCGCCGTTATTTCGATGAGACGGAGCTGCACGATCTCGCCAGTTCCATACGGCAGCACGGAATTGTTCAGCCGGTCGTTGCTCGCACGGTTTCGACAGATCGCTATGAAATCATTGCCGGCGAAAGACGCTGGCGTGCGGCGCAGTTGGCGGGGCTCATCGAAATTCCCGTCATCGTTCGTGACGTGGATGACAAGACGGCGCTGGAAATCGCCATTGTCGAAAATGTTCAGCGAGCCGATCTCAATCCGCTGGAAGAAGCGCTTGGGTATGAGCAGTTGATCGCCGAGCATGGTTACACGCAAAACGATCTCGGCGAAATCATCGGTAAGAGCCGCAGCCATGTCGCCAACTCTCTCCGCCTCTTGAAGCTGCCCGATCCGGTTCGCGATATGCTGGCTGCCGGCAGTCTTTCGGCCGGTCATGCCCGGGCGCTGGTATCGACGTCGGATCCGTCCGGCTTGGCGCGCACGATTGTTTCCAAGGGGATGTCGGTCCGTGATGCGGAGCGATTGGCGCAGAATGACATCAAGGCGCAGAACGATCCTCGTCCGCCCGGCGCGCATCGGGACGAAAAAGATTCCGACACTTTGGCGCTGGAGCGTACGCTTTCGGACACGCTTGGGCTGGATGTTTCGATCAATCACCGCGGCAATGGCGGTCAGGTCAGAATATCCTACAAGACGCTGGAGCAGCTTGAGGAAATTTGCCGTTTGTTGGAGCGGCGTTGATCTCAGTATGTTGAAGATTGCCCTTGAAAATCAGCCCTTTCGGGCTGATTGCAGCGTTGTTGCCAGCAAGGTCTGCGTGGCGATCGTGTCTTCAAGGCTGGCGCGCTGGCGTGTCTGAAGAACGGCAGATTGTAGCCTGTTCATTTCACGCGCGATGGCAGGAGCAGTCCAGGTTTTGAGCGCCTGTTCGATGATTGGCTTGCGGCGGAAATGCAGATGGCGTCCAAGTGTCTGCATGACCTGGGCGGGAGCCAATTTCCTTTCGTCCATTTCGGCTCGCATCGTGTCGAGCAACTGAAACTGCTTCAGGCACCCCTGAAGCACGAGGAACATTGGCGTCTTGGACGAGGCGATTTTCTGTATCGCGTGAAGGAAGGTTTCCGCGTCGCCCTTCAGGATTGCGTCGACCGCGTCGTCGGTGGAGACTGCACTTGCATCGCCGATGATATCGATGACGTGGCCTTCCTCAATCGTGCCCTGCCCACGGCAGTAAAGCGCGAGCTTGCGGACTTCGTTGCGCGATGCGATGCGATCACCCCCGAGAAGCTCCAAAAGCGCCTGTCGGGCGGCCGGTGCAATTCGCAGGTTTTCACTCGCCAGCTCAGTATCTATCAGGCCGTTAAGCGCCCTGACGTCGTCGGCGTAGCAGGGTATGGTGGCGATGGCACGGGCGGCTTCGGCAATCTTGCGCAGCCCAGACCCCTTTTTGAGATCGCCGGCCTCTATTATGACGAAACTTGCGTCAGGGGGATTATCGGCAATGATCTGCAGCGAATCGATCAGCGCCTTCTCATTGGCGGCCCCTCGAATCCATACGAGCTTTTCTCCGCCGAAAAGGCCGATTGCATTGACCTCATCCAGAAGACGTCCCGCGTCGTTCTGAAGATCACCGACATCGAGTTTGATAAGACAAAAAGCGTCGTTCAGATCTACGCCGGTCTTGCTCGCTATTTGCGCGGCCCGTTCGGAAACCAGACCGCGATCCGGGCCGTATATGACAAAAACCCGATAGTTGCGCGCGGCATTTTGCAGGAATCCATCAAACTCGTGAGACTTGATTTCCGCCATGCCGCGCTCTCACTCAGCGGCTGAGGGCAGCGGCGATATCGGCTGCAACCATCTCTGCGACTTCGCGGGCGGCGCGATCTTCCGAGTTTAGGATTGCTCGGCTCTTGCCGAATTCCGTTGACTGCAGGTCTACGAGTGAGTTGACAGAACGGCTGCCAGATTTCAGTACTCTACCTGTGCCGACTTCCTTGAGTGTGAAAGATGCAAGGACAGTGGTGCGTGCCGCTCCCGAGGTGTCGGAAGATGGCAGATAAATAACCCCGCTGGTGCTCATTCTAACGCTCAAATCGACAATATATCTCGGCGTTTTCGTCTCACCGGCGCCCCTTCCGGCTATGAAGATCAATTGGTTGCGAACTTCCTGCCCGACCCGCGAATCTGTATCAGAGAAGGAAACTTGCGAAAGTTTCTGTGTCACGCCAGTGCTTACGGCATAGAGCGGCTTGACCTGGCAGGCCGACAAAAGGCCGGCAACTGCCACCAGGGACGCAACGCCGGCGATGCGGGCGAACTTGAAAAGGCTATCAGACGACAATGTTCACGATCCTCTGTGGAACGACGATGATCTTCTTTGGCGCCTGACCGTTCAATGCGCTCTTGACGGCATCCAGGGCGAGCACGGCCTGTTGCACGGCATTCTGATCTGCATCGCGCGCGATTGTCAATTCGGTGCGCTTCTTGCCGTTGATCTGGACGGGATAGATGATCTCGTTTTCGATCACTAGTGCTTCGTCGTAGACCGGCCAAGCGCTTGTGGCGATCATGTTGGTATTGCCGAGCGCGGCCGAGCATTCTTCCGCCAGGTGCGGGGTTATAGGCGCAACAAGCGCAATCAGGATCTCGACAGCTTCGCGGACGGCGGAGCGATAGCTGGCATCGGCTTGGCCTGCTGCAACCTTGCTCAGCGGCGCTGCTAGCGCATTGACGAATTCGTAGATGCGGGCCACGGCCTTGTTGAAGGCAAGCTTGTCGTAATCGCCCTGAACAGCCTTCAGCGTGCGGTGAGCGACCTGCGAGATCACCAGCGCTTCGCCCTCTTTAGCCGGATTCGATTCAACTGCCTTTAGCGCGTCCGCGGCTTCGGACACGAGACGCCACATCCGCTGCGTGAAGCGATGCGCGCCTTCGACACCGGCTTCGGACCAGATGACATCGCGGTCGGGCGGCGAATCGGAGAGTACGAAGAAGCGGGCAGTGTCGGCGCCGTAAGAGGCGATGATATCGTCGGGATCGACGACGTTCTTCTTCGACTTCGACATCTTTTCGATGGCGCCGATGGTGATATCTTCACCGGTCGAAAGCAGCGTGGCGCGGCGTTGGCCGTCCAGTTCCTCGATGTTGATATCTGCGGGTGACACCCATTCGCGCGTCAGGCCATTGCCACGGCTGTAGGTCTCGTGCACGACCATGCCCTGGGTGAACAGGCCCTTGAAGGGTTCCTTCACGTCGAGATGGCCGGTTTCACGCATGGCGCGGGTGAAGAAGCGCGAATAAAGCAAGTGCAGGATCGCGTGCTCGATGCCGCCGATGTACTGATCGACGGGCAGCCAATGGTTGGCCGCCTTCTGATCCGTCGGCTGATTTTCCCAAGGAGCGGTGAAGCGTGCGAAATACCAGCTCGAATCGACGAAGGTATCCATCGTATCTGTTTCGCGACGCGCATCCTTGCCGCATTGCGGGCATGCGACATGTCGCCATGTGGCATGTCGATCGAGCGGGTTGCCGGGCTGATCGAAGGTGACGTCGTCGGGCAGCCTGACCGGCAGGTCCTGCTTCGGCACAGGCAGTACGCCGCAGTCATCACAATGGATGACCGGGATCGGGCAGCCCCAATAACGCTGACGGGAAATACCCCAGTCGCGCAGGCGGAAGTTCACCTTGCGCTCTGCCTGCGGCGCATTGCCGATGCTCGTTTCGGAGAGCTTCGTCGCCACGGTTTCAAAGGCTTGGTCGGTGCTCATGCCGTCCAGGAAGCGTGAGTTGATCATCACGCCGCCACCGTCATAGGCGACATCGCCGACGTTGAAGCTTGCGGCATCGCCGTCTGCGGGCATAACCACAGGCACAACGGGCAGGCCATATTTGCGGGCGAAATCCAGGTCGCGCTGATCGCCCGAGGGGCAGCCGAAGATGGCGCCAGTACCGTAGTCCATCAGCACGAAGTTGGCGATGTAGACGGGCAGTTCCCAGGATGGATCGAAGGGATGACGGACCCGGATACCGGTGTCCATGCCCTTCTTTTCGGCGGTTTCCAGTGCGGCCAGCGAGGTGCCGGCGCGGCGGCACTCTTCGCAGAAGGCTTCGATCGCCGCGTCCTTGGCTGCAGCTTCCTTGGCCAGCGGATGATCAGCTGAGATTGCCAGGAAGGAAGCGCCGAACAGCGTATCCGGGCGGGTCGTGTAAACCGTGATCTCGCGATCGCTATTGGGTGCGGTCTCCGGGACGATCTCCCAGCGAATGGCCAGGCCTTCGGAGCGGCCGATCCAGTTCTTCTGCATCAGACGCACTTTTTCCGGCCAATGGTCGAGCGTATCCAGTGCATCCAGGAGATCCTGGCTGAATTCGGTGATCTTGAAGAACCACTGTGTCAGCTCGCGCTGCTCGACGAGAGCGCCCGAACGCCAACCGCGGCCATCGATAACCTGTTCATTGGCGAGAACGGTGTTGTCGACCGGGTCCCAATTGACCTTGGACTTCTTACGGTAGACGAGGCCCTTCTCCATCATGTCGATGAAGAGCATCTGCTGGCGATGATAATAATCGACGTCACAAGTCGCGAATTCACGGCTCCAGTCCAGCGACAGGCCCATGGCCTTCAGCTGGGTGCGCATCGAGGCGATGTTCTGGTAAGTCCATTCCTTCGGATGCACCTTGTTGTCGCGTGCGGCGTTTTCCGCCGGCATGCCAAAGGCGTCCCAGCCCATCGGATGCAGCACGTTGTAGCCGCGGGCGCGCTTGTAGCGAGCAACGACATCACCCATGGCGTAGTTGCGCACATGGCCCATATGGATCCGGCCCGACGGATACGGGAACATTTCTAGAACGTAGTACTTCTCGCGCGGATCGGCGTTGTCGGTAACGAAGACTTCTTCTTCGTTCCATTTCTGCTGCCAGCGGGGCTCGGCGTCGCGCGGATTATAACGTTCGATAGACATCTGTTCTTGTATTCCGAAAAATCATGGGGAGTAAGGCGAGACCTTCACCACGAAACCACCCAAGCGTCAAGTTTAGCAGGTGCAGCAAGTGCCTTATCTTGCAAAGCAAAGCCGGATTCGGGCGCTTTCGCCCTTGGCAAAGCCTGCCTGCCTCATTACTGCAGGGATTGAGAAGCAGGCGAAATATCGAGGCGAAAAGATGGAACTTCAAGAGCGTCTGAACGAAGTCCGTTCCCATATTACAGTGGCTGAACGCCAGGCTGGACGAAAAGCCGGTTCCGTGCAGCTCGTTGCCGTTTCCAAGACGTTCGACGCCGATCAGATCCGCCCAGCGATTGCGGCCGGCCAGCGAGTCTTCGGTGAGAATCGTGTGCAGGAAAGCCAAGGCAAGTGGCCAGAGTTGAAGACCAAAACTCCAGGGATCGAGCTGCACTTGATCGGGCCGCTGCAATCGAACAAGGCCGCGGATGCTGTCGCACTATTCGACGTTATCGAAACCGTCGACCGCGAAAAGATCGCGCGCGCTCTCGCCGACGAAATGAAACGGCAGGGCAAGGCTGTAAAGCTATTTGTCCAGGTCAATACCGGGCTGGAGCCGCAGAAAGCAGGGATTGCGCCTGACGATACGGTCGCGTTCGTCGATTTGTGCCGCAAGGAGCTTGGTCTGTCGATCGAGGGCCTGATGTGCATTCCGCCGGCGGAGGAAAATCCGGGACCGCATTTTGCCCTGCTCGCAAAGCTTGCCAAGCAGGCCGGCGTTGAAAGGCTCTCCATGGGGATGTCGAGCGATTATGAAATCGCCGTCGCCTTCGGCGCAACAAGCGTTCGCGTTGGTTCGGCGATCTTCGGGGCGCGATAACGCCGGCTTGCACCCTTCAAAGGGTCATGTAGGCGATGGCGGCACAACACGAGCTGCCCAACTTCCCCACCCGTAACCGAATACATTTCCTATTGTCGCGCCAATGAACGACAAGGCGATGATACCGGTAACTTCCTCCCAGGAGATGGTGAAGGCGTAAGCTAGAAACGCGAATGCCAAAACGAGGAATGGCGCAAAAACCATCAGCATGACCAGCGTCAGTGCTGAGAATATGATGATGATGCCCATGACGATAAGTTTGTCGACTTCGACAAGCGAGTAGATGGTGATGCCGACGATTACGAAGACGATCGGCAGCATGATATGCTCGAATATCGCGAATTTCCCAAAAGGCCCCCGAAGTACTCGCCGCCGCGTCCGCAGTGCTGAAACCACGGCAAAGATCAATCCGCACGCATAACTGTAATATCCGATGGCCAGGACCGACATGGCTGATGCAACTCTCGCAGGGTCGTTTCGCTAAAAGCTACACAATATCCTTATGATTGTCCTGCTGCATATTGACACAACAAGAGGTTACACCCATCAAGGATGAGACGCCAAAAAAACCCCGGTCGAGGACCGGGGCTTTGCAAAACGTCGGGTATGTCTGATCTTAGAACTGATCGTCGTCTTCTTCGTCGCGGCTCGTCGACTTGAGCGACTTGAGCTTGGCGAAAACGGCGTCGGCGTCGATTTCCTTTTCCTTCTCGTCATCGCGGTCATAGCTGAAGCCGAGCTTCTCGGTCTCCTGGGCGGGCTGCAGCGTTGCGCCGAGTTCGGCGGCGGTCGGCAGCGGTCGACCCTTGGCGGCCTTTTCAACTTCCATATCGAGGTCGATCTGGCTGCAGAGGCCGAGTGTGACCGGGTCCATCGGTGCCAGGTTGGCCGAGTTCCAGTGCGTACGATCGCGGATCTGCTCGATAGTCGACTTCGTGGTGCCGACGAGGCGGGAAATCTGCGCATCCTTCAGTTCCGGATGGTTGCGCACCAGCCACAGGATGGCGTTCGGACGATCCTGGCGCTTGGAAACCGGGGTGTAGCGCGGGCCTCGGCGCTTCGATTCCGGCACGCGAACCTTCGGCTCGGAGAGTTTCAGCTTGTGGTTCGGGTTGCTCTCGGCGCGGGCGATTTCGTCGCGCGTCAGCTGGCCGGTCGAGATCGGGTCGAGGCCCTTGATGCCCTGTGCGGCTTCGCCATCGGCAATCGCCTTTACTTCGAGCGGATGCAGCTTGCAGAATTGCGCGATCTGGTCGAATGACAAGGCCGTATTGTCGACAAGCCAGATGGCAGTTGCCTTCGGCATGAGCAATTGTTGAGCCATGGATATAGTCCTTCTGTCAGTCCGCGCCGGTGTCGCGGTCCGGGGTGTAACACCACAATGTCCGGGAAATACGGCCCTATATAGCGATAGTGTCGCGTAATTGCAATTCTTTGCGGATGAAATGCACTTTGTCCAATTGCTGTCGTAGTTTGACCTGCTATTGATTGCACGCAAAGCGCCCCTTAATTGCAGGTCGGGGTGTCAGGGTTCAAGGAGGAGACTATGTCGGAAAAGATTCATCCGGTGACGAAATCGGTCAAGGAACACGCTTTGATCGATGAAGCGAAGTACCAGAAATGGTATCAGCAGAGCGTCGAGGATCCCGACAAATTTTGGGGCAAGCACGGCAAGCGTATCGACTGGTTCAAGCCCTATACGAAGGTGAAGAACACGTCGTTTACCGGCAAGGTTTCGATTAAATGGTTCGAGGACGGCGTCACCAACGTCTCCTACAATTGCATCGACCGTCATCTGAAGAAGCACGGCGATCGTGTTGCCTTCATCTGGGAAGGCGACAATCCCTATATCGATAGGAAAGTCACCTATAACGAACTTTACGATCAGGTTTGCCGGCTGGCGAATGTCCTGAAGAAGCACGGCGTCAAGAAGGGCGACCGCGTCACCATCTACATGCCGATGATCCCCGAGGCGGCCTATGCCATGCTCGCCTGCGCCCGTATCGGCGCCGTGCATTCCGTCGTCTTCGGCGGCTTCTCGCCTGAAGCGCTTGGTGGCCGCATCGTCGATTGCGAGTCCACCTTCGTCATCACCTGCGATGAAGGCGTTCGCGGCGGCAAGTCCATTCCACTGAAGGACAATACCGATACGGCGATCCAGATCGCCGCCAAGCAGAACGTCGCCGTCAAGAATGTTCTGGTCGTGCGCCGTACCGGCGGCAAGATCGCCTGGCAAGCGGGCCGCGACCTCTGGTACCACGAGGAAACCGCCAAGGCGAAGCCGGATTGTCCGCCGGCGAAGATGAAGGCCGAAGATCCGCTCTTCATCCTCTACACCTCGGGTTCCACCGGCAAGCCGAAGGGTGTTCTGCACACGACGGGCGGCTATCTCGTCTATGCGGCGATGACGCATGAATATACGTTCGACTATCATCCCGGTGATATCTACTGGTGCACGGCCGATGTCGGCTGGGTGACCGGCCATTCCTACATCGTCTATGGGCCGCTCGCCAATGCCGCGACCTCGCTGATGTTCGAAGGCGTGCCGAACTATCCGGATCAGGGCCGCTTCTGGGATGTTATCGACAAGCACAAGGTCAATATCTTCTACACGGCACCGACGGCGATCCGTTCGCTGATGGGTGCCGGCGATCACTTCGTCAAGCGTGCCTCGCGCTCCAGCCTGCGTCTGCTCGGCACGGTCGGCGAGCCGATCAATCCTGAGGCATGGGAATGGTATTACAAGGTTGTCGGCGATAGCCGTTGCCCGATCGTCGATACCTGGTGGCAGACGGAGACAGGCGGTCACATGATCACGCCGCTCCCAGGGGCGACCGACCTGAAGCCCGGCTCGGCCACCCTGCCCTTCTTCGGCGTCCAACCGCAGCTGGTGGACGGCGAAGGCAACGTGCTGGAAGGCGCCACGGACGGCAATCTCGTCATCGCCGATAGCTGGCCGGGCCAGATGCGCACGGTCTACGGCGACCACGAGCGCTTCATCCAGACCTACTTCTCCACCTACAAGGGCAAGTATTTCACGGGTGACGGTTGCCGCCGCGACGAGGACGGCTATTACTGGATCACCGGTCGCGTCGACGACGTTCTGAACGTCTCGGGCCATCGTCTCGGTACGGCGGAAGTGGAATCGGCGCTGGTGTCGCACAGCCACGTGTCGGAAGCCGCTGTCGTCGGCTACCCACACTCGATCAAGGGTCAGGGTATCTATTGCTACGTGACGCTGATGGTCGGCCTGGAAGGCTCTGATGCGCTGCGGCAGGAACTGGTGAAGCACGTTCGCACCGAAATCGGCCCGATCGCCTCGCCGGATAAGATCCAGTTCACGCCTGGCCTGCCGAAGACCCGCTCCGGCAAAATCATGCGGCGCATCCTGCGCAAGATCGCCGAAGATGATTTCGGCGCGCTTGGCGATACTTCGACGCTTGCCGATCCGGCCGTCGTCGACGACCTGATCGCAAACCGCCAGAACAAGGCGGATGCTGCTTAAGGCCTGAATTTAAAGGCGCTGTACCGAAGGGTACGGCGCCTTTTCAAAAGGTACTTCGAAAGTTTGAGCGCTTGTCGCTTGCTCTGAAGAGCTCCGGGCTTGAGCTATCTCAGCCGCTATCCCTTAAAAATCGATCGCCCGACCGTTGATTTCCCAGTCGCCGAAGCGCGCGGGGTCGGAGCCGCCGCGGCCGCCGATTTCCGGGGGCGGCTCAGCGCTGGCCTGCGCCTGGCGGCGCTCCTCGGCTTCGGCAAGGGCGCGCTTGGCGGCGGGTGAGAGCGGCTTGCGTATGGTTTCACCGGCTTCAATGTCGATTTTATTGTCGTTATCTGCGGATTGCATGGTCTCGAGCGACCTCCGAAATATTGAAATGAGGGGAGGAATAGCCAAATCATAGAGCATGATGCCGAAAAGTGTGAACGGTTTTCGGGTGACATCATGCTCTGTTTTTTATTTCGGAGCGGATTCAGATGTCAGGCCGAAGAGACCTGAAATCATCCGTCTCCAATGCGTCCGGCCGCAAAGAAAAAGGTTTGGGCGTCAGATCTGTTGGAGACTTTTTGATGAATCTCATGCGTACCGCCATGCTGCTTGCCTTCATGACCGCCCTTTTCATGGGCGTTGGCTATCTCATCGGCGGTCAATCGGGCATGTTGATCGCATTTGTCGTCGCTGCCGGCATGAATTTCTTTTCCTACTGGAATTCGGACCGTATGGTGCTTTCTACCTACGGTGCGCAGGAAGTGGATGAGCGCAGCGCGCCGGAATTCTACCGCATCGTTCGCGATCTCGCTCGCAATGCCGGCCTGCCGATGCCTAGGGTTTATCTCTACGACAGCCCGCAGCCGAACGCCTTTGCCACGGGCCGCAACCCCGAGAACGCCGCCGTTGCCGCCTCAACAGGCTTGCTGCACGCGTTGACGCCGGAGGAAGTGGCTGGCGTGATGGCGCATGAGCTGGCGCATGTGCAGAATCGCGACACGCTGACCATGACGATTACGGCGACGCTTGCCGGCGCCATTTCCATGCTCGGCAACTTTGCCTTCTTCTTCGGCGGCCGCCGCGACAACAACAATCCGCTCGGCATGGTCGGCGTTCTCGCCGCGATGATCGTTGCGCCTCTGGCCGCAATGTTGGTGCAGATGGCGATCAGCCGCACGCGCGAATATTCCGCCGACCGCCGCGGCGCGGAGATCTGCGGCAATCCGCTCTGGCTTGCCTCGGCGCTCGGCAAGATCGCCCGCGGTGCCTCGCATATTCCGAATGAGGAAGCCGAAGGACATCCGGCAACGGCGCATATGTTCATCATCAACCCGCTGTCGGGCGAACGCATGGACAATCTGTTCTCGACCCATCCGAATACGGAAAACCGCATCGCGGCACTGCACGAAATGGCGCGCTATGGCGGCGGCGGTGCCTCGCCGATGGCGTCGTCTTCAGGCCCATCTGCGGGCTTTGGCTCGACGGGACCTGTCTTGACTGCTAATCCGGAGCGGAAATCGCGCTCCGTGCCGAATACGGGTCGCGGTGGTTCACAACCGCCAAAGGGTCCCTGGTCTTGAGTTCTGACACGAAAAACAAAGCTTTCAACAAAGACGGAAGAAGATCCGGCAAGGGCTCGGACAAGACCAAGCCACATGATTCGGCGCCGGCGAAGCCCGGCTTTGCAGCGCGTGCCGCGGCAACGAAGATCCTGGCCGCCGTCATCGATCGCAAGACACCGCTTGACGGAATGCTGGATGCCGAGGGCGGCAATCCCGCCTATAAGGCACTCGGCGAAAGCGACCGGGCGTTGGTGCGCGCCATCCTGAACAGTGCGCTGCGGCATCTGCCGCGCATCGAGGCGACGATTTCTTCGCTGCTCGATTCACCGCTGCCGGAAGGCGCCCGCGCTCTGCACCACGTCCTCGTGGTTGGTGCGACGCAGATGCTCTATCTGGATGTGCCGGATCATTCAGCCGTCGACCTTGCCGTCGAACAGGCCAACCGTGACCCGCGCAATCGCCGCTTTGCCAAGCTGGTCAACGCCATTCTTCGCCGCATCGGCCGGGAAAAGCAGGACATTCTCGAAAATGTCGCAGGCGTGCCCGCCATGCCGGCCTGGTTCCTCTCCCGCCTGGAAGCGGCTTACGGGGTAGCGGCAGCACTCAGAATTTCCGAAACCCAGCTCGAGCCGGCCGCCATCGATCTCACGGTCAAATCCGATGCCGAAGGCTGGGCGAAACGTCTCAACGGCGTGGTCCTGCCGACCGGTGGCGTGCGTCTCGCTGCTTTCGAGGGATCCATTCCCTCGCTTGAAGGCTTCAATGAGGGCGAATGGTGGGTTCAGGACGCCGCCGCCAGCATTCCGGCGAAGCTGTTCGGCCCGCTCGCCGGCAAGCGGGTCGTCGATCTCTGCGCGGCTCCTGGCGGCAAGACGGCGCAGCTTATACTCGCAGGTGCCAAGGTCACGGCTCTCGATCAGTCCGCCAATCGGCTGAAGAGATTGTCGGGCAATCTCGCGCGTCTCGGTTTTGAGGCCGAAACCGTCGGTGCCGATATGAGCAAATATCAGCCCGACGAACTTTTCGATGCGGCCCTTCTCGACGCGCCCTGCTCTTCGACCGGAACGACACGCCGCCATCCCGATGTGCTCTGGACCAAGGGACCGGAGGATATCGCCAAGCTCGCTGCGCTGCAGGAACGTCTGCTGCGTCATGCCTTGACGCTGGTCAAACCCGGCGGCATCGTCGTTTTCTCCAATTGCTCGCTCGATCCCGAAGAGGGCGAAGATCTCGTCGCACGCCTTCTCGCCGATAGCGGCAATGTCGAGCGGGTTGCGATTGCAGCAAGCGACTGGCCGGGCCTCGAAGCGGCGATTTCTCCGCTCGGTGCCTTCCGCACGACGCCAGACATGTTGCCGCTTACCGATGGTTTCGCCTCCGGCCTCGATGGCTTCTATGCGGCCGTGCTTCGGCGCGTGCGATAGAGCATGACGCCGATAAGTGTGAGCGGTTTTCGGTCGACATCATGCTCTACGTCTTTGATTCTGGAGCGGAATCAGACTTCAGGTCGAGCGGACCTAAAATCATCCGGCTCTGGGCGTGGTTTCCACAGGCTTTCGAAAGTGGTTCAAAAGTCAGTAACCTGTTCTTAATTGGTATATTTGTAACCTCTTTTTAACCACGGGTAATGAGAGTAAGCAGAAGCAAATATGCAGGTCTGCGGCAGGGTTTTGTGAGTTCATACGTGCGGGAAGCATGGCGGCGGATGTCTCGCCGCGCGGCGTTGACGCGATTGCGTCTCACCCGCCACACGATGCGTGTGCCGGAACGCCTCATCGTGGCTCCGACGGATCTGCGCAGCGTCGATCCTTTTTTCGTCGAGGAGCTTCTGAACGGCCGCATCCTGCTGGCCGGCAGGGTTCTCGAAACACAAGGCGCTTCCCCTTTCTCGCTGGAGCTACCGTCCAAGGCTTTTGCAGCGCGGTTGCATAATTTCCGCTGGCTGCGGCATTTGCGGGCCGAGAAGAGCGACCAGTCCTCGGCCATGGCGCGCTCCATTCTCACCGACTGGATTGCCGTTCACGGCCGCCGTCTGCATGGGCTT
This sequence comes from Rhizobium sp. BR 314, assembly GCF_047445805.1. Taxonomy (NCBI): domain Bacteria; kingdom Pseudomonadati; phylum Pseudomonadota; class Alphaproteobacteria; order Hyphomicrobiales; family Rhizobiaceae; genus Rhizobium; species Rhizobium sp. BR 314. The sequence goes on along the minus strand of NZ_JARWLA010000010.1, from coordinate 102,950 downwards.
GCCTGGGCGCCCGATATCGCCGCACAACGACTCATCGCGCTCCTGTCGCACTCCCCGGTGCTTCTGCACGGCACGGATAGCGGCTTTTATCGCCGCTTCATGCGCGTGCTTGTGCTGCATGTTCGCTTTTTGCGCCGCATGGCGCCATCGGCGCGGGATGGAACGACCCGTTTTCGCGTGCGCATTGCGCTTGCCATGTCGTCCGTCGCCATGCCCAACGGCGCGCTGGCGGTAAAGCGGGCGGGCCAGGCGCTCGATCGCGAAATCGACCGACAGATCCTGGCAGACGGCGGCCATATCTCCCGCAATCCGCGGGTGTCGCTGGAGCTTCTGCTCGATCTGCTGCCCTTGCGGCAGACCTATGTCAATCTCGGCCATGACGTGCCCATCCGGCTCATTCCCGGCATCGATCGCATGTATCCCGCGCTGCGCTTCTTCCGCCATCAGGATGGCGATCTGGCGCTGTTCAATGGTGCGACCTCGACGCTTGCCAACGAGCTCATGTCGGTGCTGCGTTACGACGAGACGGCGGGACAGGCCTTCAAGGCGTTGCCGCATACGAAATATCACCGCTTGGCCGCCGGCCAGGCCGTCGTCATCATCGATGCAGGCGCTCCCGCTTCGACCGATCTCAGCCGCACGGCGCATGCCGGCTGCCTCTCCTTTGAGATGTCATCGGGCAAGACACGCTTCATCATTAATTCCGGATCGCCGGAATTTGCCGGCGACCGCTATATTCAGGCCGCACGGGTGACGGCCGCGCATTCGGCCGTCACGCTCAACGACACCTCGTCGTCGCAGTTCTCCAAGTCGAAATCCCTTGGACCGATCATGGTCGGAGGCGTGAAGAAGGTCATCGTCGAGCGATCCGAGACGGAGGATGGGCGCGACTACGTCCGCGCCGCACATGACGGCTATCTCTCGCCTTTCGGCTATGTTCACGAGCGCGAGCTGAGCCTTAATGCCAAAGGCACGATCCTGGCCGGCCGGGATCGCTTTTTCGTGCCGGAGGGCAGGAAAAAGCCGCCGAAAGGCGAAGGCATCGCCTCGGCGCGTTTCCATGTCCACCCGTCGATCAGCCTGCTGCAGACCGAGACGGACTCCGCCTTGCTGATCGCGCCCGACGGCGAGACCTGGGTCTTCTCTTCGCCCGGCAACGACGTGCTTGTCGCGGAGGACATTTTTTTCGCAGATCCCTCTGGCATGCGCTCTTCCGACCAGCTCGAGATCGTCTTCAGGATCACTGAAAAGCCGGAAATCCGCTGGTTTTTATCCCATCGGCCATAGGCTAACCGCGTCAGCTATGCTAACGGGGCGGCATTGTCGTCCCGCGCCTTTCCGCCGGACATCTCCTCATGCCAGAGCGTTTTTCGCTCTGTTTTTGTAATCTCGCAATTCCAGACGGAAAACCGCCCTGCTCTTTTCCTGGAATTGCTTCAGACCGGAGAAAGCCCATGGCCGTCGTTTCCAAGAAAATTCCTGCTCCCGACAAGGTGAAGGTGAAAACCGCGCTTCTGTCCGTCTTCGACAAGACCGGCATCGTCGAGCTGGCGCGTGCGCTCAGCGAACAGGGCGTGCGTCTGTTGTCGACCGGCGGTACACACAAGGCGATTGCCGCGGCCGGCCTTGCCGTCACCGACGTGTCCGAAGTGACGGATTTTCCCGAGATCATGGACGGCCGCGTCAAGACGCTGCATCCGAAGGTGCATGGCGGCCTGCTCGCCATCCGTGACGATGCCGAGCATCAGGCTGCAATGAAGCAACACGGCATCGAAGGCATCGATCTTGCCGTCATCAACCTCTACCCCTTCGAAGACGTTCGCAAGGCGGGCGGCGACTATCCGACGACGGTGGAAAATATCGACATCGGCGGCCCGGCGATGATCCGCGCTTCAGCCAAGAACCATGCCTATGTGACGACGCTGACCGATCCCGCCGATTATTCCGAGCTGCTGGCCCAGCTCTCCGCCGATGCCGGCCAGACGACCTATGATTTCCGCAAGCGCATGGCTGCCAAGGCCTTTGCCCGCACCGCGGCCTATGACGCGATGATCTCCAACTGGTTTGCCGAAGCGCTGGATATCGCGACGCCACGCCACCGGGTCATCGGCGGCGTTCTGCGCGAGGAGATGCGCTATGGCGAAAACCCGCACCAGAAGGCAGCTTTCTATCTGACCGGCGAAAACCGCCCCGGCGTTTCCACGGCAACGCTCATTCAGGGCAAGCAGCTTTCCTACAACAACATCAACGATACCGACGCAGCCTATGAACTCGTTGCCGAGTTCCTGCCGGAAAACGGCCCGGCCTGCGCGATCATCAAGCATGCCAACCCCTGCGGCGTCGCCACCGGCCCGAGCCTCGTGGAAGCCTACAAGCGCGCGCTGGCCTGCGATTCCACCTCGGCCTTCGGCGGTATCATCGCACTGAACAGCCTGCTCGACGCCGAAACAGCCGAAGAGATCGTCAAGCTCTTCACCGAAGTCATCATCGCGCCTGACGTCACTGAGGAAGCCAAGGCGATCATCGCCCGCAAACCGAACCTCCGCCTGCTCTCGGTTGGCGCTCTGCCCGATCCGCGTGCTGCCGGCCTGACCGCAAAAACCGTCTCCGGCGGATTGCTGGTGCAAAACCGTGACAACGCGTTGGTCGAGGATATGGAGCTTAAGGTCGTCACCAAGCGTGCGCCGACGGCTCAGGAGCTTGAGGACATGAAGTTCGCCTTCCGCGTCGCCAAGCATGTGAAGTCGAATGCCGTCGTTTACGCCAAGGATGGCCAGACAGCCGGTATCGGCGCCGGGCAGATGAGCCGCGTCGATTCCGCCCGCATCGCAGCCATCAAGGCCGAGGAAGCCGCCAAGGCCATGGGTCTGGCCGAGCCGCTGACGCGCGGCTCTGCGGTCGCCTCCGAAGCCTTCCTGCCGTTTGCGGACGGCCTGTTGTCGGCGATCGCGGCGGGCGCCACGGCCCTCATCCAGCCCGGCGGTTCGATGCGCGACCAGGAAGTGATCGACGCGGCCAACGAGCACAATGTCGCGATGGTCTTCACCGGCGTGCGCCATTTTCGCCATTGATCAGCGGATATACCTGATTACAAAAAGTTATATCCCGGCTGGTTCGCCAGTCGGGATTTTCTTTGCCTACTTCGCTGTCTTGTCGGCCGGATAGGGCGTTGGCAGCAAAAGCAGCAACCCGCCGGCGAGGAAGATGACGAGAGTCGCCATGCCGAGGCGGGCAGAACCACTGAAATGGGTTACCAGCGAAAAGAACAACGTTGCCATGAAGCTGGTGGCGCGGCCTGACAGCGCATAGATGCCGAAATAGCGACCGGCTTCCGAGAGGCTGACGCTGCGAGCAAGATAGGAGCGTGAGGAGGCCTGCACGGGGCCAAAGGCAATGCCGATCAACAGGCCGTAACCGATATAAGCCTTTTCCGCTGCCGTGCCGAACAGGCTGCCGGTGCTGACCGTGGAGAGCGGAATGAGGCCGAAAAGCGTGAAGCCGGGGCCTGTGGAGATGATGCCGAAGGTGGCGACCAGGAGCAGCGTCAGACTGATGACGACAGTCGTTTTCGAGCCCAGCCAGCGGTCGACATAGCCGGCCGCAAAGCAGCCGAAGATGGCGATGACGTTGAGGATGATGCCGTAGATACCGATCTCGATCGTCGCCCAGCCGAACATGCCGGCTGCGAAGGTGCCGCCAAGAATGAGCAGGCCGTTGACGCCGTCCTGATAGACCATACGGGCAAGAAGAAACAGGCTGATGCCGCGCCGCCGCTTCAATTCGCCCAGGGTTGCGGATAGCTCGTGCAAGCCCGTGCGAACGGCCGCGCGAAGCGGCAGGCCGCGAGCAGCATCCGGCGTGAAGAGAAACATCGGCAGGATGAAGACGAGATACCAGACGGCGGAAATCGGCCCGGTGATGCGTGCATCCTCGCCGAGCGTGGCGTCGAGGCCGAAGAGCGGCGTCAGGCCGAGAATGGTCTTGCCGGTCTGCGGGTTACCGGCGAGCAGCGCGACGACAGTGATCAGCACGATCATGCCGCCGAGATAGCCAAGCCCCCAGGCAGCGTTCGACAGCCTGCCGACATCGTCCTTGGCGACCAGCCGGGGCATCATCGAATCGTTGAAGACGATCGAGAATTCGGCCGAGATCGAAGCCAGGATCATGAAAATGACGGGATAGATGACAGGCGATCCTGGCGCTGCGCCCCAGAGGCACGCAAGGCTAACGATCTTGATGACGGCGAAGAAGGCGATCCACGGTTTGCGGGCGCCGGATTGATCGGCGATCGAGCCGAGCACCGGGGAGAGAATGGCGATGATCACCGAGGAGATCGTCGCCATGTTGCTCCATGTCGTCTGGGCGGAGACGGGATCGGCGGTCAGCCGCGCCACGAAATAGGGGCCGAAAATGAAGGTGGTGACGACGGTGAAGAACGGCTGAGCCGCCCAGTCGAAGAACATCCAGCCCCAAATGCCTCGTGCCGGCACTTTTGCCGGCACGTCGTTGTCAATCTCGGTCGTCACCAAATCCAGCCCCTTGCTCCCTCACCCGTTACCGGGTCGGGGCGGACTGTGTCACCTTGCCCGGCCGTTCGCAAGGTCGCTGAGCAGGCCAGCGGCAACGGTAATCCGGGCGAGATTGGGATCGCCGCTTTCGCTGAGGCCGCCGAGCTCTTCGGCGATGCGATTGATGCGGATACGGTCTTCCGCATGCCATGCCTGGACCGGCTGCTTGTCCTTCGGATGGTTGGACAAGGCGGAAATCACGATATCGCGGCGGGCACCGGCGATCTGGTCGAGGCTGCGCGCAAGCGCGAGGCTCTCATAGTGATCGCCGGTGACGATCCGGTTGCCGGCTAGCAGCAGGCGGCCGACGCGGAAGGTCTGCGAAACGGTGAAGTAGCTTTCCGCCGCCCGGTTCAGCGTATCGCCGGTGCGCTCGGCGATCTGCATGATTTCCGGAACGAGGACGAGCGCGTAGATCGTGGCGATCTCCGAAGCCAGCTTCTCGGGCAGGCCCGCTGCCAGATATTCCGCTTCGCGTGCTGTGATCTCTGCTGCGAAATCCGTCGGGATGTGGGTGAGGAAGACGGGCCGCAGCTTCTTCAGCGCTGCTCGAAGCCGGCTAACCGTCTCTTCGATATCACCCTTGGCTGCACCGGTTTTCAGGAGCAGGCGAGTCAGCACCGTGTAGACCTCGGTAATCTCGCCATAGACGCGGTTCTGCATCTGGCCGCCGACTTTGCCGTCAAGCGCATCCGTCTCGTTCCAGAGCCGGTCGAGATCGAAGCCGTCGCGGGCGACCACAGCCGCCTTGACCACCTCGGCAGCCGATGCCGCCGTCGCGTCCATCATGCTGACCGCAAATCCCGGACCGCCGCGATTGATCGCTTCGTTGGCAAGCCCCGTTGCGATAATCTCGCGACGCAGGCGATGCGTCTCGATATCGGCGGCGTTCGAACGCTGCATCTTGGCCGGGAAATAACGACTGAGCGTTGCGGCGAAGTAGGGATCGTCGGGCAGGTCGCTGGCGACCAGCGCGTCGAAGAGGACGATCTTGGCGTAGGAGAGCAGAACGCCGATTTCCGGGCGCGTCAACGGCCGGCCGTTGGCGTAGCGTTCGGCGAAGGTCTGGTCGTCGGGCAGGGTCTCGACCTTGCGGTTGAGCTGCTTTGCCGCTTCCAGCACGCTCATGAAGCGGCTGAGTTCCAGGCCGTTGCCGGTGCCCTTGCGCTCCGTCAGCGAGATTGCCAGAGATTGCAGGTAGTTGTTGCGCAAGACAAGCACGGCCACTTCGTCGGTCATGGAGGCGAGCAGCGTGTCGCGCTTGGCGCGCGTCAGCCGGTCGTCGAACATGGCGGAAGCCAGCGCGATCTTGATGTTGACCTCGACGTCCGAGGTGTTGACGCCGGCGGAATTGTCGATGGCGTCAGAGTTGCAGCGACCGCCCTTGAGACCATAAGCGATACGGCCCTTCTGCGTGACACCGAGGTTGGCGCCTTCGCCGATCACCTTGGCGCGAACTTCGTCGGCCGCGACGCGGATCGGATCGTTGGCACGATCGCCGACTTCCGAATCCGTTTCGGACGGCGCCTTGACATAGGTGCCGATGCCGCCGAACCACAGCAGATCGACCGGAGCCTTGAGGATCGCCGTCATGATCTCGAAGGGCGTTGCGACCGATTTGTCGATGCCGATGGCGGCAACCGCTTCCGGCGTTAGCGTCACAGACTTCGCCGAGCGGGAAATGATCATCGCGCCCTTCGACAGGACGGACTTGTCGAAATCCTGCCAGCTCGAGCGCGGCAGGTTGAAGAGGCGCTGCCGTTCGGCCAGCGTCTTTTCCATATCCGGATCGGGATCGATGAAGATGTCGCGATGGTCGAAGGCAGCGAGCAGACGGATCTTCGGAGACAGCAGCATACCGTTGCCGAAGACGTCGCCGGACATGTCGCCAACGCCGACGACGTTGAATGGCGTCGTCTGGATGTCGATGTCCATTTCGCGGAAATGTCGCTTGACCGTTTCCCAGGCACCGCGAGCGGTGATGCCCATCCTCTTGTGGTCGTAGCCGGCCGAGCCGCCCGAGGCGAAGGCATCGTCCAGCCAGAAGCCGGCTTCCTGCGCCAGTGCGTTGGCGGTGTCGGAGAAGGTAGCGGTGCCCTTGTCGGCTGCGACGACGAAGTAGGGGTCGTCACCGTCAAGCCGCACGGTGTCGGCCGGCGGGATGATGTCGGCGCCGGAGATGTTGTCGGTGATCGACAGCAGCGTGCGGATATAGGTCTTGTAGGCCTCGCGGCCGGTGTTGAAGATCTCGTCGCGGCTGCCGCCAACCGGAAGCTTCTTCGGATAGAAGCCGCCCTTGGCGCCGACCGGCACGATGACGGCATTCTTGACCTGCTGCGCCTTCACCAGGCCAAGCACTTCGGTACGATAATCCTCGGCACGGTCCGACCAGCGCAGACCGCCGCGCGCCACCTTGCCGAAGCGCAGGTGCACGCCCTCGACCTCGACGCCGTAGACGAAGACTTCGCGGAAGGGCCGCGGCTCGGGCAGGCCGTCCAGCAGCTTCGGATCGAGCTTGAAGGCAAGCATAGCCTTCGGCATGCCGTCCGAGTTCCTCTGGAAATAGTTGGTGCGCAGTGTCGCGTCGATGGCGTTGACGTAGCGCCGCAGGATGCGGTCGTCGTCCAGGCTCGGCACGTTCGCAAGCTCGCTTTCGATAGCCTCATGCAGCTCGGAAAGCTTCTTCGTGCGGTTCTTGTCGCTGAGCTTCGGGTCGAGCGTGTCGCTGAACAGGCGGAAGAGCGAGGCAGCGATGCGTGGATATTTGTCGAGCGTCGCAGCGATGTAATCCTGCGAATAGGCGATGCCGGCCTGGCGCAGATAACGGGCATAGGCGCGCAGGACGTTGGTTTCGCGGGCGGAGAGATCGGCGGAGACGATCAGCCTGTTGAACGCATCGTTGTCGATCGTGCCGCCAAAGGCGGCGAGGAAGGCTTCTTCCAATGCTGCGCCGTGACGGGCGAGATCGATCGTCAGGCCGCTGCGGGCTTCGAGTTCCATGTCGTGAAGCACGACATGACCGGTCGAACCGTCCTTGGCCGTGACGTAGATATCGAAGGTGCGCTCGCTGATGACGTTGAAGCCGAGGTTTTCCAGGAGCGGCACGCGGCGCGACAGCGCCAGGTTGCCCTGTCCATGGAATATCTTCAGCGAGAGAATGTCGCCGGCCTCGTCCTTGCGGATATAGAAGCCGATGCGGATCGGTTCGTCGCCGGCCGTGGCAATGATGTCGGGAAGATCGGCAAAGGCATCTTCCGGCGAGAAGGCTTCCTGGAAGGCCTGGCTGACGGAGACGCCCGGCGCTTTCGGGCCTGCCAGCATGACGAAGCGCTCGTCCCAGCGGGCGGTAATGGCGCGGATCGCCTCTTCGAGATCGGCCTGCGAAACATGCGGCGTCTTGCCGGCACTGCGGCCGATGATGAAATGCACGCGCGCCACACCGCCTTCCGGGAAAGCCGGGTAATAGGCGGAGACGCGGCCGTCATAGACCGTTTTCAGATAGTTGCCAATTTTCTCGCGGACGACGGAATCGTATTCCTCACGCGGGACATAGACGATCACCGAAACGAAGCGGTCGAAATGGTCGATGCGCGGCAGCGCACGCACGCGCGGCCGGTCGGTCAGATCGTTGATCTGTTCGGCAAAGTTTGCGAGCAGCGTCGTATCGATCTGGAAGAGATCGTCGCGCGGGTAGGATTCCAGCGTGTTGTCGAGCATGCGGCCGGAATGGCTTGTCGGGTCGAAGCCGAAGTGATCCTTGACCTTCTGCACCTTCGAGCGCAGCAGCGGCACTTCTGCGGCGGCGCTGGTGTATGCGGTCGAGGTGAAGAGGCCGACGATGCGCAGCTCGCCGGTGACGTTGCCTTCCGAATCGAAGCGCTTGATGCCGACATAATCCATATAGGCGCGGCGATGCACGATCGACTTGACGTTAGCCTTGGTGACGATCAGGAAATCCGGACCGTTGAGGAAGGCGAGGATTTCCGGCGTCGTGGTGACGGCGTCCTTGCCCTGCCGCAGCACGCGGACATCGGGATTGGAGAGAATGCCGAGGCCGGCGCCGCGGTCGCGCTCGATCGTGGCGTTGGCGCCTTTGCCCGAATAGACATATTCGCGCATGCCGAGGAAGGTGAAGTTGCCATCGCGCAACCAGGCAAGGAAGGCAAGCGCCTCGTCGCGGTCGCTCTTGCGGCGTCCTGCTGCCTCATAGGTGGAAAGCTCGGAAATGACGGCATCGAGGCGCGACAGCATCGGCTTCCAGCCGGAAACGACGAGATGCGTCTGATCGAGGACCGTTTGTACCCGCTTGACCAGGTCTGTCGCCTGCGCTGCCGTCAGCGGCGACAGGTGAAGCTGGATGTGGCTGACCCGATGGGCCGGATCGCTCGCCTGATCGGCGGAATAGAGGCTTGCCGGTTTGCTGTCTTCCATGACGAGGATCGGATGCACGGCCATATAGAGATCGCGGTAGCTGCTGCTGACCTCTCCCATGACTGATTCGTAGAGGAAGGGCATGTTGTGGTCGGTGATCGAGAGGATCGATACGGCGACGCCATCGGGCTCGATATTGGCCACCTGCTCGATGCTGACACGCGGAGCGGTCTTGCTCCAGGCTGCAAGCTCCTTGGCCGCATGCGCGGCGGCAAGAGCCAGCATTTCCGGGCTGTAACGCCCCATGTCATCGTTGCTTGCCCGGCCGAACAGGATTTCAGGATCGAGGTAAACCCCGCCTGCCGCTGCGGCAATTTTCTGTGCCGCTTCGATCTGTTTTTCCCGTTTCGGATTGGTCTTGGGCGCCATGGAATTCCTCCCGATTTTCGAATTTTGACCACAATATCAGAACGTTTAGCGAAAAAACTGGCAAAAAGATTGCGAATTTGGATGGTTTCGGACTGATTTTGGGCCGTTTTTTTAAAAAACTTGCCGGAATGCGTGATCCCGGCAAAAAGCGGATATTGTCGACGAGAAATTGATGGAATCAGTTCGTCAACAGAGGCTTTCATGACTCTGTGAAGCGCCGTTGACAGAATGCCGTCAAAGGGATCATCAACAGCCTGATTGCAGTTGAAGCCCTGAACTTGAAAGCAAGCATCATGTCGCAAGTGTCGGCCGGCGCCGTTATCGTCATCTCCAGTCATGTCGTTCGTGGATCCGTCGGCAATCGCGCCGCGGTCTTTGCACTTGAAACGCTCGGCCACCCCGTCTGGGCGCTGCCGACCATCGTTCTGCCATGGCACCCAGGTCATGGCCGCTCGACGCGGCTGACGTTCAACGAGGTGGATTTCGATCATGCGATCGACGATCTCATCGCCGCTCCCTGGCTGTCCGAGGTCAAAGCCGTGCTATCGGGATATTTCGGCAATGCCGCTCAGGCGCATTCCGTCGCCAAGCTGGTGAAAGCCCTGCGCGAGAAAAATCCGGAGGTTCTTTATGCCTGTGATCCGGTGATCGGCGATGCCGGCGGGCTGTATGTGCCGGTTGCCACGGCAGAGGCGATCCGCGACCATCTTATTCCACTCGCCTCGCTGGCGACGCCGAACCGATACGAGCTTGCCTGGCTCGCCGGTGCGCCGCTTGAGGACAACAATGCCATCATGGAGGCGGCGCTCGCGCTGGGGCCTTCGCGCATGCTGGTGACGTCGGCGGTGCCGATGATGGCCGGCGGCATCGGAAACCTCTATCTCAGCGGTCGAAACGCGCTGCTTGCCGAACATCGCAGTATAGAAAGTGCGCCAAATGGGCTCGGTGATCTGCTGTGTGCCTTGTTCCTGTCGCGTCTCCTGTCCGGCATGGATGAAGAACGGGCATTGCAACTGACGACCGCAAGCGTCTATGAAGTGTTGGCGCGCGCCGTCAAACGCGGCAGCAACGAACTGACGCTTGCGGTCGATTCAGCGAGCCTTTCGACGCCGATGGCAATGGTACAGTTGCGTCATCTCATGCACCCGGCGCAGCGACGAAAAAATTAGGTTTCGCAACGGTTAACGCTTTTTGCAGCGCAGCAGTTGCCATCTGACCCAGTGCGCTGTAATTCCATATCATGCAAAGGTTTCCCGACACCCTTCTGAACGGCTATCGCAACTTCATGAGCGGGCGTTACGTCGATGAGCGTGAGCGCTATCGCAATCTAGCGGAGCTCGGTCAAAATCCGTCTACGCTCGTGATTGCCTGTAGTGACTCCCGCTCGGCGCCGGAGATCATCTTCGATGCGGGACCGGGAGAGCTGTTCGTCATCCGAAACGTCGCCAATATGGTGCCGCCCTATGAGCCGGACAGCAATTTCCATGCGACCTCGGCAGCGCTCGAATTCGCGGTTTTGTCGCTGAAGGTCTCCGACATAGTCGTAATGGGGCACGGTCGCTGCGGCGGTATCCGCGCCGCCCTCGACCCCAATGCCGAACCGCTGTCGCCGGGCGACTTCATCGGCCGGTGGATGGCGCTGCTGAAGCCTGCCGCCGAGCAGATCCAGAGCAACGACATCATGACGCAGACCGAACGTCAGACGGCACTGGAGCGCATTTCGATCCGCAATTCGCTGAACAATCTTCGCAGCTTCCCGGAAATCAAGGCGCGCGAGGAAGAGGGCAAGTTGAACTTGCACGGTGCATGGTTCGATATTTCAACCGGCGAACTATGGATCATGGACCAGAATACCAGGGATTTCATCCGACCGGAGATTTAAGGTCGCCTCCACGTCCCATGGATGGAGTTGGGTCAAAAGAAAAGGCGCTGCAGACCATCCGGTCGCAGCGCCTTTTCGATTCATGCGTTGAGCTTACCTGCCGTCGATCTGCTGACCGATATAGGCGATCGCCTGCTGATAGACCCTGGCGTCGTTCCAGCCGGCAATGGCTGAGAAATTCGGTTCTCCGGGCTGATAGCCGGCGCCTGGTTGCCACCCGTGACCGCGCAGGAAGTTCGCCGTCGAGGCAAGCGCGTCTGCGCGCGATCCTACAAGATCGACCCGGCCGTTTCCGTCTTCATCGACGCCGTAAAGCACGACGTTTTTGGGCATGAACTGCGTCTGGCCGATTTCGCCGTGCGCCGCGCCGCGCGCCGACGGGCTGAGATAGCCTTCGCCCACGAGCTTCAGGGCAGCATAGAGCTGTTCGGTAAAGAATGCGGAGCGGCGGCAGTCATACGCAAGGGTGGAGACCGCAGAAAGCGTATGCTGGTCGCCCATGTAGCTGCCGAAGCCGGTTTCCATGCCCCAGATCGCGATGATCGGGCCGGCGGGGACGCCGAAGCGCTTCTCGATCTTGGCAAACAGCGCGGCATTGGCCTGTTTCATGCCCTTGCCGCGATTGATGATCGTCTGGCCGCCGCGCTTCTTCATGAATTCCTCGAAGGAAAGCTTGAAGCTCTTCTGGCCGCGATCGGCGCGGATGGTGGGCTGGTTGTAATGAACGTTGGCGAAGGCCTTGTCGAGGACGGAGGGGCTGACGCCCTGTCCCTGCGCTTCGCGCTTGAATTCCTGCACCCAATTCTCGAAACCGGCAGATGTGTTGCCGCAGGATGCAGCGTTTGCCGTAATCGGCATGGCGAGCAGCAGCCCGCCCGCGACGAGAGCTGCCATTCCAGACTTTGTGATGCGCATTCAGTGTCCCCGAATTCTCACCGCGGTGCGAACGCGGTAACCGTTTTTGGAAGGCGCACAAACCCGCCAATCTTCAGGCTCATGCGCGGCCTAGTCATCACTGGACCATGCCAGCATCCGACCGTCATGTCATTAATACATTTTAGCGATCAGTATTTTTGCTTCACGTGAAACAGATCGCCAAATGTATTTGTAAAAAAGCCCCGCCTTTCGGTCCGAAATGGCGAGGCTTCCATATAGTCTTGCTTAGCTAAATAAGGTTTATAAACCGTAAATTGGTTTAGAAATGCTTATGCAGCCTGCTTGCGCGGCTTGATCAGGCCGCGATTGACGAGCAGCTCGGCGATCTGGATGGCGTTGAGAGCGGCGCCCTTGCGCAGATTGTCGGAGACGACCCACATGTTGAGACCGTTTTCGACGGTCGCGTCTTCACGGATACGCGAAATATAGGTCGCATCTTCACCGGCGGATTCGTAAGGCGTGATGTAGCCACCGTTCTCGCGCTTGTCGATGACAAGGCAGCCTGGTGCTTCGCGCAGGATATCGCGAGCCTGGTCGGCGGTGATCTCGTTTTCGAATTCGATGTTGACCGATTCCGAATGGCCGATGAAGACCGGTACGCGCACGGCCGTGCAGGTGACCTTGATCTTCGGGTCGAGCATCTTCTTGGTTTCAGCCAGGACCTTCCACTCTTCCTTGGTGTAGCCGTCTTCCATGAAGCTATCGATGTGCGGGATGACGTTGAAGGCGATGCGCTTGGTGAACTTCTTGTTTTCGATCGGATCAGCGACGAAGACGGCGCGGGTCTGATTGAACAGTTCGTCCATACCGTCCTTGCCGGCGCCGGAGACCGACTGGTAGGTCGAGACAACGACGCGCTTGATCTTGGCGAAGTCATGCAGCGGCTTCAGCGCGACGACGAGCTGTGCGGTCGAGCAATTCGGGTTGGCGATGATGTTGCGCTTGGTGAACTGCGTGATGGCATCCGGGTTCACTTCCGGTACGATCAGCGGCACGTCGGCGTCGTAGCGCCAGGCAGAGGAATTGTCGATGACGACGCAGCCCTGGGCGCCGATCTTCGGCGAGAACTTCTTCGAGACTTCGCCGCCGGCCGACATCAGGCAGATGTCGGTGCTGGAGAAATCGTAATTCTCGAGGTTGGCAACCTTCAGCGTCCGGTCGCCGAAGGACACTTCGGTTCCCTGCGAGCGGGCGGATGCGAGCGCTACGACCTCGTCGGCCGGAAAGCCGCGTTCAGACAGGATATTGAGCATTTCGCGGCCGACATTTCCGGTCGCGCCCGCTACTGCAACTTTGAAACCCATTTCTCAAGCTCTCTTTCTCTTCTCTCCTCTTGGGCGAAGGGGGGAACCGTAGCCATCACGACCGGTTCCTGTCCCCAGCCGAGCCGGGGAGAGAGCGGCAGGCCAGAGACGTCAGACGGTTTTCGTCGTCGTTTTGGCCATGGTTTTGGAAGAAACCGGAAAATAGACATCCTGCCCAGCATAACTAGCCAGGTGACTGAAGCTGTCGATCTGTTCGAAGCGAACCATGGAAGTCTTCCTTTTCCGTCGCCGGTTCTAAGATGTTTTCCACAGGAGTCAAGGATTTCCTCGCTTTTGCCGGGGTGGGTGCGAGGAAACCAAAGGCACTGCGCGCCGCCTTCAACTTATCGTGTTCGAAGGCGGCGGCTTTCTCATATCAACGGTTGGACTTGCGTGTGATCTCGTACAGGAACCAGGTGCGGCGTTCGGTTTCGTCCAGCCAGTTTTCAAGCAGACTGGCCGTGGCGACATCGCCATATTCGTCGCAGACGTCGTGAACGGCACGCATTTCGGCCGAGAGCTTGAGATTGTCATCCGCCAGTTCGGCGAGCATGTCCTGCGGATCCACATATTCGGCGTCATTGTCCGGGATGCGCTGGAGCTTGGCGATCTGGCCGATCGACCGCAGCGTGTTTCCGCCGATCTTGCGGGCGCGCTCGGCCATGGGATCGGTCATTGCGAAAATCTGATCGCCATGCTCGTCGAGGAGCAGGTGATAATCGCGGAAGTGCGGGCCGCTCATGTGCCAATGAAAATTCTTGGTCTTCAGGTAGAGGGCAAAGACATCGGCCAGAAGCGCAGTCAGCGCCGCGGAAATATCGCGTGTCGCGTCTTCGCTGAGATTGGTGCGGGTGCCCAATTTCGATTTGGTATTGGCGGTGTTCATAAAGGCGTCCTCCGTTTGTTGTTCACGACAGCGATCGCCGGCGGATCTTAAGGGAGTTCGATGACATCAGCTGCTGCGTGGGATCGCATTGAAGACAGGGTCTGTTTATCTATGTCGCAGAGGAAATGCTCTTCGCGGCATGGTCGACTGCGTTGTTACGCGGAAAACCCGAGCAGCTTTACTAAATAGGGAAATGAGCCGGTTTGGCAATCGTCCGCTAACATACGGGCGCGGCGTATGGTTATGCCGCGCCGGAGACACCGCCCCTTGTCGGGGCGGCGCTGTGAATACTGGCTACTTCAGGCCGCCACCGACATAGATGGTTTCGCCGGTCACCCAGGCGGCGTCCTGCGAAGCGAGGAAGACGGCAACCGGGGCGATATCGGTCGGCTGGCCCAGGCGGCCAAGAGGCGTCTGTGAGACGAGATGTTTTTCAAAATCGCTGCCGATGACGCCCGCGGCGACGACGCCTTCAGTCTCGATGCCGCCGGGCGCCAGGTTGTTGACGCGGATATTGCGCGCACCGAGCTCCTTGGCGAGGATCTTGGTGATGGAATCCACGGCCGCCTTGGTTGCGGTGTAAACGGACGCAGTCGGCAGGTTCATGCTGACGGCGTTGGAGCCGATATTGATGATATTGCCACCTTCCGGGCCGAAATATTTGACGGCTTCCCGGCTGGTCAGCAGGGTGCCGAGTACGTTGATATTGAATTCACGATGGAATTCTTCCTCGGTGAACTCCTCGATCGGCGCGAACTGGTAGACGCCGGCATTGTTGACGAGGATGTCGACACGGCCAAAGGCCTGCTTGGTTTCGGCAAAGAGGCGCTTGACGTCTTCAGATTTGGAAACGTCGCCATGGACGGCGAGCGCCTTGCCGCCCTTGGCGGCGATTTCAGCCACCACCTTGTCGGCGCCTTCGCGGCTCGATGCGTAGTTGACGACAACGGCTGCTCCAGCCTCGCCCATCGCCTTGGCAATGCCCGCGCCGATGCCCTTGGATGCTCCGGTCACGATTGCGACCTTGCCTGTCAGCTTGCTCATGTCATTTTCCTTTGGAAATTGTTAGACAATTTTATAATTATCGAATCATTTGGCGGATGTGACCCGAAAACCGATCGCACCGTCGCTTTGATATTTAGATAATCATCTAATTGATACAAGAGCCACGACGAGAAATGCCGATGGCAGGAAGGACCGTCAGATCTTGGAAAGTTCGAGCATATAGGCGTTCAGCGTATCGCGGCGCAGCACGAGACTTGCGAATTTGCCTTCGCGCTGGATCTCGATGAGCCCGGCGTTCTCAAGTTCCTTGATATGGTGCGACATGGTTGCGGCGCTGACGGCATGGCACTCGTTCAGAACGCTGCAAGGCGTGGGCTGGGTGCGGCTGCCGATTTCCTTGAGCATCTGCACGCGGCGCGGCTCGGCAAGTGCTCGGGAAATCAATCCAAGCTGCCTTTCGCTCAAATGTATCGGAGCTGCATCCATGGGATCATCATAGCGGAAATGAAAACGGGTTGGCCGGCTCTTATGGCCTGCACGACGTCAGATATATGAACGCGCGGTGACCTTGGCAACCTTTGCGATGGGGCGGCAGGTGAAGATTGCGGTGCGGTGGACCGAGGGAATTGTCGGGTCCGATCGCGCGTGTGGCGTCATTTCGTGATTGGATTGAGCTCTCTCACGCGGCGCGGCAGGCGCAGGCCCTGGAACATTCCGCGCTTTAGCAGCGGCCATCTCGGGGTCGGCTGGCCGGCAGCGTTGATGCGGAAGAGGATACCATAGCGGGAATAGACGATGGCGGTCATGAAGGAGAACCATCCGCCTAGCGCAAGGCCGGCGATGACGTCGCTCGGATAGTGTGCACCAACCATGACGCGGGTAATCCCTAGCCACAAGGCACAGGCAGCGAAGATGTAGCGATAGCGCGGAAAGAGCAAGGCAAGCGCCACGAACAGGGCGCCGATGGTCGTGGCATGGCCCGACGGGAAGCTTTCGAAGCTGGCGCGGCCATTGAAGGGCGAGAAGCCAAAAGGTCCCCAATCGGCGAAATGTGTCGGGCGCGCGCGACCGATGGCGCGTTTCAGCATGTTGGCGAGAAGGCCTGAAAGCATGATCGTCGTCAGCAGGTAACCGCCGATCTGACAGATCCGCAGCGCCCGGCCGCGACAGCGCGGCGAGCGCAGCAAACGGCTGGCAGCCCAGCCTTCGAAGAACAGGAAGGCGCTTACGATGATGATCCAGCCGGAATCGCCGAAATCGGTCAGCATTCCCCCGAAAAATCGAATGGTGGGAGAGAAGCTCTTCAGGGCAGCGCCGACCGGCCAATCGAACAGGAGCGCAGAGAGCAGCACAATATTGGCTGTCAGAAACAGGCAGGTCTTCCAATGGCATGGAGCAAGCGCCGCATCGCTGCGTCGCCAACGCCGATCGAGAGATGCCAAGATCCCTTGCATACCCACCGCCTGATTTTATGTCCAATCAGAGATGACGCTTAACAGCGACTTGTTACAACTCTTCTAAAAAATTGTGACAGTGAGGCAGATGATCGCTCATGACGCAAATTTGAGCAACTCCAGCAAAAGTATGAAGCGGTCTTGCGTCAGGAATTGCATGAAAACAAAGAGATAGCGCGCTTTCATGGCTCCGCCTGGAACGGAAATGCTCCGGTCTAGCTCGCCACAACGGAAAGCCCCGCTCTTCGGCTGAAGGGCGGGGCGCATGTTTCACGTGAAATATAGCAGGCGATTTATGCCGGAGATTATGCTGACAGGGCCTTGAACTCGGCGAGGATGGCGTCGCCCATTTCGGCGGTGCCGACCTGGCGGCTGCCAGCCGACATGATGTCGCCGGTACGGATGCCGCTGTCGAGCACGTTGGCGATTGCCTTTTCCAGCGCATCGGCTTCGGCAACCATGCCGAAGGAGTAGCGCAGGCACATGGCAAAGGAGGCGATCATGGCGATCGGGTTGGCGATGCCCTTGCCGGCGATATCAGGTGCCGAGCCATGCACGGGCTCATAGAGTGCCTTGCGCTTGCCGGTCTTGGCGTCGGGCGCGCCGAGCGAAGCCGATGGCAGCATGCCGAGCGAGCCGGTGAGCATGGCCGCAACGTCGGACAGCATGTCGCCGAAGAGGTTGTCCGTGACGATGACGTCGAACTGCTTAGGCTGGCGCACGAGCTGCATGCCGCCGGCGTCAGCGAGCATGTGCTCAAGCTGCACGTCGGCATATTTTTCCTTATGCGTGGCGGTGACGACCTGGTTCCAGAGCACGCCAGACTTCATGACGTTGCGCTTCTCCATCGAGCAGACGCGGTTGTTGCGGGTGCGCGCCAGTTCGAAGGCGACGCCGGCAATGCGCTCGATTTCGTAGGTGTCGTAGACCTGGGTGTCGATGCCGCGCTTCTGGCCGTTGCCGAGGTCGATGATTTCCTTCGGCTCGCCGAAGTAGACGCCGCCGGTGAGTTCGCGGATGATGAGGATGTCGAGGCCGTCGACCAGTTCCGGCTTCAGCGAGGAGGCGGACGCGAGTGCCGGATAGCAGATGGCCGGGCGCAGGTTGGCGAACAGCTTGAGATCCTTGCGCAGGCGTAGCAGGCCGGCTTCCGGGCGCACTTCATAAGGAACTGCATCCCACTTCGGACCGCCGACGGCGCCGAAGAGTACGGCGTCGGCCGCAAGCGCCTTGCCCATGTCTTCTTCGGAGATGGCGACGCCATGCGCATCATAGGCGCAACCGCCGACCAAGCCTTCATCCGTAACGAAGCCGGTATTCTTAGCCTCGTTCATATAGGCGATGATCTTGCGGACTTCGCCCATGGCCTCGGGGCCGATACCGTCGCCCGGCAGAAGGAAGAGATTGCGCACTGTCATGGGAAGCCTCCGCAAAAGAAAAAGTTGCGGGGTTTTTAGACCTGCAAATGCGGCTTTTCAAGCGAGGAAGGGGCCGAAACGGTACGGTTTTCGGGCTTTTGGCGGCAGCCGGCCGACCCTCGTGGTTCGAAGCGGTCCTGCAAGCCGCCTCACCACGAGGGCAGGTCGTTGGTCCGCTTACTCGGCCAGTCCGAGCGAAGCGAGGTAGGCAGCCGATGCCGGGATCTTCGACTTGTCCTTGATCTCGATGATCAGACGCGGGTTGCTGTCGAGCTTGGCAAGGGCGGCAAAGACGGCACGCCAATGGATGTTGCCTTCGCCGAGGCTCCAGTGACGGTCGGCATAGCCGTCCGCATCCTGCAGATGGATATGCTGCAAGCGGTTGCCGGCGGCGTGGACGTAATAGTCGACCGGCGGAGCGCCTGTATAGCCATGGGCATAATGGGCATGGCCCGTGTCGATCGAAACCGCGACGGCAGGTGAATTGAAGCTGTCGGCGAGGCCGACGCGGATATGGGGATCCTTGTCCTCGATATTCTCGATGACCATGGTGAGCCCGATGTCTTCGGCACGTTTGACGGCTTCCTTCAGCGTCTGATGCGTATATTCGATGATCCTCTCGCGCTCGCCCTTGTTGTTGTCGAGGTTGTTGTAGGACCACGAGGTATAGGGGCTATGGATGACCATCTGCGTGGCGCCGATATTGGCGCAGACGTCGAGTGCCTGCAGCAGGCGCTTGGAAACGACGGCGCGGATGTCGGGATCCTGCGAGGCGATGATGAAGCCCCAGAACGGGCCGTGGATGCCGAGGCGTCCCTGATGGCCGTCGAGCAGCTTGCCGGCACGCTCGGCAAGCGGAGCCCAGTCGCCGTTGAGGATTTCGGCTTCGACGAAGTTCTGCAGCTCCAGATCGCGCGGCTTTTCGAGCAGCCAGTTGCGATGGGTTTCGACGTCGTCAAGCGTCATGGCGGCGCCGACAATAGGAAGGGAGGTCATGGAAAGGCTCCATTGCGTGGAGAGGAATTAGGATGGGAGAGAGGCCCGAAGGCCTCGGCAGGCCTATATGGACCTGCTTCTTGTCGAACATATTACAGCGGGTGAAAAGGTGCGTCTTTTCAAAAGACTAAAAACAAAAAAGCCGGGCAGCAAGGCCCGGCTTTGAAACGCAAAAGATAGTGATAAACCGATCAGGCGGCCCAGGGGCGCGATGCGGCATTCGTCTTTTCGAAATCATTGATCGCGGAGGATTTTTCCAGCGTCAGGCCGATATCGTCGAGGCCGTTCAGCAGGCAGTGACGCTTGAACTCGTCGAGTTCGAACTTCAGCGAGCCGCCGTCCGGGCCGGTGATTTCGAGGTTTTCCAGATCGATCGTCAGGATGGCATTGGAGCCGCGCGAGGCATCGTCCATCAGCTTGTCGAGATCTTCCTGACTGACCTTGATCGGCAGAATGCCGTTCTTGAAGCAGTTGTTGTAGAAGATGTCGGCGAAGCTTGTGGATATGACGCAACGGATGCCGAAATCGAGCAGCGCCCACGGAGCATGCTCGCGCGAGGAGCCGCAGCCGAAATTGTCGCCGGCGACGAGGATCTTGGCGTTCTGATAGGCCGGCTTGTTCAGCACGAAATCTTCGTTCGGCGAACCATCTTCGTTGTAGCGGGCTTCAGCGAAGAGCCCTTTGCCGAGGCCAGTGCGCTTGATGGTCTTCAGATAATCCTTCGGGATGATCATGTCGGTATCGACATTGACGACCGGGAGGGGCGCTGCGACGCCGGTCAACTTCACGAACTTGTCCATTGGGTCCTGCCTTCATTCTCGTCTAAGCACGAATTATCCTGCCAATAGAGCAAATCCGGCCCGAAATGAAGGAGAATCTTGGATGTGCTCTAAAACGTGACGCTTTGGCCGCGCCAACCCGGCAGGACAGGCCTTAATCGGGCAAACAGGTTCGGCGGCAGGCATAACAGGCCGCTCTGCCCTGTCTTCGACCTCAGAGATCGATGATCGTGCCGCGACCGTCGTTCCAGATGCGCATTTCGCGCTGGCTGTTCGTCTTCGACTTGGCATGCACCGGTGCCGGCTTCATGCGTAGCGAAATCGCGCGGGCGGCCATGAGCACGGTCAGGATACCACCGACAGCGAGCGTCAGCGAAACAGTGAACAGCGCCATAGCGGCGAAGACGGTGATACCGGCAAGCGCGATGAACACGGAACGGATATTTTGCATGGTCGAGACCTCTCTACTCACAGCAATGTGGTCCTCATCTCTGTCATCTGCAAGAGGAGCATGGCTTTTTGTTGACTTGCCTGCCGATTAAAAGCGCGGCAAAACGGCACTATGAGCGAATTTTCCCCTTCCCGTCCTGCCCGCCTGCGCCGTTCGGTCTTGAGCGTTCCCGCCATCAATCGGCGCGCGCTGGACAAGCTTTCGAGCCTCGATTGCGATGCCGTCATCTTCGATCTTGAGGATTCCGTCTCGCCGGAAAAGAAGGCGGAGGCGCGTGAGAACTTGCGGGCCTTTTTCGCTGCGACACCGCTGCCGGCCAGGGAGCGGATCATCCGCATCAATGCGCTTTCCTCCAATTTCGGTGCTGACGACCTGGCGCTGGTCGTGGAGCTGGAGCCGGATGCGGTGCTGCTGCCGAAGGTGGACGAGCCGCAGGACGTGACCGGCGTCAGCGACCGGCTTGCGGAAGCCGATGCGCCGGAAGATTTACGCATATGGGCGATGATCGAGACGCCGCGCGGCATCCTGAATGCGGCCGCGATCGCCGAGGCAGGGCGCACGGCCGGCAGCCGGCTTGATTGTTTCGTCGTCGGCCTGAACGACCTCAGGAAGGAAACGGGCGTCCTGCCGCAACCCGGGCGCAGCTATCTTGTGCCCTGGCTGATGCAGGTAGTGCTGGCCGTCAGCGCCTATGGGCTCGAGGTTATCGACAGCGTTTTCAATGACTTCAAGAATGCCGGGGAATTCGAGGCCGAATGCGGCCAGGGCCGCGGCATGGGCTTTGCCGGCAAGATGCTGATCCATCCGAACCAGATCGAAGCGGCCAACCGGTATTTCGGCCCCGATGAAGCCGCCATTGCCGAGGCCGAGGCCATCATATCAGCCTTTGCCGAACCGGGTGCCGAAACTCTCAACGTCGTGAACCTCGGCGGGCGGATGGTGGAGCGGCTGCACCTTGTCCAGGCGGAGAGACTCGTCCATAAAGCTCGCCTGATCGAACAGCGCCTCGCACCGACGTCTGACTGAAAAACAAGAAAGATGCCTTGATGAAACTCTACCGCTTCCTCACCGGCCCCGACGACGCTTCCTTCTGCCATAAGGTAACCGCGGCGTTGAACAAGGGCTGGGAGCTGTCAGGCTCGCCGACCTATGCCTTCAATGCCGCGTCGGGCCAGATGCAGTGCGGTCAGGCTGTCGTTAAGGAAGTTGCCGGTAAGGATTACGAGCCGGAGATGAAGCTTTCCGAGCAATGATCCGGAAGTGATTGCTTTATCGAAGGTTTGATGCCTTTCCCTGACCGTCTTGCGGTCAGGGCCGATATTACCGATCCGTCGCTTCCTCGGCGCTCTCCTCGATGCGCTCCATGTCCTCGTCGCTGAGGCCGAAATGGTGGCCGATTTCGTGGATCAGGACATGGGTGATGATGTCGCCGAGGGTTTCCTCGTTTTCAGCCCAGTAATCGATGATCGGCCGGCGGTAGAGGCGGATCTTGTTCGGCATATCCCCGGTCTGGGCGGTGAAACGCTCTGAGATGCCGCGGCCCTCGAAAAGGCCGAGTAGGTCGAAGGGGGTTTCCAGCGCCATATCCTCGAAGACCTCGTCATCGGGAAAATCCTCGATGAGAATGATGAGGTTGCCGGTGAGCGAGCGAAATTCGTCCGGTAGGTGGCTGTAAGCCTCCATAGCCAGAGATTCGAATGTGCTGATTGAGGGCGCGTGGCGGTCCCGCCAATCCTCGCCCTGGTCAATGCGAGCCATGAATGCTTCCTTCCTTGGCTGGTCATATAGAGACTTTGCGCAGCTTTTACGAGAGCGGATTACGGCAAAGGAATATTTTCTTATGAAATGGTGTTGACTCTTTTACCAAGCTCTGGAATCCATAAGAACATAACAGGAACATTACCGATATGGAGTGAACGTCATGGCCGAGGCTGCCGTGGCGCGGGAAACGCTTTTTGCCCTGCGTGAAACCATTGCCAGACTGGAAGGCAGGCCGATCCCGGCGCTGGCTGCGGCGGCGCATGAAAGGCTGGCGGACAAGCCGGCTACACGGTCGACAGGTCTTGCGAAGCCCCTGCCCGAGCTACCGGTTCTTGCGACCGGGGTCGAGGATCTCGACGCTGCGATGCAGGGTGGCCTGCCGCTTGATGCGCTGACGGAAATCCGCTCGCTCGGCCTGCGCGATGCCGGGCCGGCCAGCGGCTTTACCCTTGCGCTCGCCGCGCGGCTGCATGCGCAGGCGCCAAGCGCAGACGCGGCCATCTCTCCGATCCTGTGGATCGGCGACACGGTCGCCACGATGGAAGCGGGCTTGCCCTATGCCATCGGTCTCAGAGATTTCGGGTTGGAGCCGGCGGCCTTCCTGCAGGCTTCACCACGCAAGCTGGAGGAAGCGCTCTGGCTGGCGGAGGCGGCCCTTGGCAGTGCGGCCTTTGCCGTCGTCATTCTTGAAGTGCGCGGCAATCCGGCCCGTTTCGGTCTGACCGAGAGCCGGCGGCTGGCGCTAAGGGCCAAGGCGGCGGGGCGGCCCTTGTTTCTGTTACGACAGGGAGGCGAGGAGGAGGCGAGCAGTGCCCTCTTCCGCTTTTCCGTCGACCCCGCGCCGGCGCAGGCGCGGCCCCTGCCGGATGGATCGGTGCTTGGCGGCAGCATCGGTCACCCGGTTTTTCGTCTGACCTTGGAAAAGAGCCGCAACCCGGCGCCTCTTTCCATAACTCTGGAGTGGAATGCCCATGACCGCCGCTTTGCCCCTGTCTCCGACGTTCAGCACCCTGCCTTTCCCGGCGAACACGCAGCGCATTCTGGCGCTGACCTTTCCGCATCTGCCGACCGATCGCATCGCGCGCAAGCGCTGGGGTCTGTCCTGGCGTTCGACAGGCAGGCTTGAAACACCGCCGCTGGTCTGTGCCGGCAAGCTCAATAATGCCATGCGGCTGACCGCGCTCAATGAGCGGGCGGAGATGATCGGTCTGAAGCCGGGCCAGGGCGTGGCTGAGGCGAGAGCGATCTGCCCTACCCTCGATGTCGTCGAGGAAGATCCGATGGCGGATCGCAAGCTTTTGGAAGCGATCGCCGACTGGTGCGACCGCTATACGCCGCTGGTGGCGATCGATGGCAAGGATGGCCTGTTTCTCGATATTACCGGCTGTGCTCATCTTTTCGGCGGCGAAGAGGCGCTGCTCGAAGATGTCCTGATCCGGATTTCCCGTTTGGGGCTCGACGTGCGCGGCGCGATTTCCTCTGCGCCGGGCCTGTCCTGGGCAGTGGCTCGCTTCGACGACAGCCGTGTCGTTCCTCCCGAAGCCATGGAGGAGGCCCTGGCGCCGCTGCCGGTGGCTTCCTTAAGGCTCGGCGAAGAAACTATTGCCGCGTTGCAGAAGATGGGCCTGAAACAGACGGGCGATCTCTTGGCTGCGCCGCGTGCGCCGCTTGCCCGCCGCTTCGGCGCGCAGTTGCTGTTGCGGCTCGATCAGGCCGTCGGTCTCGTCGAAGAGCCGATCTCGCCGCGTCGCCCGGTCGCGCAATTGTCGGCCGAGCGCCGGCTGGCCGAGCCGGTGCAGGCGGAAGCGGATCTTCTGGAGCTTGCCCGGCAGCTTGCCGAAGCACTGAAACCGGGGCTTGAGGCGCGCGGCGTCGGCGGCCGTTCCTTCGAGCTTCTGCTCTTCCGGGTCGATGGCGCAGTCTTCCGCATTGCCGCCGGCGCATCGCAGCCGCTGCGGGAGCCACGGCGGATCGCCAGCCTGTTCACGGAGCGCTTCACTGCTATTCATGACGATCTTGATGTCGGCTATGGCTTCGAAATCGTCCGTCTCAACGTGCTGCAGCATGCGGCCTTCGATGCAACGCAGGGCGATTTCGTCGGCGAAGGCCGGCAGGATAGCTCGCTTGCCGCCTTTGTCGATCGGGTGGCCGCCCGGCTGGGACCGGATTGCATCCAGGGGTTCGAGCTAAGGCAGAGCCATGTTCCCGAGCGGGCCTCCCGGCTGGTGCCGGCCATTCATGTGCTTGCCGCTCATAGACGGACGGGCAGCGATCATGCCGGCCACGGCTTTTCTCGCGGCGAGCGGCCGTTGCGGCTATTTCGCACACCGGAACTGGTCGAAACCGTCGCTGCCGAAGTGCCTGACGGCCCTCCCCGGCAATTCCGTTGGCGGCGCGTCATGCACCGGGTGCAGCGGGCGGAGGGGCCGGAACGGCTCTCGGCGGAATGGTGGCTTGAGGAAAAAGAGGAGCCCGCCCGCGACTATTTCCAGATCGAGGATGAAGAAGGTCATCGCTTCTGGCTGTTCCGCAAGGGGCTTTATGGCCGGGGCGGAACGGCGCCGGATTGGTATATGCATGGGGTCTTTGCATGAACGCGCGCCCGAGCTTTCATGAACCCGTGCCCTTCTGCGAGATCGGGGTGAGAACGAACTTCTCCTTTCTCGAGGGGGCCTCGCATCCTGAAGAGATAGTGGTACAGGCCGCCTTCTTGAAACTGCCCGGCTTTGGAATTGCCGACCGCAATTCGGTTGCGGGCGTGGTCAAGGCGCATGCGCATACCAAGCTTCTCCAGGCGAAATATGAAGACGCCATTAAGGAAAATCTTCTGCTTCGAGCCCGAGGGAAGCCGGAAGAGCCGTTCCTGAAGCCGGTTCGTTTCCAGCCTGGCGCCCGCCTGGTGTTTTCGGACGGCACGCCCGATATTCTTGCCTATCCGCAGAACCGCAAGGGTTGGGCACATCTCTGCCGGTTGCTGAGCGCCGGTAATCTGCGCGGCGAGAAAGGCACCTGCATTCTCCATGAAAGCGACCTCGTGCAATGGGGTGACGAGATGATGCTGGCGCTCGTTCCCGATGCGGAGAGCGTCGAGACGCCGGAAGGACAGGCAAAGCTGGAACAGTGCCTGGCGCGATTGTGGGCCCGTTTCGGCCGCAAGCTCCATATGGTCCTGTCGCCGGCCTATGACGGCCGGGATCGGCTGGTCTTCGCCACGCTCTCCATCATCGCATTGCGCAACGGCGTGCGGCTGATTGCCAGCAACCAGCCGCTCTATCACGCCACTGAGCGCAAGCCGCTTGCCGATATCGTCGTGTCGATCCGCGGACATGTGCCGATTGCAGAGGCTGGTTTCAAACTGGCGACCAATGCTGAACGCTATATGAAAGATGCTGCGGAGATGGCGCGGTTGTTCCGGGATTATCCGAAGGCGATAGCTAATACGCAGAAGTTTTTTAGCCGGCTGTCTTTCTCGCTGGATGAGCTCAAACATAACTATCCCGATGAAAGCACCAAAGGCGAAACCGCTTCGGAAACGCTGGAGCGACTGACATGGGAGGGCGCCAGGTCACGTTTTCCGGATGAGATTCCCGAAAAGATCATCACGCAGATCAATGATGAACTCGCTCTTATCCGCGAAAAGCAATATGAGCCCTATTTCCTGACGGTGCGTCGCATCATGGAATATGCTCGCAGCAGAAATATCCTGTGTCAGGGGCGCGGTTCCGCTGCGAACTCCCTGGTCTGCTATTGCCTCAAGATCACGGAGGTCAATCCGAAAATCACGTCGCTTTTGTTCGAGCGTTTCATCTCGACGGAGCGCGAGGAGCCGCCAGATATTGATGTCGATTTCGAACATGAGAAGCGCGAAGAGGTCATCCAGTTTATCTATGACCACTACCATATCGAACATGCAGGGCTGACAGCGGCCGTCACCAGTTATCGGGCGCGCTCGGCCGGGCGCGAAGTGGCCAAGGCCTTTGGCCTGTCGGAAGATGTGCAGTCGGCTCTTGCAAGCGGTGTCTGGGGTTGGTCGACAGAGGACCTGTCCGAGCGCGAGGCGAAGATTGCCGGCCTCGATCTCACCGACAAGACAACCAAGAACGTGCTGTCCTATGCCTCGACATTGATGGGATTTCCGCGGCATCTGACCCAGCATGTCGGCGGCTTCGTCATCACCCGGGATCGGCTGGATGAGGTCGTGCCGATCATGCACACGGCATTGGATGGCCGCTATATGATCGAGTGGAACAAGGACGATCTCGACAATCTCAACATATTGAAGATCGATGTTCTGGCACTTGGTATGCTGACCTGTCTCGCCAAGGCTTTCGACCTGCTGCTGCTGCATTACGATGTGAAGAAGGAGCTCGCCGATCTTGGCTATGCCAACTATCCCGACGGCAAGCCGGTCTATGACATGATCTGTCGTGCCGATACGATTGGCGTCTTCCAGATCGAAAGCCGGGCACAGATGAGCATGCTGCCGCGTCTGCGGCCCCGCGAATTCTACGACCTAGTCATCGAGGTGGCGATCGTCCGGCCCGGTCCGATCCAGGGCAATATGGTGCATCCCTATCTCAAACGGCGGGAGGCCAAGCGAGCGGGAAAGGAGCTCGATTATCCGAGCGATGAGCTGAAGGAAGTGCTGAAGCGAACGCTGGGCGTTCCCTTGTTTCAGGAACAGGCCATGCAAATCGCCATTACGGCAGCAGGGTTTACGCCTGCAGAGGCTGACAAGTTGCGCCGGGCGATGGCGACCTTCAAGCGGACCGGGACCATTCACACTTTCGAGGAGAAGATGGTCGAGGGCATGGTTGCGAAAGGCTATGACCGCGAGTTCGCCAGGAACTGTTTCGAGCAGATCAAGGGCTTCGGCGAATATGGCTTTCCTGAAAGCCATGCGGCTTCGTTCGCGCTGCTCGTTTACGCCTCTTCCTGGCTCAAGACTTACTATCCCGACGTCTTCTGTGCGGCGATCCTCAATGCCCAGCCGATGGGCTTTTATGCGCCGGCGCAGCTTGTGCGCGATGCGCGCGAGCATGGCGTCGAGGTGCGGCCGGTGGATGTCAATCGTTCGAGCTGGGATTGCCTGCTGGAGAAGGCGCGTTTCGATCCGGGCGCGATCGAGCGGCGCCATGCGTCGATGCGCGACGATATCAAGACGCAATGTGCCGTCCGTCTCGGCTTCCGGCAGGTCAAAGGTCTGTCGGATAAGGAGATAGAACTTCTCGTCACGCGCCGCGGCGATGGCTATCGGTCCGTGCGTGATCTCTGGCTGCGCTCCGGGCTTGCCAAGGCGCAGATCGAGCGTCTGGCTGATGCGGATGCGTTCGGCTCCATCGGGCTTACCCGGCGCGCCGCGTTATGGGCGGTGCGGGCACTCGATGCCGGCAGTGCTGCCGAAAAGCTTCCCCTCTTCGATCTCAGCAATCATACGGAGCTGCAGATCGAGCCGGCGGTTACGCTGCCTGAAATGCTGCCCGGCGAGCAGGTCATCGAGGATTACCGCTATCTGTCGCTGTCGCTGAAGGCGCATCCCGTTTCCTTCCTGCGTGGCGATTTCGCGCGGCAGGGCATCGCGCAAAACTGGGATCTGTCCAATATCGCCAGTGGCCGGATGGTGACTGTTGCCGGGCTGGTGCTGGTGCGCCAGCGGCCGGGCTCGGCCAATGGGGTGATCTTCATGACGCTGGAAGACGAAACCGGCGTCGCCAATGCGATCGTCTGGCCGAAGAAGTTCGAGAAATACCGTGCCATCGTCATGGGCGCGCGGCTGGTGAAGATCCGCGGACGTCTGCAGAGCGAAAGCGGCGTCATCCATGTGGTGGCCGATCACATCGAGGACATGACGCCGGCGCTCGGCATTCTCCAACGTGAGGCAAGGCGCTTCGGTGTCAGCGACCGCGCGGATGAAGCGCTGCGTCCGACCATGGATCACAGGCAGAAGCAGAAACCTGTCTTATTGCCGCCTGTGCCCGGTGCTACGGCAGAGGCGGAAGGCCGCAGCAATGGTATGGAAACCGCAAGAGTCATGCCGCGGGGTCGCAATTTTCATTAGGAATCCGCCTTTCGTCTCTCAGGGGCGGAAGGCAGGTTGCCCCTGGGTGGGGTCAAAACGAATCGTTTCTTTCTTGACAAAGGGCGTCTTCTTTAGCAGATAACAAGACAGCGGATGTCATGTTTGACGGGCTGACGAAGAATGCTGGTTTGCAGTTGTAATTACATCACCGACAAGGAAATCCGGGAGGTCATCACCGAACTCCTCGATCAGGACTGTTGGCAGCTCATCGTCCCGGCAAAAGTCTATCACGCCATGTCGAAGCGCGGCCGCTGCTGCGGCTGTTTCCCGAATGTGGTTGATATCATTATTAAGACAACCGAGGATTATCACGCCCGTCGCCACTCGACGGAAGCCGAAATATTTGATTTCATGTCCCGCCTGAAGAAATTCCACGAAGAAAACAGGAGAGCGGACATTGAAAGGCGACAAAAAAGTCATCGAGCGGCTTAACGAAGCGCTGTTCCTTGAGCTTGGCGCAGTCAACCAATATTGGGTTCACTACCGGCTCCTTGAGGACTGGGGCTACACCAAGCTCGCCAAGAAAGAGCGTGCCGAATCCATCGAAGAGATGCAGCACGCCGACCGTCTCGTTGCACGCATCATCTTCCTCGAAGGCCATCCGAACCTGCAGACGCTGGCGCCATTGCGCATTGGCCAGAACGTCAAGGAAGTGCTGGAAGCCGATCTCGCCGGCGAATACGATGCCCGTACCGCCTACAAGAAGTCACGCGATATCTGTCACGATGCCGGCGACTATATCTCGATGAAGCTGTTCGAAGAACTCCTGGCAGACGAGGAAGGCCATATCGACTTCCTGGAAACCCAGCTTGAGCTTCTCGGAAAGATCGGCGAGGCCAAGTACGGCCAGCTCAACGCCGACTCCGCGGATTCCGCCGAATAATAGTTGCCATCACAGATCCGGCCGCCCTTCCCGGCGGCCGGTCTTTTTCGTCAGTCTTCGGCCTTCAAGCCCGCCAGATGCTGGAACTCGGCAACGACCTTGTCGTAGACCGAGCGCTTGAAGGGAACGATCAGCCCTGGCAGCGTTGCCATCGGCTTCCACTCCCAGGCATCGAATTCGGGTTCATGGCTGCCCGGCGGCGGGTTGATGGCGATTTCGCTTTCGTCGCCATCGAAGCGGAAGGCAAACCAGCGCTGGGTCTGGCCGCGATATTTCCCTCTGAGGCCGATACCAATCAGCTGCGGTGGCAGATCGTAATTGATCCACTCCTTCGCTTCCGCCAGCAGCGTCACCGTCTTCATGCCGGTTTCTTCATAGAGTTCGCGGTAGGCCGCCTTTAGCGGGTCTTCGCCATCGTCTATGCCGCCCTGCGGCATCTGCCAGAGCTGCGGCGAGCCGTCATATTCGGAATTGCCGTCCGGGATGCGTCGGCCGGCCCAGACCAGGCCGTCCTGGTTCAGGATCATGATGCCGACGCAGGGGCGATAGGGCAGGTCTTCGGCTCTTACGGACGCTTGGGCGGGCGTTTGCGGCTTGCTCATCTATATCTCCAATGAATCAGGGGCGTTTCGGGTCGTTGGCAAGCGCCGAAACCGCGACGATTTCAATGCCGCGCATGGCGGCCTCTTCACTCCACTTGCTGATGGAGTCGACGCTCTCGTCGAAAGCCGAAGCGACGCCGATCGCCGAGCCGTTGCGACGAGCAATGCGCTCAAGCTCATCGAGCTTCCTCATGATCGCGTCCTGCTGCAATTCACCATCGAGCTGGACGTCGGCAAAGGCGTGCGGCACCTCCAGCGTCTTGGCGAGCGTTCCGGACTTGGACTGCGCCGACGAGCCGTCGTCGAGGAACAGCAGGCCGCGTTTGCCGATGTCGCGCAGCACCGGCTCCATCGCGCCGGGGTTGGCGAGGAAACGACCGCCGAGATAGTTCATAATACCGGTATAGTTCGTAGTCTTGCCCATCGCCTTGTGCAGGTTATCGACATTCTTCGTAGCAGACAGCGATGTCAGCAACGTGTCCGGTCCCGGATTGTTGCCGGGATAATCGAAGGGCTCGAAGGGAACCTGGATGAGGATTTCATGGCCGCCGCGCCGTGCGTCCTGCATCCAGCGCTGTAGGCTGTTACCGCTGACGGCGAAGGCGAGCGTGATTTCTTCCGGCAGTTTTTCGATGGCGCGCTGCGTTCCCGTCTGGCTGAGACCGAGGCCGCTGACGACGATGGCGACGCGCGTACCGCGGGCACCGGACCAGGGTCGGGCATATTGATCCATCGCTCTCAAGCCGCTTGGACCTACGATCGGCAGCTTGCCGAAGGGGGAATCCTCCAGCAGGCTGTCGTTCGGTGTCGCCGCCATGCGGGGATCCTGGCCGACCTGATTGGCGTTGATCAGGACCGGTCCATTGCCGTCACGATTGCTCGGGCTGAACATGGTGACGACCGAGCCGTCATCGTTGACGACACGTGTTGTATTCGCTCCCGATTGCGGGTCTACCTGTGTCAGGCTGCTCGTGCCGTTGGTGGCCGGCTTGGCGTCGGCCGGCGGAGCTGCATCTTCCTTTTTGGCCGTCTCGATCGGCTGGGTTTTCTTGAGATCGTCGCGCATCAGGGCTGAGTAAAGTGAGAAACCGGCAATCGTGATCAGACAGACGCCGCCGAGAATGCGCCCGAAGGGCGGGGGTCTCCGCTGACGGCCGGGGCCGCGGTTCTGTCCCAGCGGTGCATGCAAATCCGTTCCCAAAGTCCGTATCCACCCCAAAGCGGGAATTTGTTCCGGCTCCGAGCATTCCGTTTTCCAGCGGTTACCGCAATGGAAAATCCTGGCCCAGGCTCAAACTATCAAAACATCATCGAAACAATTTTAGAACAAGCCGCGCTTGTTCGATCAAGGAGAGCGGAACGATACGCGGGTTCCGCTCTCCCCATAGTGAAAGCGCCGGGTCTGTTTCCAGCCCGGCGCCTATCCTTACTTGGAGGAAACCGCCTTTTCCGGATTCGGCGGGAAGGCCGGATCGGTCTTGTTGCCGCGCAGCAGGTCGAGCGCGTAGTTGAGCTGGATGTCGTCCTTCGGGTCCGGCGGTATGTAGGCCGAAGAGCCGGAGCCCTTGTCCGTTTCGCTCTGGCCCTTGATGTGGCCCGGCAGGCTGGATTCGCCTTCGGACGTCAGCTTGCCCTTCAGGTCGTCCGGCAGCGGCTGGTCGACCTTGATGTCGGGGGTGATGCCGGTGCCCTGGATCGAGCGGCCCGACGGCGTGTAGTAGAGCGCCGTCGTCAGACGAAGCGCGCCGTTGCCGTCGCCGAGCGGGATGATCGTCTGGACCGAGCCCTTGCCGAAGGACTGCGTGCCGAGCACGGTGGCGCGACGCAGATCCTGAAGCGCGCCGGCAACGATTTCCGAAGCCGAGGCCGAACCGCCGTTGATCAGCACGATCATCGGCTTGCCGTCCGTCAGATCGCCGGGAGTTGCGTTGAAGCGGCGGGTTTCGTCCGGGTTGCGGCCGCGAGTCGAAACGATCTCGCCACGCTCCAGCACGTCGTCGGCGACATTGATTGCCTGGTCGAGCAGACCGCCGGGGTTGAGGCGCAGGTCGAGGACATAGCCCTTGAGCTTGTCGGCCGGGATATCCTTCTTGATCTTGGCGATAGCGGCTTCGAGATCCGGTGTCGTCTTTTCCGTGAAGGAGATGATGCGGATATAGCCGACATTGCCGCCTTCCTCGCGCGACTTGACGGCAGCAATGGCGATCACGTCACGAACGATGGTGAGCTCGATCGGTTTATCGACGTCCTTGCGCATCAAGGTCAACTTGACGGGGGTTTTGACCGCACCCTTCATCTTGTTGACGGCATCTTCCAGCTTCAGGCCGCGGACCGACTGGCCGTCGATGGCGGTGATGTAGTCGCCAGCAAGGACGCCGGCCTTGGCGGCGGGCGTATCGTCGATCGGGGTGATGACCTTGACGAGATCGTTGTCCATCGTGACTTCGATGCCGAGACCGCCGAATTCACCCTTGGTCTGGGTGCGCATGTCCTCGGCATCCTTGGCGTTCATGTAGCTGGAATGCGGGTCGAGCGACGTCAGCATGCCATTGATGGCGGCTTCGATCAGCTTGTCTTCCTGGGGCGGCGTCACATACTGGGCGCGAACGCGTTCAAAGACGTCGCCGAAAATCGACAATTCCTTGTAGGTGGACGTTCCCGCGGCTTCGGCCGGCGCCACCGCCGTGTAGATAACGCCCATCGCCGTCGCACCCATCAATGCGCCGACGAGAACAAGAGAAGCCCTACGTATCATTGCGTGCCTTTCCAGTGTCTTTGGAGGTCCACCACGGTCGAGAATCGACCGGCTTCCCATCTTTTCGGAATTCAATGTAAAGCGTTGGCCGGTCCGTTTCCAGCGCCAATGCGGTCGCACTCGCGACTCTTTTCTGGCCCATCGCCGCGAGCGGCTCGCCGGCGAAGACAAATCTGCCGGGGCGTGTCTTGATCGCGTCCATGCCCGACAGCACCATGTGATAGCCGTCGCCCGTATCCAGGATGATCATCTGGCCGTAGCTGCGAAACGCGCCGGCATAGACGACCGTACCATCGGCGGGAGCGGTGACGAGCGCATTAGGGCCTGTCGCGATGGTCAATCCCATCGCCGTGTGGCCCGTGCCGTCGTCGTCGCCGAACTGGCGGAGAGTATCGCCCGCCACGGGCAGCTCCAACTTCTTCTTAAGGTCGGTGAAGGCATATGCGGGGGTAATGCGGTTTTTATCGGGCACGCCGCTCTCGGCCAGTGCCTTTGCCTGCTCCCGTTGCTGATCCGTCAGCAGTGCCCGCCGCGCTTCCTCCGCGCGGGCGGCGGCGGCGGCATCGCGAACCGAGCCGATCTGGCTTTCGAGCGAGGCGACGAGGCCCTCCAGGCTTGTCGCCTGGCCTGCCAGCTCCTCCGCCCGCTTGCGCTCGGCCTCGAGCTGGGCTGAATTTTCCCTGCTGTGCTTGTCGTTCTCTGCGATCAGCAGGTCCATGCGCCGCTCCTCCTCCAGACCGTTGGTCATGGTGATGGTAAGGCCGGCCTTTTCGGCTGCAGTGTCGGCATGCAACTTGCTCAGGCTCGTGAGGTCGGCAATCAGCTGGTCCGTCTCCTTGCGCATTCCGGGCACGACGGCTCCGAGCAGGATGGCGCTGCGCACTGAGGCGAGTGCATCGTCCGGCGTCACCAGCAGCGCCGGCGGCGGATTGCGGCCCATGCGCTCCAGCGCCCCCAGAACTTCGGCGAGCAACGCGCGGCGCTCGTGCAGAGAGGCGCGGATCTTGTCTTCCTTGATTGCCAGGTCCGTCAGCGTCTTTTCGCTTTGCTGGATCTTGCGATCCAGGTCCTTGCGGCGGGCAGCGCTGTCGATCAGCGCCTGACGAAGGCTTGCCGTGCTCTTGTCGAGCGAAGCAATGCTGTCTTCCAGTTCCTTGGTCTTGTCGGAGGACAGATTGATCGTCTTTGACAATTGCTCGAGCTGTGAGCGCGTCTCATCCCGCTTGCGGGCAAGCTCGGCTGCAGGGTCGGGAGCTGGTTGCGCAGGCGTCGATGCTCCGGTCAAAGGGCGGTCGTCGGGTGCTTGTGCCGCCCCGCTGCCGGCTTCCTGCGCGAGGGCCATGTCCCGGAGAGATAGTGGCCCCGCGACATAGATGCCCGCGCCCAGGCATGCCGCCAGGGTAGGCAGCAGAAAGCGGGGGAGCATGGGCAGAGCTTTTCTCATCCAGTCGGTTCGGCCTGGTCCCTTCGGATCGCGCGAAAATAAGCTCATTTGCCGCGATCATCCAGGAAGCATCGTCACTTTTGAGGCGGGAATCAAAACACGCCTGTGTGAGCGTTTCGTTAACGCAAAAAGCCCGAAAGCCAAACTGTTTTCGACGTTGAGTTTGGCAGTCACACCCGGTGGTAGGGATGGCCGGAGAGGATGGTCACGGCGCGGTAGAGCTGTTCGGCAATAAGAATGCGCACAAGCTGATGCGGCCAGGTGAGCTTGCCGAGGCATATGGTCATGTCGGCTTTGTCGTAAAGGGAGGGGGCGAGACCGTCGGCGCCGCCGATCGCGATCGTCAGATCGCGCTTGCCCTGATCGCGGAACGTGCCGAGCATGGCGGCGAAGGCTTCGCTGTCCAAAGCCTTGCCGCGTTCATCGAGGAGGATAAGGACGCCGCCTTCCGGATGCGCCTTTTGCAGCAGGCCCGCCTCTTCGCGCTTGCGGGTCTCGCTATTGGAAGCACGGCTTTCGGTAACCTCGGTCATGCGCGCCATTTCCAGGCCGATGGCCGGCCCGGCTTTGGCGAAACGGTCGAGATAGCGAGCCGCAAGATCCTTTTCAGGGCCGGCTTTCAGCCGTCCCACCGCAAAAAGACCTATCCGCATTCCCGCTCCCAAGCATATCCGTCATTATGGCGGCACAAAACAAAACTCTTGCCGGGCGATCATGTCCGGCTATCTAAAGCTGCCAACCGGGGCCGGGAAAGGACCGTAAGGTTGTTAGTGCAGCGTGCCTTCATCGAGATCGGGTGCTGCCCACATCTTTTCGATGTTGTAGAACTCGCGAATCTCGGGACGGAAGACATGAATGATGATGTCGCCGGTGTCGATCAACACCCAGTCACCGCCATCCAGACCCTCCACGCGGGCATTGCCGAAGCCCTCGTCTTTGAGATCGGTCATAAGATGGTCGGCAATCGCCAGGACATGGCGGCTCGAGCGACCGGAGACGACGACCATGTAGTCTCCAAGTGCGGATTTGCCAGCAATGTCGATGGTGACGATATTTTCGGCCTTGGAGTCCTCGAGGCTTACGAGGACGGCTTGCAGGGCGCGGGCAGCGGCATCGGCGCCACGTTCCGGGCTCTTCGGGACAACGACGGGCGTTCTTCCCTTGGCGTGTACTGTTGTCAGTGCTCTTCCTTCCTTGAGTAACAGAACATGCACATACGCGATCTGAGTCGATCACGCTACAAAGATAGGCATCATTGTATAAAGGTTTCAAGACGCAAGTCGTGGTCTTGAGGGGGCTAAGACAAGGATTTGTGGCCGACTTGGGCAGTTTTGCACCAGATGTAGGTGAATATCTGCGCCGAAGGCCGAATTCAGCCTTGCTGGCCCACCCCGTCGACCAGAATAAGGTTGCGGCTAAGTGCCCGATCGCGCGCTTCCAGAGCATGCGTGTATTCCGACGAACGATACCAGGCTCTGGCACGTTCCAGATCCGGAAACTCCACGATCACAATCGCCCGCGGCGACCAATCGCCTTCCAATTGTTCGATCGAGTCGCCGCGAACGACATAGCGTCCGTCATGTCGGGCGATGGAAGCGGCCGCGCGGGTCCGGTAGGTCTGGAAGGCTTCGGTATCCCTGATCGTGACATCGGAGATGATATAGGCCGGCATCGCCTCTCCAATCCTGCAAGGTGAAGGTTCGCGCATTCCTTGCCCGTGCGCGAAACGCTTTTGCATCGAAGTTCAGATAGGCCGCAGCTTTCGCTTGTCCATTTCCCGTCAGCATGTACAGCCGGACGAAGCACGCGTATAGAATATTCAGACCAACTCACCGTAGATGCCATGACAGATGCCCCACAGCCATCGTTGAAGCCCATCCTCCGCATCAGCTTTTCGGGGCAAGACCGGCTTGGGCGCGGCAAAATGGAACTTTTGGAACATATTCAGAAGACCGGCTCGATTTCGGCTGCCGGTCGCGCCATGGATATGTCCTATCGGCGGGCCTGGATGCTCATCAGCGAACTAAACCACATGTTCCGGGAGCCCGTCGTAGAATCGCAACGCGGCGGCCAGAAGGGCGGCGGCGCTGCTTTGACGCCGTTCGGGGAGGAATTGCTTCGGCGTTTTCGCAGCATGGAAACGATGTTGCGTACTGCCATCGCCGACGATCTGGACTGGCTTGAGGCCAATCGTAGCGCAGCGAAGGCGCTGCCTGACAAGGCTTGAGCCGTCCTAGTGCTCCAGCGCCACCGTCTTGATAACGGCATGGATCGGCAGGCCGGTCTTCAATCCCAACCGCTCGGCCGAAAACTGCGTGATGCGGGCCGTTACGATATCGCCGCCGCAATCGACCTTGACCTCCGCAGTTCCATCGGCGGCGATGCCGATGTCACACACCGTGCCATCGAGAATGTTGAGCGCGCTCAGGCCCTCCGGCCGTGTTGTCGCCAGCATGACGTCACGGGCGGGAATATGGACGCGCACCGTCTTGCCGACAGTCGCCGCCTGGCTCGGGACGAAGAGTTTTGCCGTCTTCAACGTAACGATTGTCAGGTGATGTCGCTCGTCCATCGATTCCACGCGGCCTTCCAACAGGACGCCTGCTTCGCGACGGTCGGCGGCCAGCGGTCCCGATAGCTGGCTGAAGACATCGACGGCGGCGCCGATCGTCTCGACCTTGCCGTCGCGCATGACGACGACGCGGTTGGCCAGGCGCGCCACTTCGGCGATCGAGTGGCTGACATAGATGATCGGGATCTTGGTCTCGTCGCGCAACCGCTCGAGATAGGGAAGGATTTCCGCCTTTCGTGCTTCGTCCAGTGCGGCAAGCGGTTCATCCATCAGTAGGAGGCGGGGAGAGGAAAGCAGGGCGCGGCCGATCGCGACTCGCTGCTTCTCACCGCCGGAGAGTTTTGCCGGGCGTCGATCGAGTAGCGCGGCAATGCCGAGGAGATCCACTACGCCGTCAAAGCTCTCGTTTCGTTCGCCTTTTGGGGCAAACCAGCGGCCGTAATTGAGGTTCTGGCGCACCGAGAGGTGCGGGAATAGCCGTGCCTCTTGAAAGACGTAGCCGAAGCGGCGGCGGTGACGGGGGATGAAGATCTGCTTCTCAGAATCGGCAAGCACCGTGTCATTTAGGCTGACGCAGCCGTAATCAGGCCGGGTGAGGCCGGCAATGATGCGAACAATTGATGTCTTGCCGGAGCCAGAGCGTCCGAAAAGGGCCGTCACGCCGCCATCGGAGGTAAAGGAGGCCTGCAGCGAGAATGCCCCGAGGCGGTGGCGGATATCGACCGTGAGCGTCATTCGAAATCCACCCTCCGGCCGGCGAGATAGGCCAGGAACTCCGAGGCGAGCAGGGCCGCCATGGAAATGATGACGGCGACGATGGTGAGCCGCATGGCGCCGGCATCACCGCCAGGAACCTGGGTGAAGGTGTAGATAGCGGACGACAAGGTTTGTGTCTCGCCGGGAATATTGGAGACGAAGGTGATGGTGGCGCCGAACTCGCCCATGGCCTTGGCGAAGGAGAGGATCATGCCGGCGATGATGCCGGGCAGGATCAGCGGCAATGTCACAGTCACGAAGGTCCAGAGGGGACTGGCGCCCAGCGTACCCGCGGCTTCCTCCAGCTTGCGATCGACGGCCTCGATAGACAGACGGATGCTTCTCACCATCAGTGGAAAGCCCATCACACCGCAGGCAAGTGCGGCTCCTGTCCAGCGAAACGAGAAAACGAGGCCTAGATATTGTTCGAATAGCGCGCCGATCGGTCCCTTACGGCCGAAGAGAACGAGAAGAACGAAGCCGGTGACGACGGGCGGCAGGATCAGCGGCAGGTGAATGAAGCCGTTGAGAA
This sequence comes from Rhizobium sp. BR 314, assembly GCF_047445805.1. Lineage (NCBI taxonomy): Bacteria > Pseudomonadati > Pseudomonadota > Alphaproteobacteria > Hyphomicrobiales > Rhizobiaceae > Rhizobium > Rhizobium sp. BR 314. Next base: position 65,087 of record NZ_JARWLA010000010.1, on the reverse strand, counting down.
TCGATTTGCCCCAGAAGCGGCCACGCGCGAGCAGATATGCCGCGCCAATTCCGAAGGGCAGGCTCACCAGCATGGCGACGACAGAAACGCGCAGGCTCAGCTCAATGGCCGTCCATTCGTCGCTGCTCAAACCTAATGCGTCCAAATCCTGCCTCTTGAAACAAATCAGGCTCGCCATGAACCGGCGAGCCTGGGTTCTTTCCCTATCCCGGATGCCTGGAGCGATTCCAGGAAAAGTGCATAGCAGTTTTTCGCCCGGAATTGCGTAAATGCGAAAAGATCTCCAGCGATGATATTTATCGCTTCAGGACCGTGAAACCCTCATGCTCGAAGAAGGGAACAGCCTTAGCCGATTTCAGATAATCGAAATAGGCTTGCACGTCCGGGTTCTTGCTGCTGGCAGTGATGGCGACCGGATAGACGATCGGCGGATGGCTGTCTGCTGGGAAGGTGCCGACGACCGCAACGCCCGGATCGGCGGAGACGTCGGTCTGGTAGACGATGCCATAAGGCGCTTCGCCGCGCGAAACCAGCGCGAGTGCGGCGCGCACGCTTTCGGCGCCGGCGACCTTCTTTTCAACAGACGGCCAGATGCCGAGCTTTTCCAGCGCGGTCTTGCCGTATTTGCCGGCCGGAACCGATTCCGGCTGGCCGATCGCCAGGCGGCCATCGCCGAGCAGGGCGGCCAGATCGAGGCCATGCTTGATCTCGACCGGCTTGGCCTTGTCCTTGGCGGCAACGAGAACGAGCTTGTTGCCGAGAAGATTGACGCGGCTGTCGTCCTTGATCAGCTTCTTGCCGGCGACATAATCCATCCAGTTGGTGTCGGCGGAAATGAAGATGTCGGCCGGTGCGCCATTTTCAAGCTGCTTGGCGAGCGGACCGCTTGCGGCATAGGAGACGGTGACTTCCTTGCCGGTTTCCTTGGTGAAGGCGGCATCGGCATTGTCGAGCGCGTTCTTCATGCTTGCAGCGGCGAAGACCACGATCTTGTCGGCGGCAAAGGTCGGTGTGACCGAAAGCCCGAGCCACGCGGCTGACAGTGCGGCGGTTGCAAGCTTGATCCATTGGCGTCGGCTGGTAGCCATCTTATTTCTCCCCAAAGATGTCGACATGTTTCGAGAGATATAACGACGCGCGAAGCTTGGCTAGGGATGTGTTTGGAAAAATATATCGCTTGATCGTCGCCCAACCCCACGAAATTTATGGGTTCTCTATTTTGCGACGCATATAAATCCGATCGGGCATTGCGAAAATGCATGGCTTTATTCGCCCATAAGTTTGGCGAACGCTCACGAAATGAGATGTAACGTTATAAATCGCGGATTCTAGGACTTTCTCGTCAGGCGCATGGTGTCACTATCGAAGCTCAGATGGCATGCAGCTGGTAAAAGAAGCGAATTTTGGGCAAGTATGTTTTCAAGGCATGCGTCTTTCGCATTGCTGCATTGCGCAATCAATCATTTATCAATCGGTAAAATCTGCTAAAACATAAGCATCGAAACGGCGATCTCCTCCTCCCAATGCCGTTCGATATGGATCGGCAACTCTCCTCCTCCCAGTTGCTGATCAGGTTTAAAGCCCGACGCATCCTCCTCCCGCGTCGGGCTTTTTATTTTTCCGATCTTTCCGAAAAATCAGTCAGACAGTGCTTTGCCTCGAAGCGCAGAAAAACTCTGCCTTCTTGTTTTTGCGCATTCCGGACGGAAAATCGCCGCGCATTTTTCCTGAGAATGCTTTATTGCGCCGCGCGCAAGGCTGTCGAGCTGAGCGCCGAGCGCGGCCCGTGAATGAAGGTCCAGGCTGGTGCGCGCTTCTTCCAGAGCACGCGGGCGTCGTCTTCGTCGACGCGGGCATAGTGGAAGGTTTTGGCCATCTTGGCCGAGAGATAGGAGAGTGTCGATCCTGGCCGGTCGATGACGGCGATCGGGAAGGTGCGGGCGATTTCCTGCCACTTCTGCCAGCGATGGAATGTGTTCAGGCTGTCGGCGCCCATGATCCAGATGAAATGCACATGCTTGTTGCGCGCCTTCACATGCGCGAGCGTATTGGCCGTATAGCTCATGCCCAGCCTCTGCTCGAAGGCCGTCACCTTGATGCGCGGATCGTGAAGCATCTGTTCGCTGAGCGCGATACGCTCGGCAAGCGGCGCCAGATGATTGCGGCTCTTCAGCGGGTTGCCTGGCGTCACCATCCACCAGAGCTGGTCGAGGCCGAGCCGGCGCAAAGCGATCTCGGCCACGAGCGCATGGCCGCGATGCGGCGGGTTAAAGGAGCCGCCGAAAAGACCGACCACCATGCCGCGCTCGGCATGGGGCATGCGCAGATAGCGTTGATCGACCTCTTCCGTCAGCACGTCAGGGCCGTATCTGTCCGGTGCCGCGCACGCGATATTTGAAAGAGGTGAGTTGTTCAACGCCAACAGGCCCGCGGGCATGCATCTTGCCGGTGGCGATGCCGATTTCCGCGCCCATGCCGAATTCGCCGCCATCGGCAAATTGCGTCGAGGCATTGTGCAGCAGAATTGCCGAATCAATCTCGGTAAAGAAGCGTTCGACGACGGCCGGATCCTCGGCAATCACGGCTTCGGTATGGTTCGACGAATATTTGCCGATATGGGCGATTGCACCTGAAATGCCGTCCACCAGCGCGACCGAGATGATCGGCGCCAGATATTCCGTCGACCAGTCCTCTTCCGTTGCCGCCTTTGCATTGGGTTCAAGCTTGAGGACCTCGGCGGAGCCGCGGATTTCGCAGCCTGCGGCGGCAAGTCCGTCAAGCAGCGGCTTCAGATGGGTGGAGGCGACCTTGGAATCGACCAGCAGCGTTTCGGCGGCACCGCATATGCCCGTGCGGCGCATCTTGGCGTTGACGACGATGGATTTCGCCATGTCGAGATCGGCCGAGGCATCGATATAGAGGTGGCAAAGGCCTTCCAGGTGGGCAAAGACCGGTACGCGCGCCTCGGTCTGCACGCGACCGACGAGGCTCTTGCCGCCGCGCGGCACGATGACGTCGATGTTGCCTTCAAGGCCACGCAGCATGGCGCCTACGGCGGCGCGATCGCTGACGGGCACGAGCTGGATTGAATGCTCCGGCAGGCCGGCAGTCTTCAGCCCTTCGACAAGGCACTCATGGATCGCCTGCGAGGAGCGGCGGGAATCGCTGCCGCAGCGCAGGATCACAGCATTGCCGGCCTTCAGGCACAGCGCACCGGCATCGGCCGTTACGTTCGGGCGGCTTTCGAAGATGACACCGATGACGCCGAGCGGCGTGCGGATGCGCTCGATCTTCAACCCGTTCGGTCGATCCCAGGTGGCGATGACTTCGCCCACCGGATCGTTGAGCGCGGCAATGGCGCGAATGCCTTCGGCCATTTCGGCAATGCGCTTATCGTTCAGCGTCAGACGATCGACGAAGGAGGCGAGCATATCCGTGCCCTCGACATCCTTCAGATCCCTAGCGTTTTCAGAGAGGATATGATCCTCATGAGCAAGAATAGCATCCGCCATGGCGTTCAACGCCTTGTTCTTGCTTTCCGTCGAAGCAAAGGCCAACGGTCGCGACGCAGCCCGGGCCTTGCGGCCGATGTCATTCATCAGCGCATCGATGTCGGGGCTTTGTGCGACAGTATCAAGCATGAGCTTCATCCTTCTTCGACTTCTCGGCCTTCGCCTTGACGGACGCGGTCATGACGAGGTCGTCGCGATGCACCATGGCGGCGCGGCCGGCATAGCCGAGGATCGCCTCGATGTCAGCCGATTTGCGGCCGGTGATCTGGCGGGCCTCTTCGGCATCGTAGCCGGCAAGGCCCCGGGCGATTTCGCGGCCGGAGGGTCCGATGACGGCGACTGTATCGCCGCGGCTGAATTGGCCGACGACGCTGCGCACACCGGCAGGCAGCAGGCTCTTGCCGGCACCAAGCGCGGTGACGGCACCGTCGTCGACATGCAATTCGCCGGCCGGTTGCAGCTGCCCGGCAATCCAGGTCTTGCGGGCGGTGACGGGCGTGCCTGACGGTGCAAACCAGGAGGAGCGGGCGCCGCTTTCGATCGCGTTCAGCGGCCGGTCGGTCTTGCCCGAAGCGATGATCATGGCGCAGCCGGCACCGGTTGCGATCTTGCCGGCGTCGATCTTCGTGCGCATGCCGCCGCGCGACAGCTCGGAGGCGGCGCCGCCGGCCATGGCTTCGATTTCGGGCGTGATATCTGGGATCGTATCGAGGAACTTCGCCTGCGGATCGAGGTGCGGCGGGGCGGTATAAAGGCCGTCGATGTCCGACAGCAGTACCAGAAGGTCGGCGCCGGTCATGGTGGCGACGCGCGCGGCGAGGCGATCATTGTCGCCATAGCGGATTTCGCTGGTCGCGACCGTATCGTTCTCGTTGATGATCGGCACCGCACCGATCTTCAGAAGCTGGTTGATGGTAGCGCGGGCGTTCAGGTAGCGGCGGCGCTCTTCGGTGTCGCCGAGCGTAAGCAGGATCTGCCCGGCAACGATATCGTCATACGACAGGCTCTCCGACCAGGCGCGGGCAAGCGAAATCTGGCCCACAGCCGCTGCCGCCTGGCTTTCCTCCAGCTTCAGCGCGCCGGAAGGCAGGTCGAGCACGGAGCGGCCGAGCGCGATGGCGCCCGAGGAAACGACTAGGACATCGATGCCCTTGGCCTTCAATGCGGCGATGTCGGCACACATGCCGTCGAGCCAGGATTTCTTCAAGCCGGTCTTGCGATCGACCAGGAGAGCAGAGCCGATTTTGATGACGATACGGCGGTAACGGTCGAGCGGCTTGCGGGCAGTCATCCCTGCTGGTCCTCGTCTTCATCCTCACCGGTATCGTCGGAGAGATGCATGTCACGGTGCCGCACCTTGGGTGCCTTGGCCGGCTTGTCCGCCTCGCCTGAATTGGCTTCGACGATGACGTCGCGCAGCGCGCGCAGCACTTCGGTCATGCCGCGCCCCGTGATGGCGGAAATCTGGAAGGGCGTCCGGCCGCAGGCGCGGGCCAGCTCGCGCGTCTTCTTCTTCAGCGTTTCCTCGTCGACGACATCGATCTGCGACAGTGCGACGATTTCCGGCTTGTCTGGGATCTCGTTGCCGTAAGCCTCAAGCTCGTGCTTGACGGTCTTGTAGGCCTTACCGACCTTCTCTTCCTGGGCAGAGACCAGATGCAGCAGCACGCGGGTGCGCTCTACATGGCCGAGGAAACGGTCGCCGATGCCGACGCCTTCATGCGCGCCTTCGATCAGACCCGGAATGTCGGCCAGCACGAATTCCTGGCCGTCGATGGTGGCGACGCCGAGATTGGGGTGCAGAGTTGTGAACGGATAATTGGCGATCTTCGGCCGCGCGCGGCTGACAGCGGCAAGGAAGGTCGACTTTCCGGCATTCGGCAGGCCGACGAGGCCGGCATCTGCGATCAGCTTCAGCCGCAGCCAGAGGGTCTTTTCCTCGCCTGGCAGACCGGGATTGGCCCAGTCCGGGGCCTGGTTGACCGAGGATTTGAAATAGGCGTTGCCGAAGCCGCCATTGCCGCCCGGCGCCAGGCGAAAGCGCTGGCCTTCCTGTGTGATATCGCAGATCAGGGTTTCGCCGTCTTCCTCAAAGATCTGCGTGCCGACTGGAACCTTCAGCGTCACGTCGGCACCCTTGGCACCGGCGCGGTTCTTGCCCATGCCGTGCATGCCGATCGTGGCCTTGAAATGCTGCTGATAACGAAAGTCGATCAGCGTGTTGAGGCCGTTGACGGCCTCGACCCACACATCGCCGCCGCGGCCGCCATCGCCGCCGTCCGGGCCGCCGAATTCGATGAATTTCTCGCGCCGGAAGGAGACGCTGCCTGCGCCGCCATCGCCTGAGCGAATATAGACTTTTGCTTCATCGAGAAATTTCATCTTACGTCCGTCACCCGGTGTCGGCGCATATCCCTTCGGATCGAATGGGAGTCGGAAAAGCCTATGCGCTCTTTATCGATTTCCGCCGTCCTTTGTGCATCCGTGAATGCACATCGGCCGGCTGTTTACCCGTCATGTCGCCTTCGATATAGGCGCTTCGGGCTTAGGTCAAAGAATATCGTGCGGTCTTCGTGCCAGAACATGAAGAACAGCGCGATTGATGCTGTGCTATCGCCGGCGAGGCCGGCGATAGCAGGTTTCAAGATGTCATGCCGCCTGCGAGAGCCGCAGCGCACCAGGCTTCAACACGGTTTCGATGTGCGGAACCATGGTGTTGCGGGCAAAGCTGTAGATCTCCGAGCAACCGGTGATTTCGAAGCCGAGCTTCTGCTGCAGCTTGAGGGACGCCGGATTGTCGGCGAAGACGCCGGAATGGATGGCGACTTCGGGCATGCGGCGGGCAAAGCGTTCGAGCGCGGCCTTGACCGCCTCGCTCATGATGCCGTGCCGCCAGTAGAAGCGGTTCAGCCAGTAGCCGAGATGCCAGCGGCCTTGGCGGAGTTCAATGCCGACGCAGCCGATATGGGCATCATCCTGTTCGGTGATGGCCAGTTCCCAATCGATGCCGAGGCTCGAGGTGTGCTCCACCAGCCAGTCCAGCGCATCCTGCCGGTCATAGGGTGCGGGCACCCTCGCCAGCATGCGGGTAACAGCGAAATCGGAAAGCGATTCCGCGATCATGTCGGCGTCGCTCAGCCGGTGCGGGCGCAACGTCAGCCGTCCGGTCTGGATAACCGGCGTCGGGCCTGGCATTAGCATCCTGTCATTGCGGCGGTTGAGGGCGAGCGCGTTCATCTCATGCCTCCCCAGCTGCGCAAGGATATCCAGGTCTTGCGGTCGAGCCTGTACCATTCGACCGGAACGGTGCTGCCGAGCGCGAGCGACGCGGCAAGGCCGGACCCCTGGAACTGGAAGCCGCACTTCTGCACGACCCGTCGCGAGGCAACGTTCATGACCCTGCAGCGGGCATCGATCTGGGCAACGTTCTCACGGGTACGGAAGACCATGTCGACGAGCGCATGGGCGGCTTCCGTCGTATAGCCCTGGTTCCAGTAGGGTTCGCCCAGCCAATAACCGATCTCGACCGTATCCGGATCGGCCGTCGGCTCGACGCCGCAACATCCTAGAAAGGCGCCGTTGTCGGCTTTCGTAATCGCATAGACGCACTTGCCAATCTCGCCAAGCTTCGTGCGTCGCACGAAATCGGCGGCATCATTGGTCGTATACGGGTGCGGCATACGCGATACCATAGTAGCGACATTGGCGTTGTTGGCGAGATGGGCAAGGGCGTCAATGTCTTCTTCGTGGGGCGCGCGCAGAACGAGCCTTTCCGACAGTAAGACAGGGCAATCGGTCCTTAACCGTTCCGGCCTCAGCCGCTCTTCGGGAGACCTCGATTGGCCTTCCCTTAACAATTCGCCTTGCATGGTTCAGTCCTCCTTGGTTGAGGGTAAAGAAAAAGGGGAGATGGCGTCCCATCTCCCCTGTTTTCTGGACTGAACCTGATGCGCTCAGCCGGGTCGATGAGACGCCGGCTGTTTTAGAGCGCTACCGGCTTATTCCGCTGCTTCCGCTTTCGGCATTACAGATACGTACACTCGGCCATTGGCCTTCGTACGGTAGTTCACGTTGCCCGCCGTAAGCGCAAAAATCGTGTGATCCTTGCCGAGGCCAACGTTGGAACCCGGGTGCCACTGCGTGCCGCGCTGACGCACGATAATGTTGCCTGCGATGACGGCTTCGCCGCCGAACTTCTTCACGCCAAGGCGCTTGGATTCGGAATCGCGACCGTTGCGCGAGGAACCGCCAGCTTTTTTGTGTGCCATTGGAGTTCTCCTTTAAACCTTGATCCCGTTACTTACTTGGCAGCCACGATGTCCGTGATGCGGACAACCGTGTGATGCTGGCGATGGCCGCGCGAACGCTTCGAGTTCTGACGACGGCGCTTCTTGAAGGCGATGACCTTCTTGCCGCGGTTGTGCTCGACCACTTCGGCCTTGACGGAAGCGCCCTTGACGAAGGGAGCACCAATCGCAGCGTCGGCGCCTTCGCCGATAACGAGGACTTCGGTGAATTCTACGGTGCCGCCAGCGGTGACTTCGAGCTTCTCGATGGTCAGCACGTCGTTTGCTGCCACTCGGTACTGCTTACCGCCGGTCTTGATGACTGCGAACATTTTTTATCCTTTCATGTTCGTTCCGGCTCTCTCGCCATCGGGGCGAGCGGCCGTCTTTTTATCAGTCGAAATTTAGCAGGGATCCCGGAGGCTTATGCCTTCAAAAAATATCTGCCGGTGAAGCCCTGCGAGAAGCAGGGCAGCAAGGCGCGGACTTATCCACACCTATTGCGCCGCACGGATATATAAGCGTCCCTGATCTGTCAAGGCGAAAGGATGAAAAGCTTTCACATTCGCCCTTGCCATCCTCTCCGACTGTCGCTATGAGACAGCCCGCGCTGAGACACGCGCCGACCAGCATAACCGGAGAGGTGGCAGAGTGGTCGAATGCACCGCACTCGAAATGCGGCATACCTGCAAGGGTATCGTGGGTTCAAATCCCACCCTCTCCGCCATTCTTTAGGCCCTCATTGCCTGAATTGCCAAGCCATTTGCTGCTGAAAGCGGCCGAAGCGCCTTAATTCTCCGGAAAGCGATAGACCACGTCCGCAAATGATCCTGTCGGGAAGACGTAGAAGAATTTCAGATTGGCGGATGATTCGTTGCGGATGCCGTGTTCGGCGTTGCCGGGGATGAAGACTGTCGTGCCTGATTTGACCGTGGTTTCCTGGCCGTCGATCCGGACGATGCCGGTTCCCTCGAAGATGAAATAGATTTCCGATGGGTCGTGCCGATGCGGCTTCAGTTCGCCGCCGGGGGAAAGTTCGGCGATGCCGGCGCTCATGCTGTCGGTGGGGGTGATGTCACTGCTCAAGAGCGTGTGCCAGGAGATGGCACCATGAACGGGATCGTTCCAGCCGTCGCGCTGGCGTTCCTCGGCGGTGGTGATAACTGCTTGCGATCGTTTTGTCATTTTGCCTCAAAACGGTAGGTCAGCAACCGTGCGGAACGGTGTCACAATCGCAGAGAATGTCAATCGGATCTACATCGGGTGATCGAGTGGGCTGCATTTGAAATGCGGCGCATCCGCAAGATATCATCGCTTCAAAACGCGCCTTCCGGCAGTCCGGTAGAGAGGTTGGCACGCGCAATCGTCGATTTTCCATGGCGATCGAAGGGTCAGCGTGCGAGGCCGAACTGAATTTCGACCCTTTGGTAAGAAGCGCCGGGGCCGTTCCAGCCATGATAGACTTCCCGGCTCTCGCCCGAAAAGATGTGACGGGACATTTCGATTTCGGCGACCAAGGGGGCATAGCCCTGGGTAAAGAGGGTCCGCAGCGACCCCTGATGCATCTTGCTTGCCACAATGATCGGCTCCAGATGGTGAAGCTCCATGGCGCCGTCATAGCCTTCTGGTTTTTCTACCGGGCGGCATATTTCCCAATCGAAGAATGTCTTACCGTTTCTCGGCAGGTTGTGGGAGACAAAGAGCCATGGGCCGGCGGCCTTTAGCCTGGAATCGGCGATCTGCTTTTCGAATTGCGGGGCATATTCAAGAGCGGCCTGTTTGATATCGGGAATGCGCAGGCGTTTCCTGGCGCGCAGGACCCACAGATCAGGCGTTTCCTTGATTTCCATCGCATATTCCTTCGCTGTGCCGGATGAAGACTGGGATGGGGTAGGTCGCTAAAAGGATGTCTGCAAATCGAAAAAGGGAACGAGCTGCCAAAAGTGGAAGGAAATGACGTCTTCTGGAGAAATTTATACCTTTTCCGCGCGATCTGCAGGAGTTTGAGGTCGATATCCCTTCCGAATCCCGTTCTGTCGCGGGATGGGAGATTTCGCCGTGGAATTTGGCGGTGGTCATATCGCGGCGCCATTTGCCGATCGACGCGCGCCAGCATATTCCAGTTGCGGTATGGGAAGGCATTCGAACCGATGATCCATCAACTCCTGTCGATCATCGCGCGGCCGCTCGTTAGGTCCGTTACCATTTGCAGGATGTCGTCGGCGTTCGCCGTGGGAATGTTCAGGGTCAGCACGGCGCCGGTGGAGATGAATTGCTCTGCCGTTATGGAGGTGCCTGGCGAGGCAGCAAGCCGGGCTTTCAGCAGGGCGAGATCGGAGAACTGCACCTCTATGCCGACAGAGGTCATGGGCACGATTTTGATCTTCTCTGCAGCCTGAAGACAGAGGGCGGCGGTGCCGCCATAGGCTCTGATCAGCCCGCCGCTGCCGAGCAGGACGCCGCCGAACCAGCGAGTGACCACGACGACAACGCAGTCCAGCTCTTGCCCGTCGATCGCTTGCAGAATGGGCTTGCCTGCCGTGCCGCTCGGCTCCCCGTCATCGTTGAACCGATAGTTCTGGCCCATCCGCCATGCCCAGCAATTGTGGTTGGCGTCAGCAGCCGAATGTTCGGCAATGAAGTCCTTCGCGGCCTGCTCGTCCGCCACGGGGCCAGCTATCGCGAGAAAGCGGCTGCGTTTGATCTCCTGGGAATGGCTGCTGGCGGTCGTGAGCGTAAACATGAACCGCTCTTAGCGCAGAAATATCAATTTTCCGACAGGGTTCATTCGAACGATGGTTTGACCGGGCGTGTCGAGGAGGGGTTTGCAGACCGTTAGCCGGCAAATTATAACTGAGCTTGCTACTCGGCCACAAGGCCGCTGCGGCGCAGAAGAGCGAGGAAAGCGAGCGGAATGAGTGTGGTAATGATGATCGTCACGAAGGCCATGGCCATGCCGAGGCCGATGGAGCCCTGCTCGAACTGCCGCCAGATGAAGGTGGCGATAGTCTGCATGCCGACGGGTGCCAGCACGATGGAGGCCACGAGCTCGCGCGATGCCAGCGCGAAGACGAGAAGCATGGCGGATGCGAGGCTCGGTAACACCAACGGTAGGAGAATGCGGCGGAAGACCGTCAGCGTGCCGGCGCCGGCAACGCGGGCGGCGGCCTCGAGATTGTCGCCGATCTGCTGAAAAGCGGCCGAAGAGTAGCGCGCCGTCTGCGGCAGGAGAATGCAGCAGTAGGCGAGCAGCAGGATGATGGCGGTATTATAGGGTGTAAAGGGCAGGCCGGGCATGTTCCAGACAAGGATGAGGCCAACGGCGACGACGATGCCGGGCAGGGCATTGGGCAGTACGGTCATGACGTCGATCAGCAGGCGGCCGCGCATCTTCGTCTTGACGACGGCATAGGCCGATGTGACGCCGATGAGGCCTGTCACGACAGCGGTGCCGATGCCAAGCGCCAGGCTGTTGCCGAGCGCGCCGAGTGCGCCGGCGCTGTTGCCGAAGACGGCCACGAAATTGTCGACGCCGAGATTGCCGACGACGAGGCCGCGCGAGATCGTCTTCGACAGCGCGGTGGCGAGGATCGACAGCATAGGCACGCCCGTCGCGAGGAACGAGACGGTGCCGAAGGCCAGTAGGACCGGCGCCGTCATTGCGCCGAGGGGCCGTTTATCCTTGTTCTGCGGCTTGCCGCTCACCGTCTGGTAGGAGCGTCGCGACAGGATCCAGCGCTGGATGAGGAATGCGATCAGCGAGATGATGACGAGGGTCAGCGACAGGATGGCGGCGCCCGGCAGGTCGATCGGCCAGTCACCGATGCGGGTGTCGATGCCGGTGACGAGAACCTGGAAGCCTGCGCGGCGGCCAAGCGCTGCGGGCGTACCATATTCCTCGATGGCGGCGGCGAAGACGAGCAGCAGGCTTGCGGCAAGGCCGGGGGCGGATAGCGGCAGCGTGATGCGCCAGAAGGCGCGTGCCGGCGAGGCACCGAAGACGCGACCGACATCGGCATAGCGGGCGCCGACGGCCTCAACCGTGCGCGAGACGGCGAAATAGACGACCGGAAAGGTATTGAAGGTCATGATCACGGTCATGCCCGTCGGCGAGAACAGGGTAGAGGCGAGATTGAAACCCGCAAGCTGCTCCAGATAGCCGCGTGGTTGCAGCGTCATGATCCAGCCGAGCGTGGCGATATAGGGCGGGATCATGAAGGGGGTGAGCAGAAGCACATCCCACAGCGGCGCGAAGGGAATGCGGTAAAGCGCGCGCAACACGCCGAGGGGAACGGCGACGAGGGCCGAGGCGAGAACGACGGCACAACCGAGAATGACCGTGTTCGCGGTCATGCCGAGAAGCGCTTCATCGGCCAGTGTCTTGCCGATGGCCGAAAAGGGCGCTGCAAACGAGCCTTGCCCCAGCGAGGGAAAGATGGCCTGCAGCACGACGGCGGCGAAAGGAAAGGCGACGATGATGATCAGCCCAAGGCCTGCGAGCCACGCTGCCGGCATCGGAGCGCCTGTTCCCTTCGTCTTCATCGTATAAAGCCCTACTTGCTGCCGAACAGATCGCCGACCTGCTTCAGGATTTCCTTGCGCTTGCCGTAGACGGCGTTGAGGTCGTAATCGAGCAGCTTGAGATCGCTGACGAGGGGACGCGAGGCCGGTATGTCGGAGCGGGCTGGCATCAGGAAGGTGCCGGCAACGAGCTTCTGGCCTGCATCCGACAGCATGTAGTCGACGAATTTCTTGGCTTCGTCCTGATGCTTCGACCAGTTCAGGATCATGACAGGGCGCGGCGCGATGACGGTGCCCGACTGCGGGAAGACGACGTCGATGCTTTCGCCCTTGGCCTTGGCGGCGAAGGTGATGTAGTCGACCGCGCCGAAGACGGCGGCCTTGGCGCCCTGCAGCACCGGGTTCAGCGCTTCGGCATTGGCGCCGGCGATGATGGCGCCGTTGCCCTTGAGTTCCCTAAAGAGCTTATAGTCGTCCTTGCCGCCGAGGGCCGCCGTCAGCTCGAAGGAGGAGCCGGACTGGGCAGGATCGGGAATATTGACGAGATCCTTGAACTCGGGCTTGGCGAGATCGGCCCATTCCTTCGGCTGAGACGTGCCGCTCTTGGTGTTCCAGGCAATGCCGAGCGCCGAGACGCCCTGGGCAACTGCCGTATCGTTCTTCAGGAATGCCGGAACCTTTTCGGCATTCGGGCTGGTGTAGGAGACGAGCCAGCCGCGCTTGGCGAAATCGGTTGCGGTATCCCAGGATGCGGAGATCAGCACGTCGACGACGGGGTTGGCGGCTTCGGCCTCGATGCGTGCCATGACCTTGCCGGTCGTCGCCTGAAAGACATTCACCTTGATGCCGCTCTGGGCGGTGAAGCCGGCGGAAAGCTTGTCGATGAGGTTCTGCGGGCCGGCGGTGTAGACGGTGATATCGGCATGGGCGACACCTGCCAGAAGGGTGGTTGACAGCGCAAAAATGGCAATTGTTTTCAGCGATTTAAACATGACTTCCTCGTTATGGCTTCGTGATGTTCCTGCTAGAGCCTTTTCGCTTTCTCCGAAATCCGGAAAGGCTCTATCTCTTTGTTTTTACGCAACTCCTGGCGCAAAACCGCTGCGCACTTTCGCTGGAGTTGCTCTAGAACCACAGGATGCTGTCGGCATCGACCGAAAGACCGATCTGTTCGCCCGGCCGGATCCTAATCGGGCTCAAAACCTGCAGTTCGACGCCCGTCGTGCCGTGCGGTGCGGCGGTGACCAGGTGACCGTCGCCCCGGAAATGCGAACGCAAGGCCGTCGCCGGCAGGCTTGGCCAGGTGCTTTCGCCGATCGAGATGGCGCGCGTCGGAATGAGGATTCTGGCCTTTTCCTGTCCAGGGCGCGCTGCGCCCGACAGAACGTGCGGGCTTCCGGCCAGCCGCCAGCCATTGTCGTGCCATTCCAGATGCGCCGTGCTGCCGAGCCGCAGGAATTCGGCGACTTCAGGCGAAGCCGGGTTTTCGATCAGGATATCCGGCGAGGCGAGCTGGGCTATCTCGCCCGACCGCATGATGGCGACCTCGTCTGCGAGCGTCAGGGCTTCGCTGTGATCGTGCGTGACATAGATTGCCGTCAGTCCGAGCGTGGCTATCAGCTCGGCAAGCTCACCGACCATGTTTTCGCGCAGTTCGCGATCGAGGTTGGAGAGCGGCTCGTCGAACAGGATGAGCTGCGGCTCGGCGACGATCGCGCGGGCGATCGCGACGCGCTGCTGCTGGCCGCCGGAAAGATCGCTCGGGCGTCGTTGCGCGAGCGGCGCGAGGCCGACGCGTTCCAGCGCCCGCATCGTGCGCTGCTCGCGTTCGGCCTTCGAGACACCGCGCATTTCGAGCGGAAAGGAGACATTGCCGCCAACCGTCAGATGCGGCCAAAGCGCATAGTCCTGAAAGACCATGCCGAGATTGCGCTTTTCCGGTGGTACGAAGGTGTTCGATGCTGCATCGGCAACCACTTGGCCGGAAATAGCTATCTGGCCCTTCGCTGGTGCAAGTAGGCCGGCAACCAGGCGGAGCAGAGTCGTCTTGCCGCACCCGGAAGGGCCGAGCAGCGCCAGCGTTCGTCCTTTGGCGAGCGAAAGATCGATACCGCGCAGAACGGCCGTCTTATCGTAATGAAGTTCCAATCCCGATGCCGAAACGGCGGTCTGGATCCGGTTCGTGTCACTTGTCATTTAAAAATCAGCGTTTCTAAAACTACAAGCCTGAGTAGAGGCGGCACATGACAGCTGCATGACATTGGTGTGACGAATTTACTGTGGGACGTTCCCGTAGTCCGGCATCCAACTGAGCTACATAGTTCGGCCGTTATCGAACTATTCCCTGCGTCCGCAGGATTACATTGCGATTCCAAAAGGAGAATTTGCAATGTTGACGAACGCAGCCGAATCCAAGCCAAGCGAACATGAACGGGAACACATCGTCATCAAGCCGAGTGTGCTCTATGTCGGGACACCCGTTGCGCTGATCACGAGCCTCAACGCCGACGGCACGACAAACATCTCGCCCATGTCTTCGGCCTGGGCACAATTCGACCGCATGATTCTCGGCCTGACAGCCACGAGCAAGGGACGGGAAAACGCTATGCGCGAACGGCAGCTGGTGTTGAACTTCCCCTCTCCGGATCTTTGGCCGAAGATCGAGGCTCTTGCTCCGACGACAGGACGCAATCCCGTTCCCGCGCATAAGGAAAAGATCGGCTATCGTTTCGAGGCCGACAAGTTTGATGTATCGGGCTTTACGCCGCAGGCGTCCGAGCTTGTCCGTCCGTTGCGCATAGCCGAATGCCCGATTCAACTCGAAGCGGAGGTCGTCGCTTCGCACGCTCCCGGTGGCGAGTGGCCCGCGGAACGGCAGGAGGGCTTCTGGATCATCGAGACGAAGGTGATCCGCATTCACGCGCATCGGGACATTGTCATCCCGGGCACGAACCACATCGACACCAGCCGATGGAGCCCGCTGCTTTATGTATTCCGGCACTATTTCGGCACTGGCCAGGATCTCGGGCGCACGTTTAAAGCCGAAGCATGACGCGCCTGCGGCCACCTGCTCGGATCGTTCCTGCCGGCCTTGTGGCGCCAGCGGGTTATTTCGTGGTTTCGGCGCCGCGGATCAGCAAATCGAGGCCGCGCTCGAAAAATGCCTCGTGCCCATTCGCACGATAATGCGCGATCGCCTGGGTAAGATTCGGATGGCTTTCAGCCGCGATGTCCAGATCTGATCGTTCCGAAGCGTCTGTCGCATCGGCCTGTTCTTCCAGAACGCAGCCCACCACATAGCGACCGATCGCGATCTGCAGCTCCAGCGCCTGACCCGGCGTAAAGCCTGCCTCGCACAGGCAGCCGAGCTGGATCTCGATCGTGTCGAGATCCGAGGGATCGGCCTCCGTTCCCGCATGGACGCGGGCGCCGTCGCGCCATGTGAGCAAGGCGGAACGGAAGCTGCGAGCGTTGGCGCGCAGAAAATCCTGCCAGGTCTCGCCGGCAAGGGGAGTGCGGCGCGTATGGCTTCGCTTCAGCATCTCGATATTCATCGCCGCCAGCAGGTTCTGCTTGCCCTTGAAATGCCAGTAGAGTGCCGGTTGCTGCACGCCGAGGCGCTGCGCGATCAGCCGCGTCGACAGTCCGTCGATGCCCACTTCGTTCAATATGGTCAGTGCCGTGTCGACGATCTGGGCCTGGTCGATTTTCATCGCATCTCCAATTGACAGCTTCAGAAACGTAATTTATCAGCGATAAACTTCCTTATCAATGATAAGTTTGCGCTATGAACAAGATGCTTTTGACCATTCTCTCCGTTGTCGTTCTCGATGCCGCCGGCACGGGCCTTGTGATGCCAATCCTGCCGGAACTCCTGCGCTGCGTGGCGCATACGCCCGATCTCGGCTGGCGGTACGGCGCGTTCCTCTCGCTTTATGCCGCGCTGCAGTTTCTCGCCGCCCCCGTCCTCGGAACATTGAGCGACCGTTATGGGCGTAGGCCTGTGTTGCTAATCTCGCTGGCGGGCGGGATGATCGACTACGCCTTCATGGCATGGGCACCTGACTTCTGGTGGCTGTTCCTCGGGCGTGCCGTTGCCGGTCTGACGGCGGCAAACGCATCCGTCGCTGCGGCGTGCCTTACCGACATCACCCCCGAGGAGAAGCGCACCCGCGTCTTCGGGTTACTCAGCGCCTGTTTCGGCATCGGTTTCATTCTCGGGCCTGTGATCGGCGGCGTGCTCGGCACGGTTTCCGTTCGTGCGCCCTTCGTGGCGGCGGGGCTGCTTGTCATGGCGAATTTCATTCTGGCGCTCGCGATTCTGCCGGAAACGCGCAGCGCGAGACCGGAATGCCTCGATCCGGCCGCTTTCCATCCGCTGGCGCCCCTGCGTTGGATCGGTGCGTTTCCGGCACTGCTGCCGCTGCTTTTGATGTCAATCATCCTTAGCATGGTCGGCGAAATCGGCGGAACCGTCTGGGTGCTCTATGGACAGGACAAGTTCGCCTGGGACACCGCGACCGTTGGCCTCTCGCTTGCCGGTTTCGGTCTCTTCCACGCGCTCGCCCAGGCCTTTGTCGCCGGTCCCTTGAGTGAGCGCTGGAGCGAGCGGCGAGCGCTCATCGTTGCGATCGTTTGCGATAGCGCCGCCTATATCGCTATCGCCTTCGCCACGCGCGGCTTCATCGCCTTTCTTCTCTTTCCGCTGTTCTGCCTCGGCGGTATCGGTCAGCCGGCGTTGCTGTCCATGATGACGCAGCGCGTGGGTGCGGACGAGCAGGGACGTCTGCAAGGCGTATTGGGCAGCTTGACGAGCCTTGCATCCGTCATCGCGCCGCTCGCCATCAGCGAGATCTACTTCGCATCCAGGTCCATCTTCCCTGGCCTTGTCTGGGTTCTCGGTGCTCTGCTTTATCTTGCCTGCATGCCGATGTTGTTCGCGACGCGGAGGAAAACGGCCGACGCGTGAGTTTGGAAGCCTTGCGGATCGGGGTACGGCATTTCACGTGAAACGCCAGACCTCCGTCACAAGGAGGAGGCCCGACACAGAAAAGCGGGCCGAGTGGCCCGCCCTTTGGCAGCGTCACAGTGGAAGCAGGGTTGCACCGTGCCCTCCCAAGTCAATTCTCGGAATCGTCCGAATCGGGATCCTTGGCCTTGACGAACAGGCTCTTCAGGCCGCTCGTCTTTGCCTTGGCCGCTGCCTTGTTGGTTTTCAGCGCGCGCGTGGCGGCTTTGGCCTGTTCCAGCATCATCTCGATCTGAATCTGCTGGATTTCGGTAAGGCGCTCCCATTGGCGGTTGAGGAGATGGTCGACCTTTTCGTGCAGGTGGCGAATTTCCAGCTCGGCCTTCAGGTTCACCTTGTAGTCGTTGAGTGCGTGCAGGCGGTCCTTCTCTTCCTGGCGTCGCTGGCTCATCATGATGACGGGCGCTTGCAGTGCAGCGATCGTCGATAGGACGAGATTCAAGAGGATGAACGGATAGGCATCGAATGCCTCTTTCTCGCCAATGATGACGTTAACGGCCATCCAGACCCCGAGAAACAGACAGAACGAGATGATGAAGGTCCAGCTGCCGCCAAAGGTGGCGACGGCATCGGCCATACGGTCGCCGATGGAGCGGTTGTCTTCGTAGTCTTCTTCGATATTCTCGGCGAGCGTATCATGCGTCTTCAGGCTCTCGACCACCTCGTCTTCGAGGTTGGAAAGCTCGCCTCGCTCGACCGTCAGAAGTTGGGCGATATACTGGGCGCGATAGTCGTCCATGACCTTGCGGCTGACATAGTCGTCGGCGCGAAGCTCGGGATGCTTCAGCCGCATGAAATCCGCCAGGGATGGGCGGAGGTCATCGACGTGCACCGCATCCTTCTTCTTCAGCGTCTGGCCGGTAATGGCATCGACGAGCTTGACAGACTTGGCCTTCGCCCGGGCAAGGCTTTTGGTATAATCGTCCATCTCCACGATGGTCGCGGCTTCGCCCTCGCCGGCATCGAAATCGACTATTCCTTCGGTGGGATCAAGCGTCTTGGTATCTGTCATAAAGGGGGGCCTCTTCCATGTCTTCCCGCTCATTTAGCCAACAATGCCAACAGGAATGTGACTGTTACAAGACTGTCAAATCGAAGTCGCCATCAAGCGTTCCCGCGCGCTTTCGTTGTCGCCGTTCCGTTTGAAGCCGCCGGATATCCTATAATGCCACTGTCCTAATTAACGGCAAATGGGATGTGTCGTTCCCGCATAGTTTTTGGACCGCGTCGTCTTTTCGCACACTACGGCAACTGCACGATGATTTCCCTGCCGCTGCAAAAGCACCGCGTGTCGGCGCCGAAATTTTCTGCCGTTCGAATCAAATTTATGATTTTCCACCCTCTTGACCGAAGGCGGCCGACTTCTATTTGCTGCGCTGCACAGCACATTCGCTGTCGCGAATAAATGCGGAAGTCTCAATGATTTAATAACAACGGGGTGTTGGGCCTGTTGCCGAAAACTGCACATGTGCGGAGAGGATAACTATGCACAATTCCCCAACAGCAGACCTGGAGTCCGTTGCTCGAGGAGGCGGGCGCTTCAAGCGCATGGCCGTCAGGATACCCACCTATCTCACAGATCTCCGGGAAAATCCGGCCTGGTTGCCGATGTTCCTGTTGGCGCGAACGCTGCCGTTTCGGCGCATGCACTGGTTTGCCACCCGACAGCGCGTCAAGCTTGCCGCTTCCGGTGCATCGATGTTTGCAGGTGTCGATCGCAAGGATGTCGTTGACGCCCTGCGATCGGACGGGATCTTTCCCGGCCTGACGCTGCCCGATCATATCCACCGTCAAATCGCGGAATTCGCGCTTACCACAAGCTGCTTCGGCAATTTCAGCCGCAAGCTCGAATTCGTCGCCGGAGACCATCGGGAAGCGGAAGCGCGTTTCGAACGCCCGATCCTCAGCGGCCACTTCTTCGAGCGCTCGCTGGATTGCGATGCCGTCATGGCGGTGCAGCGCGACCCGCTGCTGATCGATGTCGCCAGGCAATATCTCGGCGGACAGGCCAAGGTGATCACCACCCGCATCTGGTGGAGCTTTCCGACGCAGGCTTCGGAAGCAGACAGAAGCCTGGCTTCGCTGGACAAATATCATTTCGATCTCGACGACTGGCGAATGCTGAAGTTCTTCTTCAACCTGGTCGATGTGGACGAGGGTACCGGCCCGCACGTCTTTATCAAAGGAAGCCACAAACGTCGCCAGGTACGGCATCAGCTGACTTTGCTCGTCGGGCACCCGGCAAACGAGGTGCTCGATTATTATGGAGAGGCGAATGCGCTGACGCTGACCGGCAAGGCCGGATCTGGCTTCGTCGAAGATCCCTTCGGCTTCCACATGGGCACGGTTCCCACGCAAAGACCGCGCCTCATGATGGAAGTCGGCTTCGGCGTTTCGAAACCGTCCCGCCGCCGCTTTCATGGGGAGCCCGTCTTGCGGTAGACGCCTTCGCGCGCCCCAACCATCCGTTTGCTTCGATATCACACCGCCCGGCCAAACCGCCGGGCGATGAAATGATCGAGCGCGATCCGACCCGGGCCGCCTGCGATGATCACCAGGAAACACGTGGCCCATGTCCCATGCGTGGGCCATGCATCCGGATAGACGAATATCTCGATCACCAGCGTCATGCCTAGCAGCGCCAGCGCAGAGAGCCGGCTCGCGAAGCCGATGACGAGCAGAAAGGGAAAGAAGTGCTCGCTGAAAGCGGCGATGTGTGCGGCGAACCACGGATCGACGAAGGGCAGCTTATATTCCGTCTGGAACAGATAAACGGCATTGTCGCTCACATGCCAGCCCTCCACCTTAGTTTGACCCGACTGCCAGAAGACGGCGGCGATCGACAGCCGCGCTATCAGCGCGATCAGATCATGCGGGATGCGGTCGAGAAGCCTCAAGGCGCTGTAGAGCCTCTGAGGCACGGTTTCGCGTTCGGCCGTGGCGGCCGTCATCATTCGGTCTTGCATGTCGGTTCTCCCTGGCGCTCAGCAAATGCCTGTGAAGGCGCCGGCGGCGAGCGCGCCGGCAAGATTGGCGGACAAGTCGAAATCTGCGGCCTCGGTAAGCGCGGTCTCGAATGCGCTCGCCAGATCGATGCCGGCTAACAGCCCGTCAAGAAAGACCGCGCCACCCGGCGGCAGCCTATGTACTTTCACCGTCATTTGCGGACGGGTGACGAGCGCATCTTCGGCTATCCAATCGTCGATCTCCCCGAGCTCCATCTCGCCGGCGTTCATCGCCCAGATACTCACTACCGGATGGGCGGATCGAATGATCCAAGCGGAGGGGTGCGGGACAAACCGTAACCTTTCCAAGCGCTCCGGCTCGATCGTCGCCAGTAAGCTGGCATCGAGCGGTACGGCGTCAGCGGCGTGATAGGCTCTGCCTCGCGCCGCCTCGAGCCTGAGGACGTCGGGCAGATAAGGAACCTCGCGGGCAGGCTCGAAACGCTCGACGAAATCGGCGAAGTCATCGCCGTAAGCCAGCAGCAACGGCGATTGCGGTGGATGCAGGCGGATGAATTCATGCGCCATACCAGCGAAAAATTCCTCGCCGACAATTCTTTCGGCCGCAGGGAAGCGCGAGGCGAGGGCACCGATCAGCCCGACGGCGACATTGTTGCGATAGACGCCGAAACGTCGCTCCGGCCTTGGACCGTTCCATGCCGCCAGCCCTTCGGGGACAGCCAGATCGAGGTCCACGAGTGCGGCGGCGAATGCGGCCTGGGTGACAAGTGACATGGCTCCTCCTCACGCCGCCCGGCGTTCAGCGGCGCGATGCAGGATGGCGCCGGCTGCTTCGGCTTCGGCCCGAAGAACCGGCCATTCGGGCACGTCACTGTCCCATTCGACCAGGCTGGCGATCGGGCCTGCGCGAGCGATCAGTTCCTCATAGAGTTCCCATACGGGATCCTTGACCGCCGTATCGTGGCTGTCGATCAGGAGCCGCGCGCCGGCATCGTCAGTGGTTTCCGAATGGCCGCTCAGATGGATTTCACGCACCCATTGGACCGGAAAGCGCTTGAGATAGTCGTGCGGATCCAGCCTGTGATTGGTGGCGGCAACGAAGACATTGTTGACATCCAGCAGCAGGCCGCAGCCGGTACGACCAACGACTTCGGCCAGAAACTCCGTTTCCTCGATCGTGCTCTCTTCGAAGAGCAGATAAGTAGCCGGATTCTCGAGCAGCATCTGGCGGCCGAGCAGCGTCTGTACCTGATCTATATGATTGCAGACCTGAGCCAACGTCGCCTCTGTATAGGGCAGGGGTAGCAGATCATTGAGAAAAGTGGTGTCGTGGGTCGACCAGGCGAGGTGCTCTGAAAAGCTCTCGGGCTCGTAGCGGTCGCAGACGATCTTCAGACGGGCAAGGTGGTCGGCATTGAGCGGCTGCATCGAGCCGATAGAAAGGCCGACGCCATGGATCGATAAGGCATAATCCTGCCGCAGCTTGCTTAGCTGGGCATGTGGCGGGCCGCCGGCGCCCATGTAGTTTTCGGCATGGACTTCGAGGAAGCCGATCGGCTGGCTGGTGGCATCGATCGCAGCGAAATGTTCCGGCTTGAAGCCGACGCCTGCACGGCGGGGAAGTTCTGACGGTTTCATGGCAGGCCTCCGTTCGGATAGACTCGATCGTGGAAGGAGGGCGGCGCGGGGACCATACGCCGCCCTGCGTCAACGGATTTAATCAGACAGGTGCCGGACCTTGCATCAGCGTGCCATGGCCGTTCGGCGTCTTGATCGCTTCGCAGGTTCCTGCCGGAACGAGCTTCCACGAATTGCGCTGATAATCGATCTTCGATGTGCCGGCGCAGGTCGTGCCGGGGCCGGCGGCGCAATCATTCTGACCCTTAAGCGCAATGCCGTAGCATTTTTCCTTGGCGTCGGCGGCTGAGGCGGTGGTGACGCCGGCGGCCAATGTGACGGCTGTTGCGACCGATGCGGCCAAGGCGACTGCGGAAATCCTGCTCATGATAAATTCCTTACATCAGCTGATTGATCGACGATCGGGCTTGAAATCAGGCCGGGGTCAGCGAGCCGTGGCCCTTCGGGGTCTTAATGGAGGTGCAGGTGCCGGCCGGAACCAGCTTGAAGGACATCTTATCATAGCTCATGGTCGATTTACCGGCGCAATCATGCTTGCCGGCTGCGCAATCGTTTTGGCCCTTCAGCGCAACGCCGTAGCATTTTTCCTTGGAGTCGGCTGCCGATGCCGGGACAGCGATGGACGCAAGAGCCGATGCGATCGAGCCTGCAATAGCCAGGGTGATGATGCTGTTCTTCATGGATCTGTCTCCTAGATGGATGCGAGCCGTCATTGGCTTGCATCGGGGTCTACGGAGGTGGCGCGGGTGATGTTACAGCCCGCGCCGAAAAAATTTTCCGATCTCTAGATATTCTGTGCCGGCTATGTGTCCCGACCGATCTGACAGCTGATCGGCCGTCTCGGTGCGGAAGCCGAAAAGACTTGAAAAAGAAGGACCGTTGCCGGTAACGAAATGCTGCGGTCCTGCGTAGAGGAGATATCGGGTGGGCCATTCGGCGCGCGAAGAGGAATGGGCAGTCTGGATGCGCGCCGCCATTGGCGGCGATGGGCAGGCATACCATCGCTTCCTGTCTGCGGTAACGCCGCATCTGCGCGCCATGGCGCGCCGGCGTTGCGACCAGTTCGGTGCGCCGCCGAGCGAGGCCGAGGACGTGGTTCAGGAAGTGCTGCTTGCCATCCACCTGAAGCGCGGAACCTGGGACCCGGCGCGGCCGATCGGACCTTGGCTGTCGACGATCGTCCGCAACAAGCTGATCGACAGCCTGAGACGGCGCGGACGGCATGCGAATGTGCCGATCGACGATGTGATCGATGTTCTCGAAGCAGAAGAGCATGTCGATTCCTTGGATCGGCTTGATGTCGACCGCATGTTGGAGCAGTTGAAAGACCCGCAAAAGACGATCGTGCGTTCGATTTCCGTCGAGGGAACGAGCGTACGGGAGACGGCGGATCGGCTGAAGATGACGGAAGGGGCGGTGCGCGTGGCGCTGCATCGCGCGCTGAAAGTGCTTGCGGCCTTATATCGGAGTGAGACCAGTGAAAACCGATGACCTTATCCATCTTCTGGCGCAGGATGCGCCGGTCCGCACGCGGATCGGCAAGGCCCTGACCATGGCGGTCATCGCGGGCATTCTGATCGCCGGCGGCCTCTTCTTCGCTATGATCGGTTTTCGCGCCGATATCGACACCGCGATGGAAACGGTTCGCTTCCTGTTCAAATTCGTCGTGACGATCGCGCTAGCCGTGACGGCCTGCGCCGTCGTCTTCCGCATAGGGCGGCCCGGGGCATCGCTGCGTTTGTGGGGCTGGCTGCTTCTGGCGGCACCGATCCTCTTGCTTGCCGCCGTTGTCGCCGAACTGGCCGTCATGCCGGCGGACAGCTGGAGCACGCGGATGATCGGGCACAATGCCCGCTTTTGCCTGACACTGATACCGCTGCTGTCGATCGGCCCGCTCGCCTGCTTCCTGTTCGCGTTGCGCCAGGGGGCGCCGGAGCGGCCGGGTGTCGCCGGAGCCGTTGCAGGCCTTGCCGCCAGCGGCATCGCCGCGACGTTCTATGCCTCCAATTGCACCGACGACAGCCCGCTCTTCGTGTTGCTCTGGTATCCGATCGCGATCGCGATCGTGACGGGCATCGGCTATGTCCTCGGCAGGCGCCTTCTGCGCTGGTAAGCTGCCTTTTGGCTTACGACGGCCAAGAATAAGCGGCCGCTTGCCGGCCCCGGATGTCCGCGATATTCGGAAACCCCGCTGCCGACGCACGGAAAGAGGGGGCTCTCGTCTCAGGTTTTCAAAAAATCGCACTGGCATGCGTTAAAGTGTTTGCATCCTCGGCAAATTCGATTATAGAGGCGCAACCTTCGCCGCGAACACAAAATTGCTTCGTAGCCGTTGGGGAATAGTTCAATGGTAGAACGACGGACTCTGACTCCGTTAATCTTGGTTCGAGTCCAGGTTCCCCAGCCAATTCTCTCTAAATCCCCTTAATTCCTTGATTTTCCAGTCGTGCCGGATATCGTTTTGGCATCATTGGCGACCTGATGCCCAGAACTGTAGCCCACAGGTGATGCCCACGCGAAATTTGCGGCGGCAGCGCCGGTGGCAGACAAGGGCAACAACCTCATGGCGGTCCGCCACGACGTCGAGAACCTTATTCGCCGCGGCAACATCTTCTACTGGCACGCACGTGTTCCCGCTTCTTTCGCACGGTGCCAGCCGGGCAGCCGGCTTTCACTGAGCCTTCATTGTTCCGATCATAAAAAGGCCCAGGCGATCGGCAGAAAGCTCAACACGCTTATGGCCGAACTGAAGATGAAATCGAAGGAACCAATGTCGAAGGCCCAGCTTCAGAAGCTTTGCGAACACGAAAGAGACGTGATGCTCCTGCGTCTCGAAGACGTCTCGATCGTCGCAAGACGCTATGGCCGTCCGGCTGATATCGAGGAACTGAAGCTCGATCTGGAGAATGGTTGGGCATACAAGCTACTCGCCATGTTTGGTATCCGCCAGAAGCCGACGCTGCGGGATGGCTGCAGCGAATTGAGGTACCTCCTCAAAAGCGGGGTTCCCGCCCCAAATGCCTTTGCGATCAGATCGAACTATCTTGAACTGCATCATGAGGCGAACACCCGTGGCTTCCAGGATGGAATTCGAATGCTGATCAACACCCGGTACAAACCGTGTTGCTCCATGCTTGCATATTGGGTGCAATTTGCTTGCAAAGCCACTGCCTGCGAATTAAGGCTTTTCTCAAATTAGTCGATATATAGCGCTTCATGATCGCTTTAGGGAAGTATGGAAATCGGTCTGTGCCCCGAGTGAATGATACGCGGGATGTCCGCGTGGAGTCGTATTGGGTTCCGGAAAATATGGTGCCTGCGCTTATAAGGCCTAGGCAATCTTGGACCATGGTATCCGGCAAAGGGAGACAGTTTCCTTAGGTCCGGGCGAGGCGCAGAATTGAGGGATGAGACTTCGATGGAAGTGGTCGCAGGAAAGGGCTTTGTCAGGCAGCATTCAATGAAAAATAAGACACCTGTAGCTTTCTTCGCCTATAATCGCCCCCAGCATACGGAACGGGCGTTACTAGCTCTCTCGAAATCTCGACGCCTTGAGGATTGCGATTTCTATTTTTTCTCCGACGCAGCAAAATCCGAGGCTGCGCGCGCGAAGGTGGCTGAAACACGTGAAGTCCTTCGCTACTGGGCACAGGTGCTGAATGCTACAGTGCTTGAGCGTGAGGCGAACATCGGTCTTGCTCGTTCGATTTCGAGCGGTGTCAGTGATCTGTGTTTGCGCTACGGTCGTGCAGTTGTAATAGAGGATGATTTAATTGTAAGCCCTGATTTTCTACATTTTATGATAGAATCTCTTGATCGTTATGAAGACGAGCCGAGTGTCGTTCAGGTGGGGGGGTTTACGATTAATCCTCCGGAAGATCCGGTCGGGGATGCCTTTCTGTTACCCGTGACCACGACGTGGGGCTGGGCGACCTGGCAGCGAGCCTGGGAGGGGTTCAGTCTCGATCTGCCCGATCTGGATGCGGCGCGAGGTGATGGCGAGTGGATGCGCCTCTTCAATTTCGACGGCAGTTCTGCCTACACGGTGATGCTGGAAGACCGGATTGCCGGGCGTAACGATTCCTGGGGGATTCTCTGGTGGTTTGCCGTGTCGCGCAAGCGAGGGCTTGTTGTCTATCCGTCGAGAAGTCTTGTTTGGAATGGCGGTTTCGACGGATCCGGCGTACATTGCGGTAGTGACGATTTTCTCGGGCAGGGCGATGTTGCGCTTTACGTCGGGTCGGCCCTGCCGGAGCGCCTCTCCTTTCCTGCGCAAGCGACCTTCGAGGAGAGCCATTTCAGACAGCTCAAGGATTTCTTCTGGAGAACGCAAACCCCGGCGGCCCTTTCCCCTATGCATGCAACAGGGGTGGTTGCGTCCATGAAGACATTTGCTCGTAGGGTACATAGGAAACTTTTTAATGCGTTTTCTTAACAAGCTCAAACGACAAGCACTTGGGTGGCTGGCGCGAGAACTTGATCGCGAGCGCAGACGTGCCCGCGGCGCTGAAGCCTGCGTGCTGGGTGCCGGCTCTTCATTAACGCCAGAAGCCGAGGTGAATAATTTTTCGGGCGGCCCGGAGACGATAACTGTTGGATCCAATTCCTTCGTTCGGGGAAGATTGGTAACTTACGGCCATGGCGGCAGTATCTCCATTGGCGATTGGTGCTATGTCGGTCATAGAACCGAAATCTGGTCCATGGATTCGATCAAGATCGGCAATCGCGTTTTAATCGCCCATGACGTGAACATCCATGACGGAACTGCACACTCGACAAATATTGTGGAACGGCACAAACATTTTCGCGACATTATAACTAGCGGTCATCCAAAAGAGCATTCACAGCTACCGGGAATTGTTTCCGAGGAAATTGTGATTGAAGATGATGTTTGGATCAGTTTCGGCGTGACGATATTGCGTGGCGTTCGAATTGGCAAAGGCAGTGTAATTGCCGCTGGAGCGATCGTCACAAAGGATGTTCCACCAGGAGTTGTATATAGATGCGAAGTATCGCCCGTAGTCTCGCCGCTAAAGTTCTACGACCAATAATAAATTTCGCGCGTGAAACCCAATCTCGCGATGCTAGCATTAATCCATCCAACGCCACTAGCAATGGAACAGTTCTCCTCGGCTATGTGCTGGATGTACGAGCCGGCGAAATGGATGGGCGAGTGAAAATCGGATCCAACTCGGTTTTAAGTTGCAGGGTTGTATTAGAGAATGCCCAAGGCCATGTCGTGATTGGCAATGATACGTTTATCGGCGGCTCGATGCTCATTTGCGCGACAGGTATCGAAGTTGGCAACAATGTGCTGATCTCTTGGGGATGCACGATAGTTGATCATGACTCTCATTCTCTTGACTGGAGGGAAAGATCAAAAGATGTAGCTGACTGGCGTGAAGGACTTGCATCTGGCGGCCTAACACAAGCAGCTCAGCTGAAAAATTGGAATGTTGTCGAAAAGCGCCCCATCGTTATTCGCGACAAAGCGTGGCTTGGTATGAATGTGACCGTACTTAAAGGCGTAACAATAGGCGAAGGCGCAGTTGTTGCTGCAGGATCGGTTGTTACAAAAGATGTTCCCGATTGGGCCCTTGTTGCCGGAAATCCAGCTCGACAAATCAGGGAGCTGGACAGGAGGTAAGTTAACCTCAATTGGCGCCCGACGGCGCCTCTCGTTTGAGAATATCCATGATTGACTCTCTCAAGCGAGCGTAGGTTTCTGCCGTTGGATGAACTCCGTCCGTTGTCGAGCCAGGAGCAGCGAGTCCATGACCATTTCCAGTGAGGCTTGCAGGTAGAGGTACAAGTAGCGCACCGGAAATGGCGCTCATCTCGTTTATTTTCTGGTTCATTTGATTTATCATATCGATATCAAAATACTTGCTTCCCAATTCCTTTTCATCCTCAACGGGGAGAATGGGTAGCAAGTAAACATTCCGGGCAAGCTTTTGGGACCTAATAATGATCTCCTGGTAACGGACTGCCCATTTCTGTAAATAGTCCGGCTTGCCTGCACTGTCGGAATTTACCAATCCAGAATTGGCGTCATTGACGCCAATTCCCAATACTATTGTATTAATTCTGCCTTTGTAGGAGGCGAGGCCATCAAGTACCATGAGGGTCGAATCGACGCCCCCGCCCCCGATACCGGCATCGATTATCGGTATTGGCGATGGCCCAGTGTAAAGCGCTTCAATAATGCTGTCGCCAAGTAGAACGTTGAACGATGTGCTCAGGGCGGCAGCCTGCGGAAGCTCAAGACCAATGATGTTCGTTCTCACTAGGGCGTGTGGTGAAGCTATTGGCGGTGAAAATGCGGGGGTACTTCGCAGGATTGTGGCTCCTGTGAACAGAGCTGCGAATACCAGCGAGCCATAAAAAAATCCCGTAATGGCTGGATGTATCTTCATTAGTTCGCCGCTCTAGACATATGCATGGTCCTCCTATAGCAGTTCCCTGCCATTGGATAGGGTTGAAGTTGAGTGTGCACTTATATAATCGGCTAAAGCCTGTGCCGAGCGTTCATATGGCCGCTTGTGCCTTATAGCGGACGTAAGCCCCGATTATTTGAGAGATTGAGGATCGTGAATGCATCAGATGAGCTGGGAAGAGTCAGTACAATGGCTGCGCGATCAGAAGGATCAGCAAGCGCTGGTGCGCGCCTGCTACTTCGACGACCCGCTGCAGGATGCGGCTGAGCGCTTCTGGGAAAGCGGAGAGTGGAAGGCCATTGCCGCTCTTCTGCCGACGCCGGGCGGAATGGCGCTCGATCTTGGCGCCGGTCGTGGCATTAGCAGTTATGCTTTGGCCCGTGACGGCTGGGACGTGACTGCGCTTGAGCCCGATCCGAGCATGCTCGTCGGCGCTGGCGCAATTCATTCTCTCTCGGCAAGCAGTGGGCTGACGATCAAGGTCGCCGGAGACTATTCTGAGAAGCTGCCGTTTGCCGACAATACTTTCGATGTGATCAATGCTCGACAGGTTCTCCATCATGCGCGCGATCTGCCTCAGACCTGTCGCGAAGTCTACCGTGTTCTCAAGCCGGGTGGTGTGATCATTGCTACCAGGGAACATGTTCTGAGTCGCCGTGAAGACCTTCAGGCTTTCTTGGATGCGCATGCTCTGCATAAGTTCTATGGCGGTGAGAACGCCTTCCTGCTTCAGGAATACCTGTCTGCGATGACTGATGCTGGGTTGCATCTCGACAAAGTACTTGCCCCGCTAGATTCGCCGATCAACTATTTTCCGATGACGCCCGAGCAATGCTTTATCCATTGCACCCGCCCCATCGCCGCTATGATCGGTCGGCCACTGACCAATATCATCTTCAGCCGCAAGCACGTCGTCGGCCGGATGCTGATGAAACGCCTCGTAGCCGCATTGAATGCACGCGACCAGACGCCTGGCCGGCTCTATTCCTTCCTGGCAATCAAGCCAGCCGTGGCAAGCGGGCGTCGATGACAGTGGAGCCTGCAAGCAAGCCTGCAAAAGTCGTAAGAACTTATGAAGCGCTCGGCGATGTCCCCGGGCCGGTTGATTCTGTCGTGCTAGCCGCGCGGGAGCTTGTTTGGTCGCGACACGTTCTTTGGCATCTTTTCCGGCGTGATTTCGTAGCCGGCTTCCGCCAGAAACTGCTCGGTTACGTCTGGATTGTTCTTGCGCCGTTGCTCGCCATCGCGAGCTTCGTGTTCATGCAACTGACGGGTATTTTAAATCCCGGCAACATGGAAATACCCTATCCGATCTATGTCTACGTCGGCACAACGATCTGGGGTATCTTCGTCACCGCGCTGTCGGTTGTCTCGAACGGGCTGATTGCCAACACCGACCTCGTCATGCGGACAAACATCCCGAAGATCGGTCTTGCCGTCACTGGACTTGCAACGCTGTGCTATAATCTCCTGGTAAATCTTCTGGTATTCATTCTACTTCTGTTCGTCTTCGGAAGGGTGCCGTCGGCCTGGGTCATCCTCTATCCGCTTACGGTTCTGCCGATCATCGCGCTTGGAGTGGGCATCGGCCTCATGTTATCGGTCGTCGGTGCCGTTGCACGGGATGTGACCGGCATGTTCGTGACGCTGATCAACCTCGTGATGTATGTGACGCCGGTCGTATATACGGCTCAGTTTGCCAATCCGGCTCTTCAGAAGGTCGTTTTCTGGAATCCATTGACGTATCTGGTTGATGCGCCGCGCAGCATAATGGTGCTTGGTACAGTGCCCTACTGGCCCGGCTATCTTGCCGCGACGCTGTTTTCGGGCATCGTGCTTTGGATGGGCGTGCATGCCTTCTATCTGATCAAGGACAAGGTAACCGAGCGGCTATGAGTGCTGATAACTGGGCAATCCGTGCAGAAGGGGTCTCGAAGAAATTCGGACTGACCCTGCGGCAATCCATGAAATATGGGCTGCGCGATTCCGCCCGTAAGCTTGCCGGTCGTTCAAGCACGACGGATGTTCTTCGCGAAGGCGAATTCTGGGCGGTTAACGACGTCAGCTTCCAGCTCAACGGCGGTGAGGCGCTCGGCATTATGGGCGTCAATGGTTGCGGAAAGACGACCTTGCTCCGCATCTTGAATGGTGTCTATGCGCCGGACAAGGGGCGGATCCAGATTCGCGGGCGTGTTGGGGCGCTGATCGCTGCGGGAGCTGGCTTCGCGCCAATGTTGACCGGACGTGAGAATGTCTACGTCAATGGTGCACTGCTCGGTCTATCGACGCGAGAAATCGACGGCCTCATGGATGAGATCATCGCATTTTCGGAATTAGACCACTTCATAGACCTGCCGGTGCGTAACTATTCTAGCGGCATGTATGTCCGCTTGGGTTTTGCGATCGCGGCACTCAGCCGACCAGATGTGTTGCTGATGGATGAGGTGCTGGCCGTCGGTGATCTGAATTTCCAGAAGAAGTGCTTTGATCACATTTTGCAGCTAAAGCGCCAAGGAGCGGCGATAATTCTAGTATCCCATTCACCAGGAGCAATTTGGTCCGTCTGTGACAGAGGTCTTTTCATGAACCGGGGCTCGGTTCTGGTCGACGGGCCTGCGGAAGACGCCATTCGGGCGTATGACGATCAAAACTCTAGAAATGCTGCAATCGCCTCAAGCCAATTTGAGCAGGCCGTTTCAGCTCACGAAAAGAAGATCTCCGCTGACGAGGAAAAGGCAGAATATGGTCATACTAAGGGCGGAACCGGTGACGTTATTTGTACGTCGGTGGAAGTGATCGGTGAAGCCGGACCAAACGTGGGCGGTGAATTTCAGTTTAGAGAAAGTATCGAAATCGTTGCGGATATTGAGGTAAAGGAACCGCAAGAGAACCTACTGGTCCGTTACACTATAGACGCCGTTCACTACCGATTTATAGCCACGCTAGATAACTACGAGCAAGGGTTGGACTTGCCTAGAGTCATGCCTGGCCACTATATATTGAAAGTTCGGGTTCCCGCTCCGAATTTCAGGCCTGGCGCCTATGTCATAAATATAGGCATCACACGCAAAGAGGTTGGCGTGCACCTGTTTTATTGGTTCGGTGCATGCCGCTTTGTGGTTCTACATCCTCAAGACTTATTTCTATACGCCGATAACAATGCTGTGATGCATCTGGACAGTAAGTTCGAGTTCACTCCAAGGATTCAGAGTTCGCAAGGAACGTCGAACGTTATTGTTAATGAGGCCAGTTAGCGTGAGCACTTTTTTCAAAAAAACTGCGGACGAGTGCGGCGTCTTCAGAATGACGACGGACGATGTTCGAAAGATCACTCCTCCGAAGCTTCCATTGAAGTTTCTCTCTGAGTTCATGGCGGATGGCCGAACTCCGGCCCGTGCCATGACTGACGAGGCGATGCTGAAGCTTCTGCCGGCTCTCCAAGGAACCGGTACGATCCTGGAGCTTGGCGCAGGCAGCGACTATTACAAGAAGTTCTTGCCTTCGGATCAATCATATATGACCAGCAACATGGTTTCTGGTTTCGATATGGTTCTCGACATGACGAAGATAGATTTGCCGGACGACTCCGTCGATGCGCTTGTCTCTGTCTTCGCTTTGGAACATCTGTTCGATTTTCAGGCTGCATTCGAGGAGCAGTATCGCGTGCTGGCTCCCGGAGGTCGATTTCTTTTGATCGTCCCTTTCATGTACTATTATCATGCCGCTCCTGATGATTTTTTCAGGTTCTCATCTTCGGCACTCGACAAATTGCTTTCACCCTTTCGGATTTTATCGCGCCAACCCATAGGCGGGCGCTGGCTAATTTTTGCAGAATTCCTTCACGAAAAAAAAGTGATGGGATCGAAACTAGGTTACATGGCTCGCGTAGCCTTAAGATGTCTCGCTCTGCCTTTCCTTGCAAAAGGGTTGAAGCAAAATGATCCGAGATACGCTTTGGCGTTCGCCTATATCTGCGAGAAGGAAAAGAGGAGTTGAATACGCGAGGACTTCGACGCAAGGTTGCTAAATTGCTGCGGCGGCTGGCGGATGGCCTTTTTGTCGAGCCCTTAGCAAGCGAGATTCACGGTAACCAGCCTTATTCGGCCGATGGGTGGGATCACATCCCGCAAGATCAATATGACTACGTACCGAAGGGCAAATATGTCTACGGTCCGGTCGATCGTTTCCTCTTAGTCCCGAAAAACCGATATCGCGCCGTTCTGCTTCCAAACCAGGCGCGGAGCGCTGATCTCGGGGTAGGCTGGCTGACCGAGGACAATTCGGCCGAAGGCTATGATCTGCTTTGGGGTGACAGTTCGAACCTTCTCGTTTTCAAGGCGGAAGGAAACCATGCGCGCGAGAAACTGACGATTGAGATTGTTGATCGGATCGGGGCATATTTGCCGCAAAGCGGAAGCGTCTGCGATATAGGTTGCGGCGTCGGCGATCTGTTGCGTGAAGTGCGCCGACGGCGGCCGGCTCTTGCGGTTTCCGGTCTGGACTTTTCTGGGAAGGCAGTCGAAGGGGCGGCTCGTGCCATGCCTGATGGCGCTTTCCAGAAGTTTGTGATTCACCAGACCTTGCCGTATGAGACGTCATCCTTCGACGTGGTTCTGTGCACGGACGTGCTCGAGCATCTAGAGTATCCGAAGTGCATCGCTGCCGAACTAGTCCGCATTTGCCGTCCCGGCGGCATGGTGGCGATTGTCGTGCCCGATGGCACCGGTGATCAGTTTCTTGGACACAACTGGTTTTGGAGCGAAGAAAGTTTTGCCGCCATGCTTGCCGATCTTGGCGCCAGGGTTTCGACTCTGCCCATCACGAAAGAACTGATTGCGGTGATATTCCGCCCACAAGCTACTGAGGCACAGTGATGCTGACACGCATTCTCAACCGTCTCGAACGCCGCAGGCGTGAGAAGTTCGAAGCCTGGATGTTGGTTTCCACGCGGAACTGAGCCGGTTTTTCCACCGAGAAGTGAGCCACCTCTGAGTATGGTTTTCTGATCAGGGTTTGGTCAATGGGCTGGCTTTTTCTCCTCTCTTTTGCGCCGCGGCGGCCGAACTGGCCTTGAATCGAAAGCTGTCATTTCCGGTTTCCAGGATGTGGCAACGGTGGGTCAGGCGGTCGAGCAAAGCGGTCGTCATCTTGGCGTCGCCGAAGACTGTGGCCCATTCGCTGAAGCTTAGGTTGGTGGTGATGATGACGCTGGTGCGCTCGTAAAGCTTGCTCAGCAGGTGGAAGAGCAATGCGCCGCCCGAAGCGCTGAACGGAAGGTATCCGAGTTCATCCAAGATCAGCAGATCGAGACGAACCAACGTCTCAGCGATCTGACCGGCCTTGCCTTTGGCCTTCTCCTGCTCGAGGGCGTTGACCAATTCGATGGTCGAGAAGAAGCGGACCTTTCGGCGATGATGCTCGATCGCCTGGACACCGAGAGCGGTCGCGATATGTGTTTTTCCCGTGCCAGGCCCGCCGACGAGCACGACATTCTGCGCTCCGTCCATGAACTCGCATCGGTGCAGTTGGCGCACCGTCGCTTCGTTGATTTCGCTGGCGGCGAAGTCGTATCCGGAGATGTCCTTGTAGGCCGGGAAGCGGGCAGCCTTCATGTGATAGGCGATGGAGCGGACCTCGCGTTCGGCCATTTCCGCTTTCAGCAACTGGGACAGGATCGGCACGGCCGCATCGAAGGCTGGCGCTCCTTGCTCGATCAGATCCGTGACCGCTTGGGCCATGCCATACATCTTCAGACTACGCAGCATGATGACGACGGCGGCGCTGGCTGGATCATGACGCATGGCGACCTCCTACGATCCGGACACGCAGCCCGTCATAGCGTTCGACATTGGCCTTGGGTTCGCGCAGCAAGGTCAGCGCCTGTGGTGTGTCGATATCGGGACCATCACTGGTCTTGCCGTCGATCAGCCGATGCAGCAGGTTCAACACATGCGTTTTGGTTGCCACGCCGGCATCCAGAGCCAGTTCCACAGCGCGGAGGACGACCTGTTCGTCGTGATGAAGAACGAGAGAAAGGATATCGGCCATCTCGCGATCACCGCCGGGGCGGCGAAGCATCTGGTCCTGCAGTTGTCGAAAGGCCGGTGGTAGTTCCAGGAAGGGTGCGCCATTGCGCAAGGCACCGGGCTTGCGTTGGATGACGGCAAGGTAGTGTCGCCAGTCGTAAATCGTCCGCGGCGGCTTGTCGTGACTGCGCTCAATGACCCGCACATGTTCGCAAAGAACGTTGCCCTCGGCTGCAACGACCAGCCGCTCGGGATAGATTCGCAGGCTGACGGGCCGGTTCGCAAACGATGCGGGCACGCTATAGCGGTTTCGTTCGAAGGTGATCAGGCAGGTGGGTGAGACCCGTTTGCTTTGCTCGACAAAGCCGTCAAACGCGGCAGGCAGTGTCATCAATGATGCCCGCTCATCAGCCCATACATCCGCAATCGTGCCGGGCAAGGTGCCATGCGGTGTCTCCCGCCACAGGTCCTGGCAATGCTGTTCCAGCCAGGCGTTCAACGCCGGCAGATCGGGAAAGTCCGGCATCTGTTGCCACAAACGTGGTCGGGCATCCTGAACATTCTTCTCGACCTGCCCTTTCTCCCAGCCCGCAGCAGGATTACAGAACTCGGGCGCAAAGACGTAGTGGTTCGTCATCGCCAGGAAGCGGATGTTGACCTGCCGCTCCTTGCCGCGGCCGACGCGATCGACCGCGGTGCGCATATTGTCGTAGATCCCTCGCGCAGGCACACCGCCGAAGACCCGGAAGCCGTGCCAGTGGGCGTCGAAGAGCATCTCATGGGTTTGCAGCAGGTAGGCTCTGACCAGAAAGGCCCGGCTGTGCGCCAACTTGATATGCGCGACCTGAAGCTTCGTGCGCTCGCCGCCGATCACGGCATAGTCTTCACTCCAATCGAATTGGAATGCTTCGCCTGGGCGGAAAGACAGAGGAACGAATATGCCTCGGCCGGCCGTCTGCTGCTCAGCCCGCCACTCACGGGCAAAGGCAGCGACGCGACCGTAGGAGCCGGTAAAGCCCAGAACCACCAGATCGGCATGAAGTTGCTTCAGCGTTCGGCGCTGCTTGCGTGACCTCCCGGCCTCGGTCTTCAGCCAGCCCGAGAGTTTCTCTGCGAATGCATCAAGCTTGCTCGGCCGCTCCGGTACCGTGAACGTCGGCTCGATCGTGCCCGCGCTCAGATACTTCGCGATTGTGTTCCGCGACAGCCCGGTGCGCCGACTGATCTCGCGGATCGATAGCTTCTCGCGCAACGCCATCCGGCGGATAATGTTTAAAAGTCCCATGTGGATCACTCCGTTGCCCCCGTCGCTCTCCGCGCTGGGGGAAGGTTCACATGGCTCAATTCTCAATGGAAATTATGCGCCTAACCGGCTCAGTTCTGCGTGGAAACCAACAGACGATGTTAGGATCCAGCTCAATTCGCATTTGCTGGCCTGAGATACGTCCCCGAAAGGTGCCCGAAACAGCCTCCTTCAATCGGGAGAGAAATTCATCCCGCCGGAAGCCCAATCCCTCGGCCTGCGTGAACACGTCGCGCAGCCCTGCCTCTTTCCAATTGGCGCTTCTCGCCACGCCCTTGATCCAGTCGGGGTTTGCGACGATGTCATCCGTATCGATCGATACTTCTAGGTGCGTCGGACTGCGCTTCCAGTCAGCGCTGATGAGACCAACCGGCCAGACAACAGCTACACCTTGCTTTTTCCCAACACCCAGAGGCCAGCCCACGGCGAGCGACTGTTCGTTCGCTTCCCGCTTGACGAGAGCCTGCCGAAAGTCATCTGGCAACTCGTCGAGAGGTATCGAGATGGTGAGGACCTGCCCCTCTTCGGGCGTCAGAGGCCCAAGGCCAGTGAACAGTTGCCATTGAACAGAATGGCGATCTTCAACTTGAGTGATCGCACCTCTCGGGTCTGATCGTAATGCGGATCGATAGTATCGAAGCAACGCATTGGGATCGAACGCCGCGAAAGTATCTGCGACTTCACCTTCGCCGACGGAAGACCTTGAGGTCCGGAAAGTCGCGTGGACGGGCCTGAGGGTAAGATTGTCAGTTACTATGGTATTGGTGGCAATTGAAGAAACGGGTTGGGTGCCTGTCTTGTTCGCGGTGGCAATTGGGCGCCACCGACCATCGCGGCCTTTGGCCACTTTTCCAGCTTCGCTGAGGGCAGATAACTCGGCGTAAATTTCCGTACGCCTGCGCGGATCAAAATCGACATCAAGCAACGCAAATAGTTCGTTCGTTGTCCGGCCCGTCGGAAACGCCGATATCGTTCGCAGTAGTATAGACATGACTTACAAATAACCTCAGCCGAGCGCTCCCTCTCAGCTGATCCATTGAATCGCCCTCCTCCAATAAGCGATTGAGGCGCTTTGCGTGTCAACGGTTTGCAACTTGAAATACACGCCCATTTTCGACCCGAGGAGTTCAAGATGGAAGATTTGCATGAATAGTGTTCTTCAAGACACGAAAATACAAACGCCTTTTGCCGGTTAGGTGACCATACTGTTTCGCCCCACCGGCTTTGCGCGGTGAACTTGAAGGCCTCACTCAAGCGGATGCTGCGTCTATGCGATGAAAGCCTGCCGTTCTTTCCATTGACCTAAAGGATCGAGACCCAGAATTACCTTATCGAAGCCAAATTGGATATGCTGGCCGCTTCCCAGAACAAAGCGGTATGGGTGAGCTGGCAGGAACTGCAACCAATACCTCGTCATCAAGCCGCAAGGCTTCCGCGAGTTGTTTGAGCCATAAACTCTGCTCCTGGATGCGTAAGACACCGAGATACATGGGTAAGATGATCATCTTCGCAGATCTCCGTTCCTGGCGCAGCTCTGCACAGCTCGCATCATTCGGGACGCGGCACCTGCTCAGTCGGCAGGCGAAATTAAACCGCTGCACAACTAATGTTATCCGTAACATCCGCTTGCAAAGTCGAGATCGCAGCTTAACGTCCTCATCCAGGGGTGGCAGGGGAGTTCATAATGACAAGCGGTCAAATCATTGGGCTTGTATTTATCATTGGGTTTCCGCTTTGGGCGATTGTTGCGAGCGTCATTGCGTGGAAACAGTCCATACGCAAAAAACGTGCCGAGGGCAGCGTGCGTGCGTTGGAAGTAAAATATAGCCCTATCCTAAATGAGGAAGCAGAAGTCCAGCGACTACGCGATATCGCGAATTCAGTCTCAGTGGACATTTCAAATTTGAGGTCTTCCTATAACGAAAAGAAAGCGATCTTCGACCGCCTCGCAAAGGAGGTAGCGATTTTCGATGAGAAATTGGCGTTCGCCGAGATGGGCGTATATGAGCCTCATTTCGATTACACCGACAGTGAGCAGTACAAACAAACGATCATTGAGAACCGCGAGACCCAGAAACGGATGGTTTCGAACAAGATCGCTGCAATCGCAAAAACGGAGTGGACGGTTAGTGGCAGTAAGGCCAAGGGCCAGACGATGAACAATCGCAACGTGAAGCTCGCGCTCAGAGCTTTCAACAACGAGTGCGATGCAGCGGTCGCAAATGTCCGCTGGAACAATGCGAACGCGATGGAAAAGCGGATCGTCAACGCTCGCCAGCAAATAGACAATCTGAACGCTACGAACGACGTCCATATTACCGATGAGTATCTAAAACGTAAACGCTCATTTCCCTGCACGTTGACGCCCGCGATTCCGGCGCGGTGTTCGACTTGGGAACGGTTTCTGCGTTGATCAGGCCGCTGCGGCCTTTGGAAAGTTGAATGGCAGCAGGTCAGAGATGTCGGCGTCGTCGGCGCGCTGCGGCAACTCGGTGAGGACGTGGCGCAAGTAGGCCAGTGGCTCGACGCCGCAAGCCCGGCATGTCAGCATGAGGCTGTAGACCACGGCGCTGGCCTTTGCTCCATCGACGGTGTCGCTGAACAGCCAGCTTTTTCTGCCAGTTGCAAAAATCCTGATGTCACGCTCCAGAAGGTTGTTGTCGATCGGCATCCTGCCATCATTTGTGTAACGCGTCAGATATTCCCATTGGTTCAGCGTGTAGGAGATGGCATCGCCAAGCTTGCTGTCCGGCAAGACCTTCGGGGCGATTTCATCGAGCCATTTTTTCAGGGCATTCAGGATGGGAACGCTATGTTCCTGGCGAAAGCGGCGAATGCAATGATCTCGCGTTTCGCCGTCATCCGGTATTTCGTCGCGCGCTTGCTTTTCAATCCGGTAGAGTTGTTCGAAGAACTTGAGGGCCTGCTCCGGTGGGCCGCCGGGTTTGTTTCTCGTCTTGAGAGCATTGACAAACCGCCGTCTTGAATGGGCCATACATCCAATGTGGGTGGCCCCCTCCAGCGTGCGCCAGGCGGAATAACCATCGCTCATCAATATGCCGCGGTAATCGCCGAGAAAGGCCTGCGGATAGATCTGTCCGCGGCCCGGCTGATAATCGAGAAGCACGATCGGCTCGGCACTGTCCTCACCGCTGCGATAAGCCCACATGAAGGATGTGTCGGTGGCCGCTCTGTCCTTTTCCTTCAGGACCTGAACAGTCGTCTCGTCGCCATGGATGAGAGACTGTGATCGAAGCCGCAGCTTCAGCGCGTCATAGATGCGGACGAGATGCTTCTCGCTCGAGCCGATCACCCAGTGCCCCAGAGCACCGCGGCTGACAGGAACGCCGGCGCGCTCGAAGGCCTGTGCCAGACGATAGAGTGGCGTGCCATCGACATATTTGTGCACCAACGCGAAGGCTAGCGTCGAGGCCGTGGCAATGCTGCCCGGCAAGGGTTGCGCGGGCATCGGCGCAATGATGACCGGCGTGTTGATGCCGGTGCGGTCGCAATTCCGGCAGGCATATTTGAACCGCACATTCTGAAGGACCTTTGCCTTCACCTCGATATGAAGCTGCTCGCTAACGGCCTCACCCATGCGATGCATTTGGTGATGGCAGCAGGGGCAAGCCTTCTGATCGTCGGGCAGGTCATATTCGACGCGTTCGCGCGGCAGGTTTTCCGGTAACGGTCGGCGGCCGCGCTTCTTGCCTTCCTGCTTTTCTGCCGGCGGCAAGCCGGTGTCCGGAAGATCGACGACATCGCCTTCTTCGCTGTCATCCTCACCGGCGACCTGTTCGGCTTCATTGAAGAGGCGATCAATGTGCTTTTCGCTCTTCGGCGCAAAACGATGTGAGCGAGCAAGCGCCAGCTCTTCCTCGAGTTTGACGACGCGCTCGGCAAGTTGACGGTTTTCCGCCTGCAGCGCGGCAATGCGCGCCATCAGCTCCTCAACAGTCGGTTCGCCAGTTCGATTCATCAGATTCTTGAATCGAAAGCATGCCGCCGCGTCAACCGCTCAATTCGATATCCTTCAGCCAGCGACTTGATATTGCCGCACCGGATGGCGAACCATCGCGTCAATGTCGATGCCGTCGAGAATCCAGTGGAGCTGCTCGGTCGAAAGCGTCACCACCGCAGTCTCCCGGCGTGGCCATCGGAACCTGTCTTCCGTCAAGCGCTTCAGGACCATCACAAAACCGGACCGATCGAAGAACAACAACTTCATCCGGTCGCGGCGGCGATTGCAAAACGCAAAGATCGCAGGCGCGAACGGGTCAAGCTCCATCACCTCCTGCACCAGGACCGCAAGGCTGTTGATGCCGGCGCGAAAGTCGATCGGTTCGCGATGCAGATAGACGTTGAGATCAGCGCCCAGTCTGAACATGGCCGAGAGCTCCGATGATTGCCGTCAATGCATCCACATCACCGCATTCCAGCGTCAGCTTCACGCCATTCGGCAAAGCCGCGCTCACCTTGGCTGGGAGTGGCGACGACCTCGACAGCCGCTCCTCACCAGGCAAAGCAGGCCAGCCCACCGAACTGCTCTGCATCGGCAAACTGTGCTGCGCAGCGCTGACTTGAACCGGAATGAACGCCGACAGCGCAGGTGGCGGCAAAGCAACGGCGTCCTTGGCCGTCTTTATCCATTTCCGAAGAAGGTTGGCATTGATCCCATGTTCAAGCGCAAGCCGCGATACCGACACGCCGGGCTCCAGGCAGGCAGCAACCAGCCGCTCTTTCGACGCCGGATCGTATCGACGGCGGCCGTTGCGCAAAATCCGCCTCACCGCCAGTTTCTGTTCATCGCTCTCAATCACGTGGTGTCCACCTCCGTTAAGTGGACACTTCATGCCAAAACACGCTCAATGCAAAAAGGTGCGGCGAAATTCGCGCTTACTCTAAAACAGAAACTCGTCGAGTTGCAGGTCACCCACGAATACCGTGAAAAGCTGAAGGCCGAGCGGGAGGAACGCGCCGAGATGGCCCGCGCTGCGCGAGAGGAACAGAAGCTGCTTCGGGACATGGAAAGAGCGGAAGAGGAGGAGAATCGCTATCTGCGCCTTCTCGACAAAGCCAAATCCGATGCGAATGAGGCCGCCGCCGACCAAATTGGAGCATACGACGAAAAGATCCGGATGCTGGAAAAAGACCTAGCTGATGCCCACGCGAAGTTTGAGCGTGCGCAGGCGATGGCCGAGAAGACGCGGTCGGGATATGTCTACATTATCTCGAATATAGGTTCTTTCGGCGAAGAGGTCGTAAAGATTGGTCTGACCAGGCGCCTGGATCCAGCCGATCGCGTCCGCGAACTTGGTGACGCCGGCGTCCCGTTTGTCTTTGATACTCATGCAATCATCTACAGCGACGACGCTCCCGCCCTTGAGAGAGCGCTTCACAACGAATTCCAGAAGACCCGCATCAACGCTCAAAACTTTCGCAAAGAATTCTTCAGAGTGTCGATTGACGAGGTCGAGCGGGCGGTAGCGAGGCTCGCGCCTGGTGCACCATTCTTTAAAGACGTTGAGGCTCAGGAATACCGCGAAACCCTCGCTCGTCGAAACGCCATGTTGGCAGCTGTAGAGCCAATTGAATTGGTTGCATTTCCGGCAAGCATTTAGAACACCGACTCCACGCGAATGTGTCCTCCTGGCACCTCGTCCACCTGCCAACCCGCTGCGATGGCGCGATCGACCAGAGCAGTTTGAGCGCATCCCGGCAGACTGCTCAAAGAGAGCTTGGATGTCGGCGAGAAACGTTCGCTGCCAAGCTGTCATGTTTTGTCGAAGCAAGGCCACTTGGATGTCTTTTTGCAGGTTTCCTGCCGGGTCCATTAGAATTGTCACGTGGCATGCGCAGCGATCTTCAAGCTCTTCGTCCTGACTTCGCTGCCGAGAGCGAGGCTGTCGCCTGCTCGACGGATTTAATGAACGCGCTGTAAACTTCGTGTGTCAACCATTCGTGCCGAGTGCTCTGCAGGCGGTTGAAACGCTTCATCTGCGAATGAAGTCGTTCGAACCTGTCCGCCTCCATCAAAGTGAGAGGACGCGCACGGCGACCATCAACGTGTCGTCGAGCAACAGCACCGATGGAGCGAGCATCAAAGTTTTCGGCACCTACCCTGCTCTTCAGCTGCTCCGTCAACGTGTACCAGCGATCCCGAATATCATCATACATCTGATCAACGGAAAGAGTGGGGAGGGTTGCTTCGACATTTTCGACAGAACCGTCGGATTCGACCGACTGTGCCAACGACCGGCTCCCCTCGGTAATAGCCAAGTCTTGGGTCGTGATGTTGATGTCCTGTGTCGTACGCCTCAGACTTTCCAATTGCTCGGCAATTGAGTGCAGTTGTATCTGCAACTCGTCCACCCAACCCGTGGAATTTCTCAGGGCTTCCTGCGTCTTGTGAAAATCGGTTGCGATTATTTTGAAATCATGCACGGCTGACGTGATTCCAAAAAGCTTGACCGCCACTTCGCCCAAGGTAGTTTTTAACACGCCAAACGGTCCGAGAATGACGATGGCTGTCAACGCGACAGACGGCCATGCTATTCGGGCAACGAAGTCGAGAATTTCATGCGGCATGGTATCGTGCGTTCCCATTTAACTGTTGTCATTCGAGATAGATTGCCCAGTTCAATACGGCCATTTATCGATTCGCGCTATGCGAGCCTACATCACATGCTTGGCGGGCGTTTTTGCGATTTTGGGTGCCCCGATAATTCCCGGCCATGTGGACCAGTTGGGCGCGGAAATCTGGATTGGCGGCGAAGTAACGACATGCATTGAGGGTACCGTCACTCTCTGAAATTCGGATCGATATCTAAAGAGCTGGAGCGGGGGCGCCCATCAGGATGAAAAAACCACGAGGGCGGCAAGCGTCGAAATGCAGTAACCCGACGCAATATAAAGCAGCCAACACTGAAAAAAGCTGTGCGCAATGCTCATTGTAGGTCTCAGAATGGGTATATCTGGTAATCGGTAATATATTATCTCCTTAAGTGCTTGATCTTGGGAGACGTTTATCCATGCGCGGCTATCGTTCTGGCTCTAATACCAATCGGCATTGCTGCTGACTCTTGAGGGTTCACAAAACGCGATGAATCTGAATCCATGGTGCAAACGGGAGGTTTGCCATGGGATCAGCACTTCGGCTTCGGACGGATTATGTTGGCGATGACTTGCGCAAGGCGGCGCGGCTGTCGAAAGATGCCGCTCAGACGCGGCGGCTTCTGGCTCTCGCGCAGATTTATGATGGAGCGACGCGCGGCGAGGCCGCGAGAGTTGGTGGCGTGACTGTGCAGATCGTGCGGGACTGGGTCGAGCGCTTTAACACGCAAGGCCCTGAGGGTCTTTTAAACGTGAAGGCTCCGGGCAAGCGTCCGAAACTCAACGACGATCAGCGCCAGGAGCTTCGTCGTCTTGTGGAGAAGGGGCCGATCCCGGCGATTCACGGCGTTGTGCGCTGGCGGTTGAAGGACCTGGCACGCTTG
This sequence comes from Rhizobium sp. BR 314, assembly GCF_047445805.1. Lineage (NCBI taxonomy): Bacteria > Pseudomonadati > Pseudomonadota > Alphaproteobacteria > Hyphomicrobiales > Rhizobiaceae > Rhizobium > Rhizobium sp. BR 314. Next base: position 21,873 of record NZ_JARWLA010000010.1, on the reverse strand, counting down.
ATATTCGAGGACTATCGGATATCGCTGGACGAAAGCACGTGGGACGTGAGTTGAAGGCCATGGGCTTTGCCAAGCTGTCTGCCCGTCCTCGCCACTATGCCCAGAACGAATTGGCGGTGGAGGATTTTAAAAAACGTATGGCCCGCCCGTCTGCAAGAAGATTTTACGGTGTTCTGATCAGTCTGCGTCAACGTATACGGTCTCATGGGTCGCCCCCATGGCCAAGATGGACATCCGCGCGTCTAGAGCCCCATAAGTTTCTCGGCATCATGTGCCATTTTTTAAACCGGGCTTTCCAAACGCCGATCGACTGTCAGGCCATCTTCACGATCCTTCCTGCAAACCTCATTGGGCTACGTGCGATAGCATGTTCCGACCCAATTATGCCGTCGCTACCAGGTAACCGCGTTCGAAGCGTGTCTCTTTGCGTAAAGCGGCCCAAGCGATACGCGCCAGCTTGTTGGCCAACGCCACCACCACTGCGTTCCGATGCACGCCTCTCTCGATCATTGCTGTCAGCCATCGCCCCAAAGGAGTGTCGCTTTTTGAAAGCGATGGCAATGCCGCACGCGCGCCATGGATGAGCAAAGTGCGCAGATAGGTGTTGCCACGCTTGGATATCCCAAGCAGCCGTGCCTTGCCGCCCGTGCTGTATTGTCTCGGAACCAACCCAAGCCAGGAGCCAAGGTCTCGGGCCTTGGCAAAGCTGCTTGCATTACCCACGGCCGCGACCAAAGCCGTCGCGTTGAGCACCCCAATGCCAGGGATCGAGGTCAACCTGCGTGTGGCGGCATCGTTGCGCGCCAGTTGGACAAACTCATCGTTCAGCGCCCCAATCTTCGCGTCGAGCTCTTTCCATTCGGCACGCAGCCCGTCAATCAGCTGACGCATGCGGGGCGACAAGGTCTCATTGCCCTCGGAACGCATGCGATCCAAATCAAGCTCGAACTTTCGCCTGCCAGCAGGAAAGATCACCCCGCGTTCCAGCAAGATCGCTCGCAATTGGTTGAGAAGGTTCGTTCGTTCGGCTACGAGGCGCGAACGCACCCGATGCAACGTCTGGATATCTAACTGCTCCTGGCTCTTGAGTTCAACGAAACGCATTGTCGGCCGTGAAGCGGCCTCCGCGATCCCCTCCGCATCGCGGTCATCGTTCTTCTGCGCTTTGATATATGGGCGAACGTATTCGGGCGACATCAACCGGATCTGGTGGCCTTGCGCCATAAACAGGCGTCCCAGATGATGCGCGCCGCAACATGCTTCCATTGCGACCACACAGGCCGGAAGCTTCGTCACATAGTCGATCAGCGTCTGCCGGCGCATTGTACGACGAACGACCACGGCACCGGCCGCATCGACGCCAACTATGCTGCAAGAGTTCTTGCCCAGATCAACACCGAGGATAGCAATAGACATTCGCTCGTTCCTTTCTCTTTCCCGATATCAGCATCCTACTCGATGCTGGGTGAAAGGGCGGGCCATTCCATAAGTTTCCCGGAAGAGATCAGCGCGATCAGCAAGACCCTCGCTCCAGGCACAGAAATAGAGCTGTGGTGGCAAGATGAAGCCCGCATCGGGCAAAAGAACAAGATGACGCGGCGATGGGCGCAACGGGGAACGCGTCCATCGGCCCCCCACGATCAGCGAACGCTATGGACCTACATATTCGGGGCGATCTGCCCGAAGAAGGGTAAGGGTGCAGGCATTGTCATGCCCTGGTGCGACACAGAGGCAATGAACGCGCACCTTCAGGAAATCAGCCGCGAGGTCGATAACGGTGCGCACGCGGTTCTGATCCTCGATCAGGCGGGTTGGCATTCATCGGCCAAGCTGATCGTGCCGGAAAACATCACCCTGCTCTTCCTGCCGCCGCGATCCCCAGAACTGAATCCTGTTGAAAATGTCTGGCAATTCCTGCGCGACAACTGGCTGTCGAACCGCGTCTTCACATCCTACGACGACATCGTCAATCATTGCTGCGCCGCTTGGAACAAGCTGGTCGACCAGCCCTGGAAGATCATGTCAATCGGAATGCGCGACTGGGCACATCGGTTCTGACCAATGCCGATTGGTATAATGACTACCTTTTCAACAAAGGTGACTGGTTCGCAACGCAAGAGGCGTGGAGGCAAAAGCTGATTGCTACTGTCGAGGCCAAGAATGGCGACGAGCTTCTCAATACGTCTACCACCGATCTGGCTCGTTACCTTGTGAGCGAATTCGCGTTCGAGGTTCCCACGATTTACCCAGATGATTTGGTGGTCGACCAACGGGAAGCTCAAATCGATATCAGTCAGGATCAAAACAGGTGGATAGATGACCGTTCGCGCCCGCATTACATTACTGGAACGGCAGTTGACGTCGAGCTGCCTTTCACCGGCGATAAAGTCGGATTTGATATCCAGCCCACGACCAGCAATTTCAACAATCCCCGGGCGCATGTGGACGATGGCGTTATCTCGTTTTCCATCGCGGGAACCGATCTTACGGCAGAGCGCGTGAGGCAGCAGATCGATGGAATGGTTGCATCGATCAATCTGCATTTGAGCTGGTTGACAAATGACGCGCAGGCCTACAACGCGAGCCTAGGGGACTTAGCGATGAGAACAATTGACCATCGCAAGGAAAAACTTCTCCGAGGCAAATCGCTTCTTGCTGGGTTGGGTTTTAAAATGAAGGAGCGCCCCGGCGCGAGCCAAACGTTCGCAGTTCCTTCCGTCCGTCGTACCATTCATCCTTCTGTCCCAAGGCCCGTTGCTTCTCGCGATCCGTACAAGCCAGAGCCTATTCTCACCCCAGAAGACTATGAGCATGTTCTATTGGTGATGGAGAATATGGTCGGCGTCATGGAGCAAAGCCCCGGGGCGTTCCGGGAAATCGATGGAGAGAGCTTGCGGACCCATTTTCTAGTCCAGCTCAATGGGCATTTTGCCGGCGATGCGACGGCCGAAACTTTCAACTATGAAGGAAAGTCCGACATTCTGATCAAAGTCGATAGGAAAAATATCTTTATTGGCGAATGCAAATTCTGGACCGGCGAAAAGGGCTATCTGGAAACCCTTGATCAGGTGCTTTCTTATCTTAGCTGGCGAGATACAAAAGCAGCGGTCCTTATCTTTAATCGGAATAAGGATTTCAGCGCCGTCCTTGCGAAGATCGGAGAGGTTACTCCAGCGCACCCCAAATTCAAGAAGCTGGTCCAGAAACGTTCTGAGAGCAGTTGGACCTACTTGTTCGGGCACAAGGATGATGCCAACCGTGAGCTTACGATCACCGTGCAAGGGTATAATGTTCCGGAGCTGATAAAGCCACGCATTTTAATATTACCGGGTTGAAAATGACTGCGTGCCGGGATCAATGGAGGGCCGTCGATGTCTGAGGCGAAGAAAGAGCAACTACGGGCTCAAATCGCGTATTTTAACGGTGTAGCGATCTCGATCTTGGCAGTCGGTGGCTTCTCAACCTTTATTTCTCTGTCGATTGAAAGGGTTCAGCCCAATTGGATTCCCTACGCAATGGCCGTCAGCAGCCTAATAGTTTCCGTTTTAGTGCATAAAGTCGCGGCGCTATCGGCACGGCAGCTTGGCCACTTGATGGACGAAGAGAAGCGGCTTAGTGCTCCTCTTTTTGAAGCCAGCAGCTTGCCCAAAGTTGAGATCAGCGAGACTCGGCCAGTTCACTCTGACCGGTAGCAATCTTCTGGCGCGATCTACACTTAACCAGAATGCTGCCTGGTCGTCAGCGTTTCAATAAGCCTGCAGAAGAACGCAGCGCATCAGCGCGCGATCGCTACAACGCGTGGCTCGACAAAATCGATGGCGAAACATTAACCAAGGCGAAGAAGGAAATTTTGCGCGCTCGCGCCCGAATGACGAGAGCGATGTTCGACATCGAGCTCGCGGAAGCTTTTAGAGCCGAGAGCGGCATCCCAGCACACCATATCGACACCTTGTTGCATGAAGAATGCGGGCTCGACCACAAGCACATTTCGGTCGCTCAACCGGGCACCGTCTCTTTTGCAATAATCATTTTGGCTTTTCCGCACTAAACGAACTAAATGCATTTTCGAACATGATTAATCGGCAGACGAGCCTGGCCAGGCAGGTTTGGCAGTCTTCTTAAACGGGTCCAGGATTGTGACGCCCGCCCTTGAAAATCAGCGGTGTTTCGGGTGACGACGACAAGGTCATTTACCTGCGCCGTCGCGGCCAAACCGATAACGTCGGAATCTTGTCCGATTGTCCCGGCATTTGCCCCCACCGGCGGGCGACAGCCTCGTCGGTGTTCCGCTTTCTCTCGATGCTTTTCGGAACCTCTCGAACCGAGATCACGCTGATCGCGAGATCAGTATCGTCAACCGTATCGAGGCCGCCACATTTTCGTGCGGCTCGGGTCGACCGATTTCCTTTAAGACATTTGTATGGAGCAGATATTTCAAGCTCAGTCATCCAACGCGCTAAGATCGGCTGCGCGCATGGCGGCTTTTGCCGTTTGCTTCGGATACGGCCGCCCCGCCTTCGGATGCGCCTCCGCATAGACTCCCGCGGAAACGACCTGTTGCTCCTTCAAGGAGGGATAGTCGCGAAGGACATCTTTGACAGTCGCGCCGGCGTCGAGGAGAGCGGCAATCCGATGCGCCTCGATTTGCGTTCCCCGGATTAGCGGTTCCTTGCCGGATAGGTCGATTTGAGCAGTGAGCTTGTCGAGTTCCTTCAGCTTACGCTCGACGAAGACCAGGTGCTGACCAATGTCGTAGCGCTGTTTACCGAACACGACCTCTTTCGCGTGACCGCGTTTGAGAGAGCTTCGCAACGCCTCGTAGAATTCGGACTGGCTCTTGGGTGTCAGCGCCTGTTTGAGTTCGTCATAGGCATGGAGAAATACCAGCTCGGCTTGACCGAACTGCCTAATATTCCGACCGCCTCGCTTCACGAGTTGCGGCTTGATCGGCGCGCGCTCGACAACCTTTTTGAAAGTGTCTAGAGGCGCATCAACCACAAAAGCCGCTTGTGCCGTTGTCAGATGTTCCATCCTATTGCCCTTTCTAATCCACCCCCAAACATAGGGGTGAATTAGAGAGAGTGCAAGGCCCGGACCGACGTGAGCCAAAGACTACGATTGACGCCGCACTTCGTCCACCAGGCTCAGCGTGCCAAGGCGATCAAGAAGCTGCTTTGCTTTCTTTTCCCCCAGTAGTTTAGGCGCCGATGTCGGCCAATGCTCCAGCGCACGCCTGACTGTCGCAACGACCTCGCGTGTGATCAGCTTCGCGTCCAGGCGAAGAAAACTTGCGACCCTCTCAAAGCGATGCAGGTTCACGCTTTCGAAGCTGTGGGTTTTGACGAACCTCAGCGCCATAGTGTCGGACGGCATGTAAAGAACGGTCGGGACAATATCGTAGGCCGGCGACAGCCGGATTTCGCCAGGTGCCGGGAAACGGAAAGACCAGTTCTTGAGATGGTTGTCGCCATTGCCTAAAAGCACGTCTGCAACTACCCTGCGGATGGCTTCCAATATGTCATCGCGATGGTCGGTGCTGAAGCGGCGCACCATGTTGATGATGGTCTCGGTCGTCGCCATCGTATATTTTCGATCGCCGATCGCTCCTAGAATTTGGGCTGCGTCTTCGATGTGAATGCGACGATCATCGTCGGCACGGTCGAAGCGATCGACGACGAGAACGCGCTCACCATGAGCCAACAGTTCCGCAGGGATGCCGCTGATCGCGGTGCTGGAGACAAGCCGGCAGTTTGCTGTCCGCACGCCGATCGTCCTTGCCATCTGCATGGCCGCATGTTCAGCTTCCGGCAGCCCTGGGTATCGCTCGCTTGCCACCTTGATGATGCAGCGGCCGGTGTTACCGCGACCGGGAACCGTCAATCTGTCGCCCTCGACGTTGGCCGTGAACTTGAGCTGCACACCGGCGAGCGAGAATTTGACCGTGCCATCGGGCAGCGGGACATCCACACCATCTTTCTTTTCAATGGTGATCGGGCCGGCTGACGCTGGAACCGCTGTTTCGGGGACGACGAGGATTGCGCCGGGGAGATCGCCGCCGAGGCGGGTCAGGACGTCGAACTCATCGTGATCGCCCGGCCCCATCTCGTTCAACACGAGGTCCCTGAGGGCGCCCTCTGGAAGCAATCCTGAAAACCATGGTGGCAATGTGCCGTGAAGCCCAATTTTGTCCCCACGCCGCGCCAGACGATTGCGTGTGCCCTCGTCATCGTCAGGATCGAACCAGCCCAGGCTCAAAATTGGCCGCCTTGGATCCCGCAGGAACGTTTCCGCAACGACAAACGCGACCGCGCCGTCACTATCGCGCGTCAGGGTCCCTACCCTCACCTTCCCGATGTTCTGATCCAGAAGATGGACGCCAAGGATCGCCGAAGATTTCGCCATCACGGTTCCCCATTGTCGTCTTCATCGAGATCGACGAAAAGTTCCTCAAATGCGCTGGCCGCCGTACCTTTATTCTGGTGTTCTCTAGCATCGCCAATCAACTGCCTCACTTCCCCCATCCGGGACTTCGGCAGCAGGACCGGCACAAGGTCGAGGGCATCGCAGATTTCGGCAAACAGCGTCAGTCGATCCCTACCCCGTCGATCGGTTGCAAGGTCCCTTTCGAGTTCCGATATTCGTGCCCGGTCCCGGCCGAGCCTTGTCGCAAGTGCAGGCTGGCTGAGACCGCGTCGTTTGCGGGCGGCCAGCAGTTGCTCGCCAAGAGTATTGAAAATCGTAGTGCTCATGCGGAATATCGCTCGCCTGCTGGCCGGTGTCCGGAATTTCGTATGACTCTAAGATAAAGCAAAATGCGGAATTCCGCTAGAGGACGTCATAAGGAGCGAAATAGCGCACCAATATAACGATTGCCCAGCGGCGATTTCGATCTTGGCTCGTCCTCATCAACCCAATGCCTCAAGTCCAACCGGCGACCGCCGATCCGTCCCAGGCCTTGATATCGCCCCCAACAAGTTATATATTCCGACCCATCGGAAGAATTAATACCGATGGCTCAACCATGCCAGCAGTTGCCGAGATGCTGAAGGCGAGCGAGGCTGCCGTTGTCTCGCGCGTGAGCCTGCGCGACGTCAATCGCGTTATCGACGAGCACATCTTGCCGGAAGCGTTCATATCGCTCGACAACGGTCGTCATGTCCTCGCCGGAGCCTGCTCGCTTATCACGTTTTACTTCGAAAGCGCCCGCCGCCTTACCTCGGAAGAACGCCTGTCTACTATCCGGACGGCGGAGGCCCGGCTTGCGAGAGCCCGCACCCTCCCGTGGTCCGCCCTGTTGCTTGAAGATTGGACCGTGCACCACGAGTTTCTGACGATCGATCTCATGCCCTTTATGAGGGGCGCGAGCGAGCGGCTGGACGACCTTGCCGCAGCACGGGAGGTCGTCACATCGTCGGCCGACATCCTTGGTGGGACGCCTGTCATTCGAGGCACCCGCGTTCCTGTCCATGATGTTGCCGCGTCCGTATCCGCGGGCAATTCCACGGAGCGCATTCTCGAAACCTGGCCTGGCCTGGACAGAGAGAAGATCAGGCTCGCGACAATCTATGCGGAAGCTAATCCCTTGCGCGGGCGGCCCCGCGTGCTGGGCGAGCTTCCCGAAGGTTCGGTCATCCTCACAGATCGTCGCGTCCCCCGTCGCACGAAGGCGGGATGAAGTTTCTGATTGATGAGTGCCTCAGTCCTCAACTGGCTAAGATGGCGCTGGAAAAAGGTTATGGCGAAACGAGCCATGTCGTCTGGATGAAAACTGGGTGGCCTGAAAGACTGGGAGCTCACACCGATCATTCTTTAGGGCGACTGGACGTTCGTCACGAAGAACTCGGTCGACTTCCGCGGGCCGAAAGACAAGCCCGGGACGAAGGGGCAATATGCAGACGTTGCCATCCATGCCGGGCTGTCTACCTAAACCGCCCGCCCGGTATGGACCTCGATATGCAGATCGAGCTGTTCGAACAGGCTATGGCCGAACTCGACGACGATGACGATCTCGCCAATCGTGTGTTGGAAATTTCCCTCGGCGATGAGGACGAATTGCGCGTGCTCCGGTACGCACTTCCGAAGGGATAATCGTTCAGGAAGGAAAAACGGCATACAAGCTCAATAATAAGCCAGCAACGTGCTAGAACTGGTCGGACTGCCTGATACACTCCCGCTCAACGCAGGGTTCCTGCGCCAAGAACTCCAATAACGCCGAAATTCGTATCCGAGTTGCGGATAATCTGTGGCGTCACGGTGTCAATGCGAAGCTCAGAGCCATCAAGAATGCAGATCGAAGACGTCACCGCGCGCGGGCCAACCACCCTTGATCCGCTACGCAGTATAGCATTCCGTTCGATCTGGAGTTCCACGCAAGTCGCCAACCTGGGATGGCTGGTGCAAACCGTCACGATCAGTTGGCTCATGGCGACGATCTCCGCTTCGGATCTGATGGTCGCGCTTGTGCAGGCTTCAACGACGCTTCCGGCATTCATACTCTCCATTCCCGCCGGAGCAATCGCCGACACCTATAGCCGTCGATCGGTCATGATCACCGGGCTCTCATTGATTGCGCTCGCTTCCATCGTACTGGCGATTGCTGCCGCCTTCGGCTTCGTTAGTCCCTGGCTGATTCTAGGTCTGGGATTTGTCGCAGGCTGCGGCTTTGCGCTGAATGACCCCGCTTGGCATGCCTCGGTGGGCGATATCCTCGACAAGCGAGATATTCCGGCTGCGGTGACGCTTATGTCGGTCGGATACAACATGACGCGCAGCGTTGGACCGGCTTTGGGCGGAGCCATTCTCGCGTTCCTCGGTCCGTTGGCGGCCTTTCTCTTTGCCGCCTGCAGCAACTTAGCGCCTCTCGGCGCGGTGTTGCGCAACAAGTGGCACGTCCGCAAGTCTCCGCTGCCTGCAGAGCGAATTTCAACAGCAATCCATGACGGAATGCGGTTCACGGCGCTTTCTTCCGACATCCGGGCGGCGATCATACGTGCCACCCTTTTCGGCCTTGCCGCCATTGCCATACTTGCTCTTCTGCCGCTTGTCGCCCTCGATCGTTTGGCCGGCGGACCAATCATCTACGGCATACTGTTTGCCGGTTTCGGAACAGGCGCTTGCATCGCCGGACTGAACAACCGGCTCTTAAGGAGATTGATTCCTCAGGAATGGCTGATGGCGATCGCTTCCATCGCTTGCGCGTTTTGTTGCATCTCACTTGCCCTCACCTCCTCAGTACCTTTGGCGACACTTGCGCTTGTCATCGGAGGCGCCGGCTGGGTCATCACCTGGACCGGGTTCGACGTCTGGGTGCAATTGGCAAGTCCGCGCTGGGTCGTCGGCCGTACGCTCTCCATCTATTACGCATTCCTCTCCGGCGGCATGGCAGCCGGCAGTTGGATCTGGGGCACCGTCGCCCAGACCTATTCGCTTGCATCTTCTCTCGAACTTGCCGCAGCGGCCCTGTTACTCGTCGCCGCATCAGGGTTCGTCCTGCCGGTGCATCTGGCGGCCGAGGCAGACCAGCAGGGCTCGGTTTATCCGGCGCCAACGGTGGCGCTTGATCTGAAGCCCCGAAGCGGCCCGATTGCAGCGAGGACGGAATATGCCATAGACGACAGCGACCTGGACATCTTCCTCGATCACATGCGCACTCGAAGATACGCCCTGGCCCGGGCAGGCGCACGTGACTGGACGCTCCAGCGAAATCTTCGAAAGCCTTCCCGTTGGACAGAAACATTCCGCACGCCGACCTGGATGGATTTCCTGCGTTTGCATCATCGTCTCTCCCCGTGGGATCAGGAAGTCGTACAGCTTCTCGCCGCTTTGCATATGAGTGACAAGCCTCCGGAAACTGATCTTGTGATTGAGCGCACAACAGACACGCGACGGACCCGGAGCCAACCGGTCGCGCGCGTTTCGCGTCCATGAGGTGATCTTGCGATGAGGCCATTTATCGAGCAGCGGCAACGGTCCCATAATGGCGTCGGCCAGAAACAAAACCTCACGGTTCAGACTGTGGAGACTAGCCGCAAGCCGAACACAGCTCCTGGCCTGGGAGTGGCATCAACCCCTGCCATCCTGGTTCGCTCGGCTGTCGTCGATCCCTGCTCGACGACAGCCGCTTTTCCCTCGGTTTTCGATTCCGGCCTTGCCGCCACGCGCCGATGCCTGGCCCGCGAACTCTTGGACAAAGCGTCGACTGGGCAAGCGACAAATGATGGCAGACCGAAGTACGACTCCTTTCCCTCATCGCCGAATACGCCCGTCAAGCACGGCCGAAGTGACCCGCCCGAAAGAGACTGAATGACATGCCTTCAAAAGAAGAGACAGCATCCATAGGGCTATTGGCGCCACTGAAGAATTCGACGTTCCGTTCGATTTTCTTCGCGTCGCAGCTTTCCAGCCTGGGCTGGCTGATGCAGACGGTAGCGCTCAGCTGGCTCATGGCCACGGTTTCGACGTCCGATGTCATGGTTGCCCTCGTTCAGGCCTCATCCACGCTGCCAGCCTTTTTTCTTGCGATCTTCGTTGGCGCGATTGCCGACAACTACAGTCGGCGCATGGTCATGATCGTCGGTCGAAGCCTGATGATGGCGGCCTCGGCGATGCTGACGATCCTCATGGCCTTCGGCATCACCGATCCATGGATGATCCTGGCGTTCAGTTTCCTTGACGGCTGCGGTATCGCATTGAGCGATCCTGCTTGGCGCGCTTCGCTTGGCGATATGCTGGAGCGCCGCCATCTGCCGTCGGCCGTGACACTTCTTAATGTCGGCTTCAACACGGTCCGTAGCGTCGGTCCCGCCCTCGGCGGCATCATCGTTGCTGTATTCGGGCCGCTCGTCACATTCGCGCTCACCACCTTCGGCTTCGTCGCGCCCCTCACCGCCCTGTGGCGAAACAAGTGGACCGTGAAAGCGTCGCCCCTCCCCCGGGAAGCGCTCATGACGGCCATCTATGATGGCCTGCGCTTCACCGCGATATCCTCCGAAATCAAGGCGACCATTGTCCGCGGGACGCTCTTTGGGCTGACCGGAACCTCAATGCTGGCGCTCCTGCCGCTCGTCGCGAGAGACCTTTTGAAGGGCGGCCCGATCGACTACGGTATTCTCATGGGGGGCTTTGGCGCCGGCGCGCTGGTCGCGGGGCTCGTGAACCCGCCACTCAGGCGCGCGGTCACGCAGGAGCTGCTGATCGTTCTGGCATGCGTCGCGTGTGCGGCATGTGCCATCTCACTTGCTCTGACGTCCTCCCTTATCATCGCAACAGTCTGCCTTGCCTTCGGGGGCGCAGGCTGGGTGACGGGATGGTCGGGGTTCGGCGTCAATGTGCAGTTGGCAAGCCCACGTTGGGTCGTGGGTCGCACGATTTCCATCTACAGCGCCTTCACCTATGGGGGGATTGCCGGGGGCAGTTGGCTCTGGGGAATTATCGCGGAAAATCATTCCCTCTCCCTGTCCCTGGCATGTTCTGCTGCGTCCTCCTTGGTTGTTGCGGCACTTGGGGTCAAGCTCCCGATCAGCAACCGCCTAGAGTCGGAGCTCGAAGCCTCCGGCGCTTTCGATGCGCCTGTGCCGGCACTTGATCTGAAGCCGCGAAGTGGCCCGATCCTGGTCACGACAGAATACGCTGTGGCGGACGAGAATGCTGACCTTTTTCTTGAAATCATGCGCAGGCGTCGGCTGGTTCAAAGCCGCGTCGGTGCACGCCAGTGGACACTCACGCGCGACGTTCAGCAGCCTTCGCGATGGCTCGAGACCTTCCGGACGCCGACCTGGACGGATTACCATCGCCTTCATCACCGCCTCAACGAAGCGGACAAGCGCCTGGACGACGAGCTCAAGGCGTTGAGCGTGGCGTACGACCTCCCGCGAACAACCATTCTGGTGGAGCGCCCGACGGCTGCGCGCAAGTCCGCGCCCGTGCCATACGTTTCGCAGAAGTAGGGATGTCAGCAGACATCTTCCCAACGGGGTCTATATTGGTGGCTATTTTTCTTTGGAAAGCTTCGAGCGTCACCGGAAAACCGCTCTCCAGTTTCATATTCCTGATTACGCCACAGCTTGTCGTTATGCACTATTCGCAATTGACCCTCGCCGATCGGCGGCGCCTGCATCATTTAGTCGAGCGCAAGGTGCCGATCAACGAGATAGCACGTAAGCTCGGCCGTCACCGATCGACCATCAATCGTGAGATCAGGCGCAATACGCTCCATGACCGCAAACTTCCCGAATATAGTGGCTACGTCTCGACGGTTGCCGACGATATCGCCAAGAAACGCCGGCGACGCTTGAGAAAGCTGCGACGTCATCGGCGACCACAGGTCGGGTCGCTCTCATCTTTTCCCTCCCATGAGAACACCGCCCCCACCGCTGCAGTAGTCAGCTCGCAAAATCTGATTTGAGGAGCGATATGATGTCGACTTCGATTTTGACTGCTTTGACAGTGTGCGCGGGCCTAAGCACGTTGGTGCTGATGGTGGCGCAGCTTCTTCATTGACGCACGAAGCTTTCAGCGTCCGCTTGGTGACCAACCATTAGTCTGAACTTTACGGCGAGGCGGAATTCTGGCAAACTTCTGCCATCGTGGTCAGGACATGACGTCCTTTAGACCAAAGTTATCGGAGCTCCTTTCCATCCGATATCTCTCACTTCTCTGGCCCTGCGGATTCCCCCTCAGGGCTTTCCTTTGTGCTGAGCCGTGCCGGGTGCCGAAATGATGGACGAAACCAGAGAATACCTGATGGATCAGCGCAGCACGCTACTGTTCCAGATCGAGCGGGCGAAGCATCATCTTGCCGGCCTTGAGGCTGATGCGATCAAGATCATCAACAGCAAGGCCTCCCTGCCTGCTGCCGATATCGCCATCATTACCGAGGACTTGGCGGAGCACCTGAGAAGCGAGATCGAGGCGCTGTGCTGGGCGATCGACCATATTGACCACGAGCTGGAATATCTCGACGGCGATGATGAGTTTGAGCCGTTCACCGGGCGTGAAGCTCGTTCGCGCGGTACAATCGACAGACCTGGTAATGCGTTGTTTCTTCGGACTTCATGACAACGGTGTTTCGCACAGCAACGCCCAAGCGGGCACCCAAAAGCAAAAAGCCCCTATCCGATTAGGGATAGGGGCACAGTTTCCATGAAGTGCTCTGTTTCAATCGTCGGAGGCACACTTCCGACCGCTGAATTAGAACGTGATAATGGCGTGGATCATATACGCCCTTCGGCCTGCGGGCGCGGCCTGTTCGGGAATCAGCATTTTATGAGCGGCGTTGCTACTTGCAGCGCCGTTATTGTTTTGAAAGATGGTGGGACGGGTGCCGAGGCGGGCGCCCGGGCAAAACCTTTGAGTGTAGATTCCGATGATTTACCGGACGGCGTTCCGATCAAAAACCGGACACGATTCCGAGAATTAACCGGACGCGATTCCGATTTGATACCGGACGTTTTTCAACGTAAGCAGTGCCCCTGGGTCAGCAACCTTGGCATGCATTTCCTTTTGAACTTGAGGAGATGGCATGTCGAAGAGACGAAGGCTGACCATGAGACAACTACGACATTTACTTCGACTGCGATCAGATGGCGTGAGCGTTCGCGATATTGCCGATCTGCTCGGGATTGCCCGCAGCACGGTGCAGGACGGGATCGGGCGAGCTGCGACGGCAGGGCTATCCTGGCCTTTGCCTGCCGATCTGACGGACGACGTCCTGGAATGTAAACTTTTCGCCCGGCAAGGCACCAAACAAGGGGTACGGCGACTACCAGAGCCGGATTGGAGTGTCATTGCGGTCGAGCTGAAGAAGCCCGGCGTGACCCTGACGATCCTGTGGGAGGAATATCGAGCCGTCTATCCTGATGGCTACGGCTTCAGTCGGTTCTGCGACCTGTTCCGCGGCTTTGAGCGGCGTCTGACGCCAACGATGCGGCAGGTCCACATTGCTGGCGACAAGGTGTTCGTCGATTATTCCGGCAAGAAGCTGCCGATCGTCGATCGCAAGACCGGCGAGATCCGCGAGGCGGAGATCTTTGTCGGCGTGCTCGGTGCATCGAGTTATGCCTTTGCAGAAGCCACCTGGACTCAGACCCTGCCGGACTGGATCGGCTCGCACGTGCGCATGTTCGCCTATTTCGGCGGCGTGCCGCGCCTTATCGTCTACGATTACGTGCCCGGGCACGTAATCGGGGTTTTGTGTCCCGAACGGTTATGCGCCCCGGCGGGCGTAAGTTTCTGTGATCAAACGACCAGATTGTCTGTGGCGGCACATCTCTGGCGAACAACGAGCGCACCCTCCTATTCCCCTTAATTCAGAATGGAGGTTGTCATGTTGGAACACTTTTTCGTCAAACCACAAACTATCGATCGGATTATGGATTGCTGGCTAGGGCCGCAGATCGAGCAGTATGTGAAGGCTTTGTGCGAACGTGCCTATACGCCTCGAAGCATCTATCGCCGCGTTCCCGTGCTGGTGAAGTTTGCGGCATTCACTGCCGGCCAGAATGTCGAACGTATAGAACAAGCGGAAGGGCTCTTCGAGCCGTTCATCGCTGATTGGTTGTCAAATCGTCATTCCGGTCGATCGGCTGATGCACGTCGACGCGACCGCAACTTTGTCACTGGCATCATGCGGCATTTCTTCAGCCTGGTCGTATGGAAGGCAGGCGATGACCGCACCAGACCTTCGCTGCCCGATCCATTTGCAATCCAGATTCCAGGGTTCTTCGATTATCTCCGAGATGAGCGAGGGTTGCGGCAAAGCTCCATCGCGCATTACCGGCATTACCTTCGCGTCTTCGAGCGACATCTCGGCGATATAGGATGCGATCCGAAGTCGCTTACATTACCGGTGGTGACGACCTTCATCACGACACAGGCCTCGCATTTCGGCCGCACCGTGATGATCAGTCTTGCCAGCATCCTGCGGGTCTTCCTGCGATACCTGCATCGGGAACACGTCCTTCAGCGCGACATCAGCAAGCTGGTCGAGATACCTCAACGTTATCGGCTGGCCGATATCCCTCGATCGATTAGTTGGAGTTCGGTCCAGGATATGCTCGATCAGGTGGACCGGCGCACCGTGGTTGGCCGGCGCGACTACGCCATGCTGCTGCTGATGGCCGTTTATGGGCTGCGCTCCCGTGAAGTAGCGCTGCTGACGCTCGACGATGTCGACTGGAAGCGCGATCGGCTGCATGTGCACGGGCGCAAGGCCGAGCACAGCACCACCTATCCGCTGGCCCCCGTCGTTGGTGAGGCGATCGTGGATTACCTCAGGAACGGGCGGCCTGACGTTCAAAGCCGATTGCTTTTCTGGCGGCATTTGGCCCCACAATCGCCACTTACACACTCTGCGGTGTCGGCCACTGCCAGCAAGTATCTTCATCGCGCGGGGATTCCGGTTAGCCGTCCAGGATCACACACTCTCCGTCATGCCTGCGTCCAGCGCCTGGTAGACACGGGGTTTTCGCTCAAGACCATCGGCGATTATGTCGGGCATCGCGCTGCCTCCTCGACCATGATTTACGCGAAGGTCCAGGTCGATGGCTTGCGGGAAGTAGCTCTGGGTGATGGGGAGGATCTGCAATGAGCCCGCGTCTTCCCGAGCCTTCAAGCCCGATCGCACCCTACATCGTCGCTTTCCTTCGCCACAAGCGCGCGCTCAACCGGCGCTATGACGTCGAAGACAAGGTGCTGCGGATGTTCGACGGCTACCTCAACGCTCAAGCGGTGACGAACCTGACCGAGATCACCCCGGCGCTCCTCGATGCATTCTTCCTGAGCCGTCCGCGCTCGCGGCCTCGAAGCTTCAACCATCTGATCGGCGTCGTCGGCCGGCTGTTCGAGTGGATGGTCGAGCATGACTTTATTGATCGTTCTCCTGTCACGATGAAGCCGCGCCGCCGAGGTAATCCGAGACCGCCCTGCATCCTGGATCTGCGGACCGCTCAACAGCTCATCGATCGCGCCGCCGAGCTCCCGGATCAGAACAACGCCCCGCTTCGCGGGCCTGCCTATGCCATCATCTTCAGCCTGTTGTTCGGGCTTGGTCTGCGCGTCGGCGAGGTTGCGCGCCTGCGCTGGCGGGATGTCGATCGGGATCGTGACGTGCTCACCATTCGCGAGACGAAGTTTTCCAAGTCAAGGCTCATTCCCATGGGGCCGCAGCTGGCACAGCGCCTTTATGCGTTCATGACGCTGCGATCACAGCACGTAGTTTCGGTTACCCCCGACACGCCGCTGTTTTCTTTCCTGCGGGGTCGAGCGGTGAACCCCGGCACGATCAGTATCATTTTCCGTTCGCTGGCCGATCAATTGGACATACCAATCCCAGCGGGAGGAACGCCGGCTCACGTGCATGATCTGCGACACAGCTTTGCGGTCGGGCGACTTCTGCGGTGGTATCGCGACGGACATAATCCCACCGACAAGCTCGTTAAGCTGTCGACCTTCATGGGCCACGTGGACCCCGCTTCCACCGCCGTCTATCTCACCGTTACAGCCGATCTCCTTGAAGCCGCCGGCCAGCGCTTCGAACGCTTTGCAGCACCGCTTTCGTATGGAGGACGGCCATGAGAACCGTCGGCAGCCTCGTCTATCAGTTCTTCGAACACCATCTCAAAGCCGAGAAGGGTCTGGCGTCCACCTCGATCCGGAGCTACCGCGACGGGATCCGGTTGTTTCTCCTATTCTTGGCCCGGGAGAACCGAACCCCGATCAGCAAGCTCAGGCTGAGAACCTCAGCGCCGACAATGTGCGGGCATTTCTCGCCCATCTTGAATCCGAGCGCGGCAACGGCATCCGAGCACGGAACCACCGGCTAGCAATGCTGCACACCTTCTTCGCCAATGCCGGGGGCCAGGAACCTATAGTGCTGCCGGAGGCCGAACGCGTCGCCGCCATCCCAAGGAAGCGTGCGCAGCCAGCAGCCACCTATTATCTCGAGCGCGACGAGGTCGAACGGCTCTTCGACAAACTGCCGCGCAGCGGAAAGCTGGCCATCCGCGACAAGGCGCTGCTCATGTTCCTGTACAATACGGGCGCCCGCGCAACGGAAGTCACCGGACTGATCGTCGATCAGTTGGTTTTGACCTCCTCACCGCGGGTGAACCTGCACGGCAAGGGCGACAAGTGGCGGACCTGTCCACTATGGCCCGAGACTGCCCGCCTGCTTGGCGAGATGCTGCGTAACCGACGCCACCCAGCCGCTACAGAAAGTCCGGTATTCCTCAGCAACGTCGGGAAGCCGCTGACGCGGTTCGGCCTATATAAGCTTGTCCGGCGTCATGGTTCGAATATTCGCATTGGCAATGGACAGAGGTCCATATCTCCACATGTTTGGAGACACACGACGGCCGTTCATCTCCTCGAGTCCGGCGTCGACGTGAACGTCATAAGAGGCTGGCTTGGCCACGTCAGCCTCGATACAACCAACCGATATGCCGAGATTAGCATCAGGATGAAGCAGGAGGCGCTTGAGGCTTGCCAGGGACTTGCTAGTTCTTCGGTGGGACCTCCCCGAAAGCCAGTCTGGCAGAGCGAGCCAAAGCTTCTCGAATGGCTCGCCGACCTCTGATCGTTATGTGCCCCGTGTCGGCGAGAGCGCTTGGATCACCAGGCTGCGGGGCACATAACCGTTCGGGACACAAAATCCGGATAATTTGAAGTCCGGCGTCAACAAGGCGAGCTTCTACGATCCGGAGATCAACCACAGCTTCGGCAGGATGGCTGCCCATTACGGCGTCGGCGTGCTTCCGGCGCGACCGAAGCGGCCGAAAGACAAGCCAAAAGTCGAGGCCGGCGTACGTTTCGCCCAGAGCTGCATCCTCGGCCGGCTACGCAATCAGACCTTCTTTTCACTGGAGGAAGCTAACGCCGCCATCCGGGATGCCGTCGAGCGGATCAACACGCACGTCATGAAGCGGTTGGGCCAAACCCGCCAGGAGATGTTCAAGACCATGGAACGCCCGGCACTCGCGGCTCTTCCGGCAGAGGACTACGAATACGCCGAGTGGAAGCTGGCGCGGGTCTCGACCGACTACCATGTCGAGTTCGAGCACTATTTCTACTCCGTGCCCCATACCCTGATCCGACAGCAGGTGGATATCAGGGCCACGGGCCGCACGATCGAGGTCTTCTTCAAGGGCAAGAGGATCGCAGTCCACCAGCGTCGTTACGGCGGATCACGCTACGGAACCGATCCTGACCATATGCCCAGCTCGCACCGGCGCTATGCCGAATGGTCGCCTGCAAGGTTCCAGCGCTGGGGCGCTTCCATTGGGCCTCAGACCGAGGGGCTGATCATCGCTATCCTGGCCAGCCGTCCTCATCCGGAACAAGGCTTTCGAACCTGCCTCGGCGTGCTGAAGCTCTATCGGGCAATTCCTACGATGCAGGCCGAGGCGGTGTCCGCCCGTGCCGTCGAGATCGGCGGACTGACCTGCAAAAGCATCACCGCGCTCATCAGCACCTACAAGGCACCACGACATTCCGCCGAACCTGCCGCCGTCGGCGAGCATGCCAATCTTCGCGGCAAAGCCTACTTTCATTAACGAGACAATCAAGAATGCTGACCAATCCCACTGTAGATACGCTGCGCCAACTCGGCCTTTCCGGCATGGCTTCCGCCTTCCAGGAACTGGAAATGCAACCGGAAGCGAGAAGCCTCCAGCACGGCGAATGGCTCGCGATCCTGCTCGAACGGGAACAGACCTCGCGTCGCCAGAAGCGCTTCGAAGCCAGAGCCCGTGCCGCCAGGCTGCGCCATGACGCCCAAATCGAGAATACCGATTTCCGAGCAGCGCGTGGTCTCGATCGCAACCTCTTCCTCAAGCTTTCCACCTGCGACTGGATCAGACAGCGGCACTCCCTGCTATTGATCGGTCCTGCCGGCGTCGGCAAAAGTTGGCTGGCCTGCGCTCTCGGTCAAAAGGCGTGCCGGGAGGATCTTGCCGTCGCCTATCACCGCGTGCCACGGCTCTTTGCCGCGCTCGCCCTGGCACGAGGCGACGGTCGCTACGCAAAGATGCTCAAGAGCCTGGGCAAAGCCGATCTCCTCATCCTGGACGATTGGGGGCCGGAGAAGCTCACCGACGAGCAACGACGCGATCTCCTGGAGATTGTCGAGGATCGATACGAGAAGCGCTCGACCATTGTTACCAGCCAAATCCCCGTGGACCACTGGTACGATATGATTGGAAATCCCACGATCGCCGACGCCGTGCTGGATCGCCTTGTCCACAACGCCTACCGCATCGAACTTTCCGGTGAGAGCCTGCGCAAACATCGAAACCTGTCAGCCGAGAATGCAACTCAGGCTTGACCTGCCCGATATTCGCCGACAATGATCAACTCAGACCCAGAGACGCTGTACATCGTCCGGCTTCGCCTCGGAATCGCGTCCGGTAAAACGCTGGAATAAGCGTCCGGTTAAAGATCGGAATTCCTG
This sequence comes from Rhizobium sp. BR 314, assembly GCF_047445805.1. Taxonomy (NCBI): domain Bacteria; kingdom Pseudomonadati; phylum Pseudomonadota; class Alphaproteobacteria; order Hyphomicrobiales; family Rhizobiaceae; genus Rhizobium; species Rhizobium sp. BR 314. Next base: position 2,429 of record NZ_JARWLA010000010.1, on the reverse strand, counting down.
TCCGGTTTCATTGGAATACACACCTTTGAGCGAATTGTCGGCATCGACATTCGCCTTTTTTTGATATCGTTGACAGCAACGGGTGGGATATCTATGGCCTTGATCAGCCACCTAAGGGCCAAATTCCAAATAACCGACGCTTAACATGAAGAAATTTACGAATCGGCTCTCTTGCTGTTGGAACAAGGCCGGGGTGGCAATGAAGAACCGCCAATTACCAAAAATTCATTCAATAGCCGATTGCTGATAGAGGTTTGTTGACTTATATGTCAATATTGGAGGAATTGCAAAACCACGTTTCAACAGGCCGACTGTCGTTCGTAAGACCGATGCTTCCTGGGCGTGGAGTGGAAAGAAACATTTTTGTATCAACGGAAGTCGGTGAGTTTCTAAATGGTGGAGCGTCTGTTCATGCTCGATTTGATAGAGTTGCGGGTGAAGCGAGAGCTCAAATAGATGCTTTCACCACCGGAAGGGCAATTCGATTTGCCATGGACCCGATGCGAAAAGACCCCGCAACTCTTGTGGCGAGAAATGCTCCTACAAGTAAGGGAATCGTGGATATGCGAATACGACAACCGCGCCCGCAAATCCGTATCTTCGGCGCATTCGCCCAAGTCGATAGTCTCATCCTGCTTACATGGGAAGCTAGGGACAATCTTCGTTTTGGCGCAGCAGTAAAACGATGCCGAGCCCAATGGGATCTCCTGTTTCCTCAAAATTCGCCTTTGATTGGGGCCACACATGCTGAATACATCTCACGAAACATCATTATTGGCTGAGCCATCTAGCGACGATCGTATCAGCGATCGCACACTTGGTTATGTCACTCAAACCGCGCGAGACGATGTTTTTGACATGGTTGCGAACGCTTGTGTCGAAGCCGGTATAACACGCGCAAACATTGCCCGCCGGCTCGGTAAAGATCCTGCTCAAGTATCTCGTCTTCTGAATACGCCCGGGAACTGGACGATAGACACGATAGCAGAACTACTTTTTGCTATCGATGGTAGCTTCCTGCGAGCTGAACGGCACTGGCCCCAGAGAGAAGCACTATCCAATCGGAGGCATTCCACATGCGTCACGGAAAGCTCCGGTTCATTTGGCAAAGCAGAATGGAATTCTAGGGCCCCAACCCAAAATGTCGCCAAGACGGCCGCTGGTCTAGGGGGCGTACATTGGCAGAAATAAGGGCTCGCGTCGTATTTTGCGACGACATACGTCAAGAGTTCAACGGCAAACTCATCCTGATTGGGGTCTATTCTGGCGAAATCAGGCTTCAAGCCCCTTTCATTCAACCCATGGCCACATGGATTCAAATTTTCGGTCTGCCTGCTGGCGATCATAAAACAAGCGTAACAGTCACCTATGAAGACGGCAAAAACTCTGTCATTTTGGGAAAGATAGATGTGCAGTTTCAGATTTCTGACGCAGCACTACCAGCCCACGCGTTTCCAACTGGTCTGCTGGTTAATTTTGATCGGCCAGGTGACATCGTTGTCAACATCTCTATCGACGATCAACCAACATTCATCGCCGATCGCTTAAGAGTATCGATTTCAGAGAATTCATGACTCCTCCCATATTTCCTACAACTCCCTTCGCGGAAGCGACCTCGACAATCCGAAGGCATCCAGAGACCCGCTCGGCGGATTTTTTTGCCTCCTCAGCGCTGATTGCCGCTCTGCCGATCCTGCCGCTGCAGAATCTCGCGAACGACCTTCACATCCCATTCAGCTCATTGACGGATGACGTCAGATCCTTGATCGAGGCGAGTACGGACCCGACCGATTGTTCGCTTGCTGACATCCGAAAGCCGAGCGTCTTGATATCGCCTTCGGCGGTCGACTGTCGCGTTTCGATCGCCTGCAGGCGCTGATCGACGCGGGCTGAATTCGCTTCGGTCTGAACGATAAAGTCCTTCCGCCAACCCTGCAGGTCCTCGATATCGCGGCTTTTGTTCGCCGTGACCCAGACACCCATGCCGACCGAAGAGGCGATCGAGAGAATTCCAACGAGGGTATTGATATTCGCCCCCATCCTCTTCGCGCGTTCCGGCATCTGCATCTCTTCATCTCCGGTTTCGTCAGCCACCATCTTTCACGTCTTTCAATGCGGTATGGAGAGGAGGCCGGCACCGATGGCGATTGCAAGGGTGCCGGCCGTGATGAAGAATAGCGGTAAGCGCTCATTTCGTTGCGCCTTTTCGCGTTGAATTCTCTGCCGCATGAAGTGTCCACTTAAAATAGGTGGACACCAAATATGAGTGACGAAGAGCAGAAACTGCGAGTGCGGTTGGTGGGACGTGATGGGCGACGCCGCTATGATCCGGGATCAAAGGAGCGGCTTGTTGCGGCCTGCCTTGAGCCTGGTGTGTCGATATCCGGCCTTGCGCTTACGCATGGGATCAATGCCAACCTACTGCGCAA
>NZ_JARWLA010000009.1:0-191725 GCF_047445805.1 Rhizobium sp. BR 314 | reverse complement strand
GTCCATTCCATGGGCACGCGCGACCGCAGAGACATTAGCGCCAGGAGCCAGAGCTTGCTCCAAAATCAAAGCCTTGTCCTCATCTGACCACGACTTCGGTTTCCGCCGCGTTCGCACCGGCTCCGCCGTCAGAATTTCGAACGTACGACCATGATTCATATCTTCACTCATAGGTTTCCCAGCATGATTCATGCTGAAAATGAGCGATTTCGCGTCTCGATGCTACGTGGGATGGCCTGTCCGCTTACGAACCGCGTTCTGCTTCCCGGGGCCGCGCGAGCGGTGGGGATGGAAGGGGACAACAGTCTTCGCGGGGACCCTGCTGCACGGAGCGCAGCGAAGGAAGCTGGGCGGAAGACCTGTTGGGGGGAGAAAGGGGCGAAGCCACTTGGCCCCCACTAAGTCAAGCAACTGCGCGGGAAGCGCGGCTTCTTTCTAATGCTGGGCGAAGGCGGCAAATAGGTTAATTGGCCCCAAAGACATTACAGCATTGTCCTGGGCTGCGAATGCCTGCGCCCTTAAAATATCCGCGTGCTCGATAACATCCTTCAGTCCGGCGCTATCGATTGAGAGAAAATCRAGAATTGCAACGAGGTGCCGAAGGCTTCTTTCTTGGTCCCGTTCGATGGGCACCATCCAGCTCAGCCATTTCCGTACCGAGATCCCACGAATGTGTTTTCGGAACGTGGCTAGTGTCACAGATTCAATTTTTAGCTCCCGCAACAATCGGTATTTGGCGGCGACGGTCGGCAGCGCCTCCACTCTATCGGCAAATGTTTCAAGCGCGTGTGCAACTGCCTCGGAGCGAAGGACCGCGTTAATTTCTGAAGTGGCCTGCTGGATCAGCGCGTCCCGACGCCGATAATCCTCTGCACGAATGATATCGACACCCCGTCCTGCTCGGACCACACAATATCCCTCACGGCATTCCGCACAGGTGAATTCGGCTTCCCAACCCTCATCGCGAATACCCCAGTCGGTATCGTCGTAGGTGACATCAATGCGCAATCGGCCTTGTCCGCAAAGGCAGGCAACATTCTTGACTTCCCTTCGCTCAAAGCTCACGCAGCCCCCTAGACGCTGGACTGAGACGGGTCGGTCAGGAACTCGTCACCATTGACATAAGCCCCCGGTGAAAACGGTCTCATCGACGTTTCCTCGGCCGCAAGCGTGTTCATGAAACCCGTAATAAAATGGCAGAACTCTGTATACGGCGGATGGTCAGCTCGGCTCTCGTAGCCGTACCATGACTTCGACGCGTAGTCGTGCACCCAGTACCCTTTTCCCAACACACAGATCGCCGTGCATGGAGACACCCCCTCGGTGTGCTTCATGTATCGCTGGACCTCTGAACCCTTTATATCTGAGCCAAAGGCCAGCAGCACGGTAGCTGGCAGACGTCCCCCTTGGATAGTGCCGTCTGGCTGCTTCTTCGGGAATGAAGTTAGTAGACTGACGGATCTGAACTTCTTGTTGGCGTCTTTGATTTCTGCTGCGGTCAGCTTTGTTTTAATCTCGAACACATAGCGCACGCATTCAACGGGATAGAGGCCCAGATCACGGTTGACGAGAATTGGGGGAGCGACTTTCCTGTGATAGACGACAAGGTCGATTTGATCCGAAATCGCACGGCGTGAATCGATCACCTTGCCGGTGCCACATTGGTAGCTTTGAGTTAGGAAGGGCTCCACGCAGTCTCGCGCTGCAATTTCCCGAATCTCGCCTTCAATTCCACGATGGCCGACTCCCGAAGCGAGGCTGTCAGCTTCCCGTTTCGCGGAGGCGATCTTGTTTGAGATATAGTCGAAATGTTTTGAGGGCATACACCCAACATACGCCGAGAGACTATAATTCTGTCAACTACCACCTCACGAACGGGGGAATACTGCTTTAGGCTGCGCTGTACGATCACGCCGCTGACCGCATCGGAGCGAGACATCTGTGAACAGTTCACTGTTGGCTTTCCACACAAGAGCCTCGTTGCGCCGTATACGGCAATGGTGATCGCCCTCAATCGTGCATATCACCGCATCGGAGGATCAGGAGGGCGGGAATCCACGCCCGCAGATGGTCACTCGACCGGAATAACCGAACGCCGCCGTAGGCATGAAGCTGATGGTGTACGGGCGGCTGGCGGGCAACGGGCCGAACCATAATGCTGGACCGGAGACCCTGAACTCCGGCGCGTCCATGACCGGAACACGCTGCTCGTCGCTGGCCGGAAGAGGCTGGCCCACCTCGTCAAGCGTGTGCATGGTGACGCTGACATAGCTGCCAGCGCGAAAACGACCGATGAACTCAACTGCATTGCCCTCATAGTGGAAACACCCGTCGGTCGGGGCCAGTTTGAACGCCTGGCGCACAATCGGCGATCGCCCTTCCTCCTGTGCGAAGGCGGGAACCGCCAGCAGACAGGCTCCCGCGAGCGCCATCGTCCCAAAATGACGGGCGCTCATTTGGGCTCCGAGAGAGCCACGAACTGGCCGGTGAACCCTTGTTTCGTCACGGTTGCCCTGACGGCTTTAGCTTCCGGCGCGGTGCAGCCGCAAAACACAACATCGGCCTGCTCGACTGAGCGCCAGTCCTTTTCCTGAATGCCCGCGATGTCGCCTGCCGAAAAGCTGTCGTAGAGAAAGGCGTCCTTGCCGCTTTTCCTGAGGGCCGAATAGACCTCGTCAGCCAGACCTTGGTCTCGCGGCGTCTTGTTGTGAATAAAATACGCCTTCTGGGCGGGGTATTTCGCCACGATGTCTGCGGCGTAGGCTTCCCACTTCCGCTGCCGGATGGCCCGGTCGGCTTCCTCGTTGGCGGCACTCTGGGTCGCCAGCAAGGCGACTGAGGCACATACCAATCCATATCGGGCAAGTCTGGCTATCATGGTCATGTCTCCGGGGTTAGTCGTGCCGGGAGATCGGCACGGGGTCATCGTTCAATGTCCGGCTGATATCGCTCACAGGCGGGTGAGCGCGGCGCGGAAGTCGCAGTTGTCGAGAGTGAACGCGGCGCGGCTGGTAAAGCGGTAGCCGCAGACCTGTGCCAGCAAGCTCATAGAGCCCGGTTCGATCCGCACGCGGGTCGCGTCCAGCCGCGACCATCGTCCCGTCTCAGTGGACTGGCTGGTGGTGATCACCATGGTGCCGTCACCCAAAAACTCAATCTTGGAACCGGCTGCGTCCCGGTACGCACCTTCGATCGGCGGCGCGGACACGCCCGGTACGAACAGGTAGCCGGTGCGGACGCCGTAGCCGGTCAGGACAACCGCGAGGATGGCCGCCCCAGCGATGATCCAGCTACGCCCAAAGCCGGTAGGCGCGGCCCTTGCAACGGGCGCGGTCTCCGTCGGAGCCGGGACCGCCGCAGTGAGGTTGCCCTTGCGAAACGAGCGGTAGGCGAGAAAGCCCAATACCGGCGTTGTGAAGATGGCGAGGCCAAGGTGGTTCAGGTTGAGCCTCATCATGTCCGAGAGGGGCATGAGGATGAAGGGAGCCACGACCATGGCGGTGACATAAAGAAGCGTTGAAAGTTTGAATGTGTTCGGCATGGAACCCCCAAAGACACATGGGCGGATTCCGGGCCGTGCTGACCTGCGGAATCCGCCGTCAGGGCCAAAGCCCCCGGCGCTTTCTGGGTAGCAAAAATCACGACTTTTGACGGGCGGCTCTCGGCTGCCGCCGCGGCAAATGCCGATAGAACAGAATCAAGTATTTAAAGAATTGCTGAACTATTAAACCTGTAACAGAATGTGAATCCACTCCTCTTGCAAAAGTCGTGATTTATGACGGTCTGCAATCAGGTGTTAATATGAATGAATACAAGGCTCTGAAGGCATGCCTTTGCCCGTCGATCCGGTCCAATTACTTGGCAGAATACCGTCATGATCTATGGATATGCCCGTGTTTCTACCAAAAAGCAGGATCTGGCGTATCAGCTCGACCGGCTGCAGAAGGCCGGGTGCGAGCGCATTATCCACGAAAAGAAGAGCGGCAAGGACACGCAAGGGCGACCGGAACTGCTGCGGCTCCTCGCAAGCCTGGAACCCGGTGATACGCTTCTCGCCACCGTCACGGATCGCGTGGCCAGGGATCCGCTCGATATGGTGCTGGTGATGCGCGAGGTGACCAGTGTCGGTGCGCGGCTGCGTCTCCTCGATGAGCCGTTCATCGATACGATCCATGATTTCGGCGATACCGCGGCGTATCTGCAGGCGTCGGGGGCTCGGTTCCAGCGGCTGCGGATTCTAGCGAATACGGCTATTGGTCGCGAACTGGCCAAGGCAAAAGGCATTAAGTTCGGGCGCAAACCGAAGCTGAGCCTGCACCAGAAAGCTCAGGTCATGGAGAGGAAGGCTAAAGGTGAGCCGTACTCGCAGATTGCACGGTCATATGGTGTTAGTGAGAGCACGATTTTACGAGTGCGCACCCGCGATCCGTAGCACGAGCGCCTAGCATTCGCATGTCTTATCAAGCAAAAGCCGCTCGGCGCTAACAACCGTGTCCTGTCGAATTTCATTTCAAATCAACACAGGCAGAGTGGTTGCTAATTTCTTTAAAATCAGAGTTGAAATTCTTTCGCAACAATATTGACTCCTGGTAGTAAGGCGTCAAAATGATAGTATTGTTCTAGGGAATGGGGGCATTCTTGGCAGTTACGCTTGACGGCTTGGAAGACGTATTTCGGGAAAAAATAGAAAATCTTTTAAAAGATCTACTGAATGTCGGGGTCGAAATGAGGCCCTGTACTTCTCTCAGGACGCCACAAGAGCAGGCCAAGTTATGGCGTCAGTCTCGCGCCCGTGAAGAGATTATTTCAGCCATAGCTAGACTGCAAAATGGCGGAGCTCCGTTTTTGGCTGAGCTTCTAAACGATGTAGGCCCTCAGCACGGGCCTCACGTTACCAATGCATTGCCGGGCCTGAGCTGGCATCAATGGGGTGAAAGCCTGGATTGCTTTTGGGCTGTTAATGGCTCTGCAGAGTGGTCGCCATCAAAGGTGATCGATGGCGTGAATGGCTATCAGCTATACGCGGCACGCGCTAACGACATGGGCCTGGATGCCGGCGGATTATGGCGAAGCCTGAAAGATTGGCCCCACTTACAGCTGAGGAAGGCCGGATCCCCTGTTCTCGCAGGTTTCAGTCTCTCTGACATCGATGCGATAATGAAATCCCGGTTTGGCGAAATAAATTAGAGAAGTGGAGAGCGAAATGCCGGGAAATACAGGTAATGTTCGGAAGAACATAATCACGGGTCAGATTAACATCAATAATCTTTTGGGATTTGCTTTTGGCGTTATATTTGTTGCTGTGATGCTGGTATTCGCCACTCAATACCCCAATCCAACACCGAGCCAACTTTTCACTTTTGTCGTGGTTCTTGCTCTGGCGGCAGCTGGAATCGGTGCGATTTTACCTGGTACTCTTGGTGTGGAGTGGAGCGGCCCGGGGGGAATGCCCGCCGTCCGCGCGGGCGGCGCAATCGCCTTATTTGCGCTTGTATTTTTATTTCGCCCCACCATCGAAGGAGCGACGGTAAAATTCGTTCCGCCGACCACATCGCCAGAGCCGGTCATTCAATCCTATCTTGCAGATACTGACGCTGGGAACATTAGCAAGGCTTGGTCAGAGCTCGACGATACGGCCAAGGGCCTCATTATAGGATCTGAAGCGGATTTGGAGAAAGTGTATAAGAGCTTTGTCGCTCCTCTCGGCGCGGTGCAGTGGCGGAGTGAGCCCAAGGGCACCGCCGGCGTTGAGTCACCACCGGGATATCCCGTCGGTCTGTATCGCGCGACCAATTATTATACAAAATTTGCCAACGACAATGGGAAGTGTCGCGTCGAGTCCGTGACCGTACGCGCCACGCAAGATCTGGTTTGGAAAGTTTTCAGTCATCAAATTTCCCCGACAACTATAGATTGTTAAGGACCCTCGGATGGATAGGCGCAAATTCCTCAAAGGCGGCTTGGCATGTGCAATCGGCGGGCAAGTCGGAGTGTTCGATGCCAAGGCCTACCAAAATTGCGTGCCCGCACCAAATTTCACAGGGCAATTATGCGAGGTCGGCGTGCCTCCCCCTGTGTTGGTGACTGCACTTGACATCCAGCAAGCGACCATGTGGTGCTGGGCCGCGTCGATCTCTATGATATTTAGCTACTATGGAGTTCCCGTTAGCCAACAGCGGATTGTAACAGAGGCTTTCGGTTCGCCCTACAACTTGCCAGCCAATGGAACTTTGATCTCCGCACAACTGAGCCGCATTTGGCTCGATGACAATGGGAACAGGTTTTCGGCCCATCTTGAGGGCGTTTATGATGCAGACGTCAACATGTTTGGCATCACGAATTCGATGATAGTAGCGGCACTTCGATCCGAGCAACCGCTGATCATGGGTAACGTTAGCCATGCAATGGTGTTGGTTTCCGCCGCCTACGTGCCTACGGCTCCGCAACCAACGGTCGTCAATGTTGGCTTGCTGGATCCGTTCCCTGGCATAGGTCGGCGTGGGCCGCAAAGCCCCGCGGAAATGACGCCTATGCATATGGGAGGTGCACTCCGGTATCTGGCATTGCCGAGAATTCAACGGCTATAGAAACACTCCTTGCCCGCAACTCGGACAAAGGCCAGGTGTTGAACTTATTTACAGAAGTTGCGGTGATGGCCGATTGAGGCTTTCCTGCAGAGGGCACGCTGATAAGCTGTTGAACTGGCAGCTTATCCGAGTAATTCGCGGACAATCTTCATTCTGTAGACTGTTGAGACGTGCGGGCGGAATTCAGCTTCGTTCTGATTATCGATTAGCCTGTCGATCACGAGGTCAACCATCCTCCGTCCAAACGGGCTCTTTAACGTTCCTCGACCAGTCGCTAAAAATCGATTGACCTCCTCCATGGACATGCAAAGTCGAAGACCTTCATCTTCAAGTGGCCGCTTGAGGCCATCCTCTCCAAGCTGCAAGATCTCTTTGAAGTATGTCGTATATTGCTGTGCATCGAGCTTAAGCTTAATAAATGCCACAGCATTGTGGCAGCAATAATTTTCAGCATACATTAATGAAAGTACCTTTTTAAATTCCACGGTATTTTCCAGTATATTTCGTCCTTCTGCTGTGTTTTGCTCAATGTAAGCAGCCGGAAAGACTTCTTCTAGAATGAGTCTGTTGACAAGATTGTCCAAATTCGCTGCAGATTCTCTAAAGAAATCGGAATTATCCAATTGCTCTTCACAGCCAAAAGAAATTGTACCTGCCTCGTAAGCAAGGCTCGACCTTCGCTGTAGACAAAGGAAAGTTTTCATGTCGTTGAAGGCGATGATGGCATGGACGCCAAAAGGGTTTGGAATTTTGTTGAGAAGCGGATCGGCATGCCCCATCTCGATGCGCTTTTGTGGGTCTTTTAATAACCCGCGATCAAGGTACTCTTTATACTCTAGGTGTTTGTAACTTTTGAAGTGTAGTTCCTTCAGATTTCCTCCCTCATCAAGGGTTCGGGGCCGGTAATCCGAGAGTTTATATTTCGTGAGGTCGCCTTTTCGGTCACCCAAATGAGACGACGCCCAATCAGTGGTGGATCCTGGTGTTCGTCTTATAAGGCATTCTTCGGGAGGAGTTCCGCCAGATTTTGTGCTCAGCAAATCTGAGAAGGAAAAAAATCTCTTGACCTCGATAATTTTTCCGACATGGCCTTTCAGCCCATACGTTTCATATGCGCCGGTGACCGGAGATTTTAAGAAATTGTTCGTTTCACCGTCGTTCATGTACTCAAAGATGATTTCGGAACCGAGATAATTTCGCCCGATAATATCATCACGCGTTAATCCTGCTTCGACGCCGAGGAACGAGTTGATCGCTTCAAAAGTGGCAATAGCAGGCTCGTACATCGCTTTGGGCGAAACCGCCAGTACCTCGGTTAAGCGTCCGTCTTCCATCTTGAATTTTAGACGTTTTCTCTCGGATTCGTCCCACAATTTATTCAGGATTTTTGTTCGACCACTTAACGCCGTTCCATCGTCAGCAACTCTGCATAGGGCATCCTTTAAAGTGCGCACAAGGTTCTGCCTGAGTGGTTCACTCTTTTTGATTTTCTTAAACTCCTCCCTCGTTATCCATTTCTTTTCAATATGTTCGATCATTTCGCAAACTCCTTAGCGAACCGCTCGTTTGCAGTGAGCCCAGAGAAGAATTTAGTCTCAAGCATATCCAGAAACCCGCCAAATCGGAGAGGCTTGGTTATGCTTGATCTAACTATATATATGGTGATTGCTTGGGCCTACGGTGCAAGCCATGGACGCAACCGGATATTTTACGCCTATGTTAGCGCAGTAATGATCAAACTTTTGGAAGCAATGATAATGCCGCCGACGGAGATTCCGTCGGCGGCATTGTGGATATTCACTTAATGTATTCCTGAAAGATCGCCATCATGGCTCTGACGGACCTTGTAGACAGGTAGACCAGATCGTCACCGCCGTTGATCGAGATGAGCAGCCGCTTTGGCCCATATTTTTCGGCCAACGCGATGAACTCCGGGTCACTCCTATCTTCCGGGTCAACCCAGTGATCATAGCCAAAGGAAATATAGCTTACCGGATCTCCGGATTCTTTATCGTCATGAGTGTCGAAGCATCGCAGGTGGAATCCTGTGATGCCACCATCTTCGGAAGAGCCTATAAAATCAAGGATTATACTCTCAGGAGTGCCTTTCATTCTAGTTCTCCGCCCCTGAGATACCCGAGGCGCGGTAGGGCAAAGCCCTTGCGCCCCAGCCCGTGGCCGGATTTGCAAACGATAAATGTTTCGTGGATTGATTTCCAGATTACAGTATTGGGCGCATTTCGGCGTTTTCAAGTGTTACTTTACAAAGGGGCGTTGCGGGCTCCCCCGCAGAAGGGGTGACGTAAAACCGTAGGGTTGCAGTTAGGGGAAGGCTTTCCCCTCCAGGTCTCTTCCAATCACCAATAAACAAAGTGCCGCCCGCACTTCCGCCGACGCGGCGTGCAGGTTCGGACAGCCCGCGGTCCAGATGGGCAGGCATCGGTGGGTGGCCCCAACAGGATCCACCGCCATCAGCGTTCCGCCAGTCTGTGCTCGGGAGACCGCCTTGGGCGGCGGCWCACGACTTGCGGGTTGCTGAAGGTGGATCAGGGTGCCACCTCACACCGAGTGTCCGTCGCAGCAGGCGGGCTTTCCGGCACAAAGCCCAAGGCGGAACGGGTCGGACATCCCATGTCCGACCGTGCGGGCGGCGGCGGGTCCGTCACTCGCCAATCGATTGGGGAGTGACGGACCCGCCAAATCCCAATCACTCCATTCCTTTGCACGGATGATCTCACACGACAGATGAATGATGCCCGTTCCGGACGGAACGAGGCGGCATCATTTTCAGCGACACGGCGCTGGCAATTAGCAGGCGTCCTCGTTCACAATCCCGCCAGATCAAGCCTAAAGCGAGATCCATCTTCCTCACCGTTTCCCAACCTAGAAAGGAGAGCAACATGTTTGCTCATTGCATTCGTGCGCCGCCGCGGCGGCGCGACCCCCGATGCCTATTGACCCTGGCATCGGACGCCCAACAGGGCACACCACATCGGCCAGCCACCCGGCTGGCTCAGGACGGCTTTTACCGTATGAAAGGAGACTAACAGCATTCCGGCCTCTGCCGCGGATGTCTTTTCGCGGGGTGACCTGATCCAAGGACAGGCATCGGCCATCAACACTTACCTTGAACAAAGGAGAAGAGTCTGATGGACGATCTCACCATGGACTTGGTCCGCCTGTGCAAGCGGAACCGCGACGGTTCCCATGGCACGCAAGCCAATCGCCAGCGCGGCCTGACCGCAATGGCCGCCGACCTTGAGGAGCTTGGCTACAAGCTGCCGGGGGCGGCATCCCTCAAACCCAAACATATTGAAGCCCTGGTCGAGAAATGGCTCGACGAGGACAAGACCGACGCCAGCGTGCGCAACCGCTTGACCTGGCTGCGCTGGTGGGCCGAGAAGATCGGCAAGCCCAATGTCATCCGCCGTGACAACGCCGCCTATGGCGTCGCGGAGCGCGGCGAGATCACCCGCAACCGCGCCCAGGCGCTCGACCACGCGAAATTCCAAAATATCGAAAGCCCCCATATAAAGGCGTCGATCCTGCTACAGGTCGCCTTCGGTCTGCGTCGCGAGGAAGCCTTGAAGTTTCGGCCCCATGCTGCCATGCGTGCCGACCATATTTCGTTGCAGGCGAGTTGGACGAAAGGCGGACGCGCCCGAACGATCGCGATTACGACGCTGGAGCAGCGCCACGCGTTGCAACACGTCGTCACCATCGTCAAAGGACAGGATTCCCTGATCCCGGCGGACCTGACCTACGTCGAACATCTCAAGCGCTACGAATACCAGACCAGCAAGGTGGGCCTGCGCAATACCCACGGCTTCCGCCATGCCTATGCGCAGCGGCGCTATGCCGTCCTGACCGGCAGGCCGTGCCCGCTCGCCGGCGGCAAGCGCTGGAACGAGATGGATGCGAAGGAACGCGAAGCCGACCGGGCCGCGCGGCGGCAGATCTCGGCCGAGCTCGGCCATGGCCGCCTAAAAATCACCGATACCTATCTGGGGAGTGCCTTCCAATGAAACGCGCCGAAGGCAATTTCCTGATGGCCGCCAACGTGCGGACCAAATACGCCAACACAATCTTCAAGCCGGAGACGGTGGCCACCGCCATCGACGAGGTGGCCTTCCAGGGGCATCGGCAGTACCGCATTGTGCAGGAACTGCCGTTCGATCTGTCGGATACCGAGGCCGCCAAGGCCTTGGAGGAATGGCTCGACCGTGAGCAATTCCGCTACATCTGGAGGCCGACCCTTCTGGAGCAGGAGATCAGCCGACCGTCGATCGTCAAGGAATACCCGGAACTGGAGATCTACTGGTGATCACCTTGGTTATCTTGACAGTGTTGGCGCTGCTGATCGCGGTGCAGGTCTTGCTGACCGCGGCGAGTATCGCCGTCAGGCTGTTATCCGCCATTCTGGGAGTGGCGTTGTTCGTCAACTTGGTGATCTGGCTGTTGGGCCGCTAGGAACGACGACGTTATCCTCCGATGAGGATAACGTCGTATTTCAATTCGGTGATGTCGCCGCCGAGGATCATATCCCGGCCAAGGCGCTCATAATCGATATAGGCGATAATATTGTCGGGAAGCTCGTAGCAGTCCGCGACCATCTCCGCCGCATAGTCGGCAGCGGTGCCGCGATAGATCGCGTAATCGTCCCATCCGTCGGCCAGGTCGCCGATGGCATAGCCGAGATCGGCCAGATGGCAGGCAATCAGGTAGCGGTCTTCTTCGCTGCCGAGAGCGTCGACTAGCTCGAACCAGTCGGCGAGACTGGCCTGGGACACCCGCAGGGCCCTGAACAGCTCGGCATGGTCGCCATCGATATACTGGAGTTCGAACTCCTCGACCGGCTGGCCGAAATCGTCGACAGCGGTGGCAGCTTTGGTCTGGTACTCCTCGAGATCGGCAAAGTAGAAGCCGGTTGCGCTGAGATTATAGGGCTGGGCGAAGTACATCGACTCCGCCCGGCCATGGAAGGCTCCCGCACTCATTCCTCGGTCTCCTGAGCCTTGATCTTACGGACGATGGTGCGGCCTTCGACCAGCGGAGAGTAGTTGATGACGAGATTGAGTCCGTCGCCTTTGCTGTGCTCCCAGCCGACCCCGATCTTGGTCCAGCGGGCCTTGTCTTTGTCGCCGACGACATGGAAGATTTCGTGGGTCGGAGCCTTGGGTGTAGTAGTGTTTGCCATTGGTGGTTTCCTCTTTCGTTGATCCGGCCACCCCATGCGGCCGGTCGCCGACACTCAGGCCTGATCGTCACGGGACACGCGCAATGGCCTTCTCGGGAGACCGCTTGCGGCGGAAGGTCCGTTGCGCGAGGCCCGGATCAGTCCAGTTTGGCGACCCATCCGGCCCGCGGGGACCGGCATCGGAAAGAGCGGGAAAACCCCGGCAAACCCTACCAAGGCTCACCACGATATCGGCTTCCAGCAGTCAGGAAGAGGTAACCGAGGGAGAAAGTCGGGAGGCTTGCCAGCAAGGGACGGACGTTCGTCACTCCATCCCGGTCGGAAGCGGGTATCTCCGCAGTGAGGCGAGGGGATGCCAGACATGGGCGGCCTGAGGGACCGGCAGCCGGTACTTTCCCACAGCCCCATAAAGAAGTAGGCAACCGCTGGGCGGAAATGATAGAGTGAAGCATGACCAAATCGACGAAAACAGGCCGTTCGGCCATCACCGGCAAGTTCCTGACTCAGCCGATCGGCGGCAAAAAGGCCGCGAAATTCGCCCAAGTCGAAGGTTTGAAGATGAATGCCGCCTCCAAGGCGTTGTCGCAGAAACTGAGCGCCAGCGGGCTCAAGGGGGATGCCTACCGCAGTGAGATCGTCAAAGCCTTCAAGAAAGGCTGACGGTGGTCCGTTATAATGCCGTCGAAGATCCGCTGTGCTATCCCGGCACCCACGTCCTGCGGAATAAAGCCGACATCGAGGATCAGGACCAACTGGATGAATTCGAGCAGTTGATGTTCGATTCCCGTGCCAACGAGGCGCTTCCGGATGGTGAACTGGATTTTGCCCATTATCGGGCACTGCATCACCATTTCTTCCAGGATGTCTACGACTGGGCCGGCGAACTACGCACTATCCGGACTGGCAAGGGCAACAACTGGTTCTGCTATCCGGAATATATTGAGAGTGAAGCGGAGAAGCTTTTTGGCGAACTCGCATCGCGCGGATACCTTGCCGGCGCTGCGGACAAGAACACGTTCGCGCAAGAAGCAGCCTGGTTCATCGCCGAGCTGAACGCCATCCATCCGTTCCGTGAAGGCAATGGCCGTATCCAGTTGGTGTTCCTCACCATGCTCGCCCGCAATGCTGGCTATGAGCTGAACGAGCGGAAGCTGCGGCCAAAGCCGTTTCTGGAAGCGATGATCGTCAGCTTCGGCGGCAATTTGGCTCCGCTCACCGTCGAGATCAGGCGAATGCTCTAAGAGCCTGGTTAATCGTTGCTCTCATCCGACTTTTGCCAAAGCACGCGTTTTTCCTGCCCTTCACCGATCACAATCTGCCACCTGCTGAAGGCTGCACGAAACTCACCGGTTGATGGTAGATCATCACAGAGCGTGGCTGAAGTTGATGCATCGAACGAGCGCTCGCCCTTGGCCCAAATGGTCAGTCGCGTGTCGATTCTGATAAGCGTGCCCAAGGGGATGGAGATTTGGTTCGGGTCGAAAACGCTCGTTTCGTCCACCTCAACACGGACATTCGGAATGATAAGACCTTTCCAGCTATCATTTCCTGCGCTCTCAAAATATTGAAAAGCATGGAGTCCTGAGAGAAAGATCGCAGCAGGTGCTTTGTTGATATGCGCGATCAGTACGGTGGCCTCGTATTGCGTGCGCGGCAAGATAAGGCTGAGCGGCTGGGCACTACCGAATGTGCCAACAGTGAACTCCTCAGGCGAAAGCATGCGATTTCCCCTATACTAGCGTTTGTCTTGAAGAGGCCGGATCAAAATTTCCCATAAGAGCTCGGCGCCGCCTTCCTGTGAAAGCTTCTGGCCTCGATCACGTCCGAACGACGCCATGCCCAGACTGGTCAAATAAAGAACCTGATCGTCGGCCTCGACATTCAGGGATTCATTCATGGAGTTGCTGGTGGTAGTTTCGCCCTGCGCATAATTGATGCCGTGCCCCCATGCACCACCGCCCATGAAGACAGTACCTCGCGCGACGTCCTTCCCATCCCGGTAGACGGTGGCAAAGAACCGGGTCGCATCCACGCGCCGAAAGACGCCCTCAATGCCGGGATTGCGTTCTCCTAGCTCTTTGAGAGAACCTTCAAAAAAGCGGGCGATGTACTCGAAGGTTTCGTCGCGAAAACGATCCTTATCTAGTTGTGTGAAGGTTTTCGCGAGCCGCAGGTTGCTCGAGCGTGGCGCCGGCGTTGCGACGGTTGAGACACTGGGGCGCTCCTCGGTAACAGCGGCTCGCACCGGCTGGGCAGCTTTTGTTGAGCGCTGGGCGGCGTCGCGTACCGCTTTCGCAACCTGCAGAAAAGCCTCGTCCATATCGGGCCACTGGGTCACAGGTTTGCCATCGCGTGGCACTGCCATCAACTTGCCGAACGGCGCATGATGCCAGTCGCACGCCCGCAGGATTACGGGGATGACGATGGCTTCCCCCTTGGCGTGCCGTTGCATGGCACGTTGCATTTCAATGTCGTAGCAATAGTCGGAGGCGATGAAATCGGCGCTGACAAGCAAAAGAATGATGTCGTCTCGATTGATGTGATCATCAATCGCGCCGTCCAATTCTTGGCCCGCACCGATCCGCCGGTCGTGCCAGGTCTCGATGACACCTTGCCGTCTCAGCATGGCCAACTGCTTTTCCAGCTGATCCCTGAGACCTTCGTCGGCGTGTGAATATGAAAAGAAGACGCTAGGCATATTTCCTCCCGTGGAGAGGAAATATGGGACGCTTCGGAAATGCGGACAAGGTAATACTTCAATTATACTGGGGATAAAGGTTGATGTCTCCGGTTCCGGAATTCATCAAAACAGGACGTTTGCGGTGTTCACCGCGTCACGCAAGAGGCTCGCGTGTCAACGCGTGGCCTGCCTGTAAATGGATCGCGGTCGGTTCCGACTTTGCGATCAGGGTATTTCAGCAACCTATGAAAGACTATGATCCTATTGCAATTCTAACGTGGGTTGCTACTCTCGCCCCAGTTGGGCCGGGGCGACACAATGACCAACAAATACGACCCGTTGGGCGATCTGGAACGAAATTCGATCTCAACCCTGAAAGTATTGGGCTGGGCGCTAAAGTCATTCCGCTATGGCAAAGGGCGCACGGCGCGGAAGCAGGTCGAGATCTTGTACGGGCCGGAAGTCGCGGATGCGGTGGAAGCCGCTATCCGGGAAGGTCGCGACCCCGGGCCGATCATCGAACGTGCCAAACGTGACCTCGAGGCCCGTCAGGAGCGCGAACACCAGCTTACCAACCCGCCACCACTCTACGGTTCGGCTCGGTGGCCCAACTCGACGGATCTTCGAGCGTACCTGCGGGACAAGGATGCCTTCCATAATCCGCGTTCGATCCTGTTGGGCGCGTTCAACGATGAAGGTCAAACCACGCCCGCCGGCTTTGTCCATTGGGACGGTGACGGCCACCTGTTGACGATCGCGCCGACGCGCTCGGGCAAGGGGAAGACGGCCATCATTCCAAACCTGTTGCGCTACAAGGGCAGCTGTGTCGTTCTCGATCCCAAGGGGGAGCTGTTTGAAGTCACCTCGAAGTGGCGCAGCTCTATCGGCTCAGTTTATCGCATCGCGCCGCTGGACGGCGGGTCCGGCAAGCCTGTCCATCGTTTCGATCCGCTCAGCCGCGTTCGCCGTGAGGCCGATGCCCGCTCGATCGCCCAGCAGATGTTCCCCCGTGATCCAAGGTCGTCGTCGTTCTTCTCCGAGGATGCTGTCGGCTTCGTGACCGCCATAATCATGTATGTTCGCCACAAGGCTCCGCCCGATCGCCGAACGCTAGCAACCGTCTGCCAACTCGCCTCCCTCAAGGGCCAGAAACTCCTCAATCTCGCCAAGCAAATGGAGGCGTATCGGCCGTCCGCGGACGGCGCGCGTTCCGTCCTTGAGAAAGACGCGCAGCGCGGGCCGAAAGTCTTGCAGGACACGTTGACCAGCAAGCTCTACGAATGGAAGGACCCGGATATCCAGCACAGCATCCGGGGAAGCGACTTCAGCTTCGAAAGCCTCAAAGATGGCCCCGCTACCGTCTATATCGAGATTCCCTTCGACATGATGAAGACGTTTGCAGGGTGGCTCCGCGTCGTGCTGAAAGCAGCGCTTGATGCCATGCTGGCCAACCCGCGCATTCCCGACATCCCGGTCCTCTTCGTGCTCGACGAATTCCTGAACATTGGGCCATTTCCCGAATACCGGGACGCGATCAACACCCACGCTGGCGCTGGGGTTCGCCTCTGGTTCTTCCTGCAAAACCTGTACGCCATCCAGGAACACTATCCGGGTGCCAGCTGGCAGCCCTTCCTGAATTGCGCCGTCAAGCAGTTTTTCGGGATCAATGATGACGAGACCGCGAAGCTGATCGGCGGTTATCTCGGCCACGCAACCCATGCCTACCGAACGACCACCTCCACCACAAACGTCGCATCGCATCTCGGCGGCTGGCAGGGAGAGGCGTCTGCGAATACCAACTTCTCGATGACGGAAGGTATCCAGTTCCTTGGTCGCCCGCTGCTGACAAGCGACGAGGTTCGGGAGTTGCTGGGCGGATGGCAGGGTGATGGCTGGCGCTACGGTATTACGGATATCGCTGGCATGCGGCCGTTCAAAACGCTGCTCTCCGTGCATGAGAAAAGCAAAATCTGCCGACCGCGTATCGGGATGGTATCACAGGGGATCAATCGTGACCGACATCAAAGTCAATTACCGGAGACTTCAAAATAGCAGTGTGCCGACGTGGCTGGGGCTTGTGATCGGCAGTTGGTTCGGACTGGCGTGGGCTGGCCTGCTGTCTGCTCCGGCGGGAATCGGTTTCGGCATAACGGCAGCGACGGCGGTCGGCGGGTTTATAGCCGTGCCGCTCTGGGGAACGGTTTGGGGGCTTATCGGGCTCGGTAAGCAACGCCAGTCCGCACTTCGCCGGCACGGCATCACCCTGCTGGAGGCCGACGATCCGCTCGCCCAGCGGGTCTACGTTCTTGCCGCCCAGCTCGGTCTGAAAACGCGCCCATGGGTGGGTGTGATGCCGCACAACAACGCCTATGCCATCGGCTCCGGCCCTGACAGCGCCCTTGTTGTGATCGGGCAGCCGCTGATCGACACGCTTGATGACGCCGAAGTGGATGCCATCATTGGCCACGAGCTTGGCCACATTGCCAACAACGATATGCGTCGGATGGGCCTGGCACGTTCGTTCCAGAATTCGCTGGTCTGGTATCTCGGCTTTTCCAATACCCTTCAGCGGTGGGCGAGATGGCTTCTGACCTGGCTCTCCGAGTTCCTCATCCTGAGCCTTTCGCGCGAACGGGAATTTTGGGCCGACGCCATCGGCGCAGCCCTTACCAGCAAGGAGCATATGATTGCGGTGCTGGAAAAACTCCACAACAGCCCGCCATTGGGCGCATTCGAACGCGAACATGCACGGCTCATGTTCCGCGGGATTCCGGGCTTGCTATTTTCGACGCATCCGACCCTGCGCGAGCGCCGGGCGGCGCTGAATTCCGAGCGTTACCTGAAGCGCATTCCCATCAGACGGCAACAAGAAAGCTTGCCTTTGGAGCCCGCGGTTGCCCTGCCGAACGTGGAAGATATTGCCTACGCGAAGCGCTGAACGGATAGGAAGCTTCGGCTACCGCTTCCACCAGTCCGGATAATCTTCCGGCTCCCTGTCCTCCCGGTGTATCTCGTTGAGCATCCGCTCCTCACCTTCATAGTGGTGGTGGGGATCATCCTGCTCATGCTCCTGCGGCACATCGGGAGCATCGAGCGCCGGCCTTAGCCAATCGAGCAGATCTTCCTGTTCAGCGGGTCGATCCTCCACAAAATCCTGCGCCAGAGACAATTCCCGCTCGTGGTCAGATTGCTCTTGGATGCGGTTCTGCAGGTCTTCGATTCTCGCTTCGGTCTTGCCTAGTTCGAACATGAGACCATATTGGCGGTTGTGGTAGTCGCGTAGCCCTGAAATCGCACGACCAGGATCTTCACCATTGGCTAGGGCGTGCGTCCAGCGCTCGATATGGTAATCATTGTCCTTGATCTCCTTTTCGAGCGTTCGGGCCTGATCCTGTAAAAAGTCAAGCGCTTCAGGGTCGGTCATGGCGCGATCCGGGTTATCCCGGCCTCCTAGTGGGCATAATGATAAGCTGGTTGGTGCTCAGGCTGGTCTTGAATCTCCGCCACCAGATGGGCTCGTAGTTTCTCTCCCGACGAGACCAGCTTTTGCGCAGCTTCGAAAAAGTAGAGAGCACCCTCCCTCTTAGCCTGGGACATTGTCGGATCTGCCTCAGCTCGGGCTTTGCACTCGGTCCAGAAGGCCAGTTTCTTACGTCGACGGATAAGATCGGTTTCGAGCCACGCCAGTTCCTTGCGCGCAGCATCGCGTTGCTTGTCCGCCATTTCGCGGATTCCCAATACGGAACCAGTGTAAACCTGTGTCATAGCCACATGATGGGACGCGAATTGCCATCTTGCAAGTGCTACCTGTGGCTGCGCTCCGGCTCCTGCCATATTCCCTCGTCTGCAGGGGCAACCGGCTCCTGGGAATCCAGATCCAGCCAGTCCAGATGGTCTTCCCAGCGCTCCAGCGTCTGCAAATCGGCCGGATCATCCGGCAAGGCTGGCTGATCCAGCCAGTCGAGCAGGTCTTCGGGTGCGAGGCGGTAGGCCAGCGCCTCATCCTCAGTCATCTCGCGGCTGTTCTGTGCGTCAACCACGGCCCGCGCGTGGTCGAGATCGGCGTCCGGTCCGGCGCGGTCGACCGGCGCCTCCCGGTGCATGGCATCCAGCATACGCGTTTCGGCGGCATCCAGCTCACGAGGATGGATCGGAGCACCGTCGGGATCCGGTACGGGCAAATCATTCTCAGGTTCCTCGTGCCTCATTGGCTCTCTCTCCTTGCGCGCGTGGGCTCTGCGTGCGCGCCGTTCATCCGGGTCCGGACCGCGATGGTGGTCGGGTGTCTGGTCCAGCCTGCGTTTGGCATGACTGCGGCTATCGATCGTGACCGACACCCCAGCTGCCTTCAATGCGCCGTTGGCAGTCCGCGCCCAGAGCGCTCGTGCTTCGGTCACAAACTGCCGGCCATCGGCACTTCGGATCTTCGGGCCGAAGCCTTCGGGCGTCACCACGCGTGTGGTCATGAGCAGATGGACGTGGGGGTTATGCTGGGTGCCGTCATCATGGATGGCGAGATCGACCACAAACCCTTGCGCCGTGTACGCATCAGCCATGATGCGGGCGACGGCCAGCCAGGCCGTGCGCGGTAGTTCGCGCGGGAGCGCGAATTCCACCTCCTTGGCAAGCCGCGCGTCCTTGCGGATTTCGGCGGCTTCCACCGCATTCCACAACTGGGCACGATCGGCCATCCAGGGTGCTGCGTCAGACGGAAGGCGGATTTCATTGGCGACGACATCACGGCGCCCGCCGAATTCCGAAAGACGTTCCTCGGCGTCATTGGGAAGCGTTTCTCCTGCGCGGTACGCCGCGGCCGCGACAATCGAACGCCCGTCGCCCCGGCTGATGTTCTTCACATTCAGGTGGTAGATGGCCACCAGCCTCTCCTTGGCACGGACGGGGTTCAGGGGTGCCCCCTGACGCACTTGCCGGTTTTCTCCGTGCCGCCCCTTCGCGGCCGGTCAAAAAACCGTGCAACGCATCGCCTCCCTAGCTCAATGCGTACACATTGGGCGATGCGTAGGTGCGCTGTTACGCATTGATACATGGGCGCTTGCATCTTTCAAGATGGCGCAACACTACAGGTTGCTGGAACTCCTTTGGAAAGTCTCCCGATCGCGTGATTAGTGGTTGAGAAGGACGCGCCACTTTGCTAGCAGAGGGAACCACGCGGACGTGGTGAAACTGGTAGACACAAGGGACTTAAACGCAATTTGAGTGCACCGGCGGAAACACCGGCTGTAGAACTGCTCAAAGTCGGGGAACCCTGTTAAATGGCGATCCCGAGCCAAGCCTCGGCAGAGGAAGGTGTAGAGACTAGACGGGCAGCACCTAAGGCGATGCTAGGGTGAAGGTATAGTCCAGACCACAAACGCCGAATGGCGGCGGCGAAAGCCGTAGCTGGTAAGAAAATCCCTCGGCCTTTGGCCTTACGGGTTCGACCCCCGTCGTCCGCACCACCGATCTTTTCTCGCCGTTCTGCGCCAATCTCGATTATGCCAAACGGGCTGCGACAGAATTTTGCTTGTCGGCAGATTGTCTCCGGCTGCAAATGCTACTGAATTATCGGGAGATTTATGCGGCAGCGCAGCGAGTCAGCGCCGAGGAAGGAAGACGGAACGGATATGCACATCTAAGTTACTACATGACATGGATTCCTCGTTGTCGCCTTCCTTAGGTTGAATTAGATTCTTTGTGAGGGAGATCAGAGATTTCATGAAAGAACGTTTCGAGGGCGATCCTGGCCGCCGTTTGCGCGTAGAGGCGCTTGCTGGGCAAAAAATGATACTAGGTAATATGCCCCTTGCTGAGGAGGTGGCGGACGTCTGTGTGATTGAGGAATATCCCACAGGCTCCGAGGTGATTGAGCAGGAAACCGATACTAACGATATTTACTTTATGTTGTCGGGTACGGTTCAAATCATTGTCAACGGACACCCCGTGGCCGTTCGCGGTCCTGGCGATACCGTTGGCGAAATGGCAGCCATCCAACCGACACAAAAGCGTTCGGCCACTGTCGTTGCTCAATCATCAGTAGTCGTGGCTAAACTTAGCGAACAACAGTTTGCCGAGATCGCAAGCCGCCATCCGCAGCTATATCGCGCGATAGCTCAGGAGCTTTCTCGGCGGCTAATAGAGCGCAACAAGCTTGTCAACATCCATCGCGATAAGATCCGCGTGTTTATAATCTCTTCGGTCGAAGGACTTCCGATCGCCCGCGCAATTCAAAGCGCCTTCGAGCATGATCCTTTCACCTGCACCATATGGACGGATGGGGTATTTCGCGTCGCTAGCTACACAATGGACGCATTAGAGGCGGCCGTTGACGATTCCGATTTCGCGATCGCCATCGCACACGCCGACGACGTGACCGCATACCGGGGTCAAGAGTGGCCTTCGCCACGTGATAACGTAATCCTGGAGTTAGGGCTTTTTATGGGGCGTCTCGGTCGTCGTCGCGCCATCCTAATGGAACCACGTGATGAGAAGGTAAGACTGCCCAGCGATATGGCTGGGCTCACAACGATCCCATATCGCTTTGAACCCGGGCAAGATGTGGCAGCAAAGCTAGCTCCAGCCTGCAACAAACTGCGCGACCATATTCTGGAAATGGGACCGAATAACGGATAACCATGGGCCTTCTCAAAGATCTTCAAGACCATTCTGCACAGACGTTCCGTGAGGTTTGGGACACTCGCGATGGTCGCGTCGTGCCCGCGCCGACAGACCTCAAACTTTCAAACGATGCGGTTGAGTTTGAGCGTGCGACCGTCCTCTATGCCGATCTGACGGCTTCGACCAACATGGTCGACACTCTCGGATGGGAAAAAGCTGCCGAGATATACAAGTCGTTTCTGTTTTGCTCCGGAAAGATCATCCGCAACAAGGGCGGCACCATCACATCCTACGATGGCGACCGCGTAATGGGTGTTTTCGTTGGGGATCATCAATCTACGTCGGCAGCAAAGTGTGGGTTGATGATCAATTGGGCTGTGCAGGAAATCATTAATCCAGCGCTGAACAAGCAATATACGGGCAACACATTCACCGTCAGCCAAGTCGTTGGCATCGACACCAGCGAGGTCCGGGCCGCCCGCACCGGAGTGCGCGGCGATAACGATATCGTCTGGGTCGGCCGAGCGGCAAACTACGCGGCTAAGCTGACGGAGATAAAGCAAGCGGAGCGGACTTGGATCACCAAAGACGTCTATGACCGGATGGCTGAGGAAGCAAAAATAGGGGGAAATCCTAAGCAAGATATGTGGAAGAGATATAAATGGTCAGAGCACGACGGCTCAACCATTTATGGGTCAACTTGGCGGTGGTCGTTCGACTAGCCTTCTCTTAGGTATAGCAATCATCCCCGGTGCACATTCCGCTTCTCATGCTCAGCAATCTGCTTCTTCGACTTCACCTTACGCCGCACGTTCACGGCGGCGGCGCTGATGCTCGTCGCAATGTGTGAAGCGTAGTATTTCTCGATCATCTCGACGCTGGTGCGGCAGTTCTTGGCCACCTGATAAATGTCGGCACCCTCCATCAGCCGCAGGCAGATGTAGGTATGACGGAGGCTATAGGCCGTGCGGCGATTGCCCTCACGGTCGAACTTCAAGCCTTCCTCCTCCAGAATATTGTTGAACATCTCCGTGTGGCTGTCCTCGAAGATCAGCGCATCCGGCTTCGGGTCGTTTCGCTTGAGGAGACGCTCGAACGGATGCACTGCGCTGGGCATGCTCTTGCAATAGCCCACGCCGCGCTTGCCGCGCACCTGGATCAGGAGAATGGTCTCCTTGGTTTCTTCGTCCTCGACGATTTCAACATCCCGATATTGAAGCCGCTTGGCCTCATCCGGCCGCAAGCCGGTATTGGCCATGAACAGTACGTAATCGTGCAACTGCTGCGCATTCCACTCGAAGCGCTTGCCTTGGTGCTCTTCGGCGCGTTTCCGGGTCGCCGTATAGAGCTGCTTGTACTCGGCGGCAGAGAACCACGCCCGGTGCGAGATCTTCTCCGCCGACTTGTACGGAGTCGACAGATCCGGCAAGTGGGTGAGCCAACCGTGGCGGATGGCCGTCTTGAGAACCTGCCGGAGCACCACGATTTCCTGATGCAGGGTGTTCTTGGCGGGCAGCTTCTTGACCGGCTTGCCGTCGGGATCGTTTGCCGGCGTCACCTCGGGTGCCGTGGTGTACCGCATCACCCGATACTCCTGCACCTTGCCGGTCGTCACCTCCGACAAGCCAAGCTCGCCGAAGAACGGCGTCAGATAAAGGCGTAACCGGCGCTCGTTGCCGCCAACGTAGGTGCGGTTGCGGGTGCCGCCGGTCACCACGTCATATTCTTCAAGATAGCGCTTTGCGGCCTCCTTGAAGGTTTTCTCGTCCTTCAGCCCGCCACCTTTCTCCTTGGCCTTCATCCGGAAGAACCAGTCCTCCGCGAATTCCTTCGCAAGGGCAAGGCTGTCCTCGCGGGTACTCGTCCGCCAGTTCTTGCCGTTGATGCGGGTCGAGCACTGCCACAGCTTGCTGTTCTCACGGCGGTAGACCAGAACCTTGCCGCCCAAAATCTCATGACTGGCCATGCTTCAATTCCATCCTTGCGTTCCGAAAAGTGTGATTCAGACTGTGTATGGAATGTGTACGCCGAAATGGCGGATATTTTATGGCGGTATAAATTCTAAATAGCTGATTTTATGCGATTAAATTCGACTTCGTGAACCCGTGCAGCCAAAGGCCGAGGGATTTTAAGTCCCTTGCGTCTACCAGTTTCGCCACGTCCGCGTGCTTTTTCCCTTCAAGCACTTGAGCGATTCAGTCAAGGAAATGTTTTTCAAGGCAAGCCAAGTTATGTGCCTGCCGCGCACGGATTTATGTCCTGCGAGGCCACAGCGGCTCCTGAAGAGGCCGGATAGGCTCAGGCGAAGCCCGCCTGCGCCGACGGATCGGTGTTGGGGCGGGCCTCTGACCATCATCATGATGGCTGTGTCATATTGGACGCAGGGGAAGCTTTGCTGTCAACTCGCAGATTTTGGGAATTCCGCTGTCAGAGACATAAATAGTTAATTGCGGGTAAGCGGCGGCAATATCGCTGCGACAGATCCGAAAGAACCACAAACAGGCTTTCTTTGCTCATGTTTCCTGTGTCATAGCGGGTGCTTATTGAAGAAGGACGGATAAGCCGTGGACAAACAGACTGTTCTCGAAGCAACCGAGGCCATGCGTGGCCTTTTTCCCGCAACGCCGCTACAGCTGAACGAGCACCTTTCCGCCCGCTATGGTGCCGATATTTGGCTGAAGCGTGAAGATCTGACGCCGGTGCGTTCCTACAAGATCCGTGGCGCCTTCAACTTCTTCCGCAAGGTGATTGCAAAGGGCGGCACGGGAAAGACCTTCGTCTGCGCATCCGCCGGTAATCATGCCCAGGGCTTTGCTTTCGTCTGCCGCCATTTCGGCGTGCCAGGCGTGGTCTACATGCCGGTTACCACGCCGCAGCAGAAGATCGACAAAACCCGCATCTTCGGCGGCGAGTTCATCACGATAAAGCTCTTCGGCGATTTTTTCGATCAATGCTATCAGGCAGCCCGCGAGCATGTTGAGAGCATCGATGGCGTGATGGTGCCGCCCTTCGATCATGCCGACATCATCGAAGGGCAGGCGACCGTTGCAGCCGAAATCGTCGAACAATTGCCTGATGGCGTCGTTGCCGACCGCATCCTGCTGCCCGTCGGCGGCGGCGGTCTCGCAGCAGGGATCACCGGCTATTTTGCCGACACGGTTGCCCGCGACGCCTTCACCTTCGCCGAGCCGGCCGGTGCACCGAGCCTGCGCCGCAGCATCGAGGCAGGGCATGTCGTTGCGCTGACCAAGGTGGATAATTTCGTCGATGGCGCTGCCGTCGGCCGGATCGGCGATCTGAACTTCGCCGCGCTTAAGGATTTTTCGGCGGGGCAGGTCCACCTCATCGAGGAAAACGCCATCTGCGTCACGATCACCGATATGCTGAACGTCGAAGGCGTAGTGCTGGAGCCGGCCGGGGCGCTGGCGATCACGGCGCTCGAAAAGCTCGATCGAGACAGCATTCGCGGCAAGACCGTCGTTGCCGTCGTTTCCGGCGGCAATTTCGATTTCGAGCGCCTGCCTGACGTCAAGGAACGCGCCATGCGCTATGCCGGGCTGAAGAAATACTTCATTCTGCGTCTGGCGCAACGCCCCGGCGCGCTTCGCGATTTCTTGAACATGCTCGGCCCTGAGGATGACATCTCACGCTTCGAATATCTGAAGAAGAGCGCCCGCAATTTCGGCTCCATCCTGATTGGCATCGAGACGAAGAATCCGGATAATTTCAAACAGCTTATCGCCAATTTCGAAAGCTCCGGCATGGGCTACGAGGACATCACTGAAAACGAGATCCTGGCAAACCTGATCATTTGACTTTGCGAGCCTACAACCTTCATGCTAAAGGCGATCCATGGCTTCGTTCTTTTCAAATATCATCTCGATCTTCACCGGTGGTCCGGCACAGCCGGGCGCTGAGAAATCTGGCGGCTCTACGGTCAGCGCAGAGCCGCAGGTTCATGCCGGCTGCACGATCCATGCGACCCCGCAGCGCGAGGGTAACCAATTCCGCCTCATGGGCCGGATCGAGAAGGACGTGAACGGCGAGATTCTGGTGCGTACTTTCATCCGTGCCGATGTCTTCACCTCCTCGGACGATGCCGTGGAATCGACCTTCCGCAAGGCACAGCAGATCATCGACCAGAACGGCCCCTCGCTGTTCGGCGACGGCGAAAAGGTTCGCCAGGTCTGATCGGTATCGGGTTTCTGTCATACCCGTATGATCGCCGGGCCGCCTCCCGCAATGGCTATGGCGGCCCATGATACTCATTCAAATCGCTTGCTGATTGGATTTTCGCTCAGGCTCAAGCCGCGCGAAACATCTTGGCGCCGGATGGAGCGTTGATGGCGCCGCCGTCGACGGTGATTTCGATGGCCGTGACGTTGGCGGAATCATCCGAGGCGAAATAGAGCGCAGCCTTGGCGATTTCGTCTGCCTCGCTCATGCGGCCAAGCGGGGTCATATTGCCATAGCGGGTCTGCAGCGCGTCCAAAGCTTCCGGCGTGGCGGCGCGTGGATCCCAGATCGGCGTCTTGGTTGCGCCAGGCGTGACCTGGTTGACGCGGATGCCGCGCGGTGCAAGTTCAGACGCGAGATTGCGCGTCATGGCGCGAACGGCACCCTTGGTGCCGGCATAGGCCGAAGCGCCGGGGATGCCGAGGACGGCATGGACCGAGCCATTGAGGATTACCGAGCCGCCGTCGTTCAGGTGCGGCAAAGCCGCTTGCACCGTGAAGAAGACGCCGGTGAAATTGATGCGCACGATGGTTTCGAACTGCTCAAGCGTGGTCTTGCCGAGTGGGGTTTCTCCGGCAATTCCGGCGTTGGCGAAGACGATATCGAATTTTCCAAGCTTTTCGGCGGCCTCGGCAAATGCCTTCTCCATGGCCGGGATGTCGGTCGTGTCGGCCTGCAATGCCAGAATGCCGCTACCGAGTTCTTCAGCAACTGCAGCCAGTGTTTTCGCGTTGCGGCCTGTTATGGCGACCTTGGCGCCTTCGGCGAGGAAGAGGCGGGCTGTGGCAAGCCCGATACCGCTGTTTCCGCCGGTGATGACAGCAACCTTGTTCTTGAGACGCATGTTCGTAGCTCCTGTTGGCTTTCGTTATGATCTGGATTATGATCGCTATCTATAAGGATTACGATCGTAATCCATTTTGTCAAGCCGGGCACGAAGGGATTTTCGATGGGCCGCTCGCAACTGGAAAAGCAGAAGACGCACGAACGCATCGTCACGCTCGCTGCCAAGCGTCTGCGTGAAGAAGGATTGGAAGGAATTGGCGTCGCCGATCTGATGAAGGAGGCTGGTCTGACAGTCGGCGGCTTCTACAAGCATTTCGGCTCCCGCGACGAACTTGTGGCGGAAGCCATGGAATCGGCAATCGGATCGTGGCGGCGGCAACAGGAGAAGCAGGGAATTGCTCCCGAAAGCATATCGCTGAACGACTATGTCGACGGCTACCTTAGCGAACGTCACCGGGATCATTGCGGCGAGGGCTGTGCCTATGCAGCGCTGACGGCGGATATGGCGCGCAGCAGCGATGCGGTTCGCGCAGTCGCGACCGAAGGCTTGCGAATGAATTTCGAGACCATGACGACACGTATGCCGGAGCCTGAGACCGCAGAAGCCAGGCGCAGGGCGATTATCGCCTCCTGTCTTATGACCGGCGCGCTCGGCCTTGCGCGCGTGGCGAACGACGAGGCGCTTTCGAACGAAATTCTGGAGACGGTGAAGCAGTTCGTGAAAGTACTGCCACAGGCTAAATAGCAAAGCGGCCGGTTGGAGCCGGCCGCCTGTTATTGTCGGAATAATGCTGTCGATTAAGCGGCGAGGGCCAGCTCGGAAGCGCGGGCCTGAGCGGCGCCGATAGCCTTCTCGGCAGCTTCCGGACCAAAGGCGACGCCTTCCACATAGACGGTCTCGACATCGGTGATGCCGATGAAGGCCAGAACCGACTTCAGGTAGGGAACAGCGTGGTTCAGCGGAGCAGCCGGGCCTTCGGAGTAGACGCCGCCGGAGGCGAGCACGATATAGGCCTTCTTGCCGGTTGCGAGACCCTTCGGGCCGGTTTCGGTGTAGGTGAAGGTACGGCCGGCGCGAGCGACGTTGTCGATCCAGGTCTTAAGCGACGAATAGATGTTGAAGTTGATGAGGCCGGTGCCGATGACGACCGTGTCGGCTGCGAGCAGCTCGTCAACCAGCGCGTCGGAAACCTTGACGAGTTCTTGCTGTTCGGGAGTGCGGGCGTCGGCCGGCGTGCGGATAGCGGCCGTGAAGGGGCCGTCGATGTGCGGCAGGTTGTCGGCTGCGAGGTCGCGCGTGACGAGCGTCTTGCCCGGATTATTGGCCTTGATCTTCTCCGCAAGCTCGACGGCGATCTTGGTGGAGAGCGAGTCCGGGCGCGGGCTGGAAGTCAGAAGCAGAATGGAGGACATATCCGTTTTCCTTTTCAATGGGTTGCGAAAATCGGCTGGGAGAGTCCGATCTCGTTCGGGTTAATAGATAAGTCCTCAGTGCTATCGAGAAAAACTGTGATAATATGGATTGTAATTATCGATAGAATGGATGGCCGATGCTTCCCAATCCCACCCTTGACCAGCTGCAGGTGTTCCTGACCGTTGCAGAGTCCGGCAGCTTTTCCGCGGCTTCGCGCGTTCTCAATCGTGCGCAATCGGTCATCAGCTACACGATCGCCAATCTGGAGGCCCAGCTGGAAATGCCGCTGTTCGAGCGTTCCGGCTCTCGTCAGCCGAAGTTGACGGATGAGGGCAGGGTGATGCTGGAGGATGCGCGCCGGATCCTCGCCGATCTTCAGGTGATGCGCGCCAGGGTGAAGGGTCTGAAAACCGGGCTTGAGGCGGAGGTGGCTGTCGCCATCAGCGTCATGGTCCCTGTGCACGCCACCGTCGAGGTGCTGCGCGAATTCCGCGATCGCTTTCCCTATGTGTCGCTGCGGCTCGATACGGGCGAGCTCGGCACGATGATGGAGCTGGTCAATAGTGGCAAGTCGACCATCGGTATCGGCGGCGCTGTCGTCAAACAGGATGATGCGCTGGTCATCGAGCGCATCGGCCACTCCTTCATGATGCCGGTCGCAGCACCCACGCATCCGCTGGCGCAGCTCGGAAGGCCGCTGACGCTGGCGGATGTGCGCGAAGAGGTTCAGCTTGTCGTCACCGATGCTTCAAGCCTCACCAGCGGCAAGGATTTCAATGTCCTGTCCTACAAGACCTGGCGCGTCAGCGATATCGCCACCAAGCATCAGCTGGTCAGAGGTGGTCTGGGCTGGGGCGGCTTGCCGGCATCTTTCATCATGGAAGATCTGCAGAAAGGCCGGCTCGTGCCGCTGCCTCTCGATGCCTACGATCAAAGCGAATATCCAATCTATGCCATCCGCAAGCTCGATAATCCGCCCGGACCGGCTGCAGCGTGGATGATCGAAGCCTTCCGTTCACGCCTGTCGCACTGCCCGAACCAGGCGGATTTCAAGGCGGCGGTCGAGATGTTTAATCCTGAAGAAAAGCGCTTGGCCGCTGAGTGAAAGTCCTCTCCTCGCTCAAGCAATTCCAGGAAAAGTGCATAGCGGTTTTCCGTCCGGAATTGCGTAAAAATAAGGTGAGAGAGCGGTCCAGAATTTCCGTGAAAAACTGAACCGCTCTTAAGGAGAGGGCCTTTCGTTGCGGGCTTAGAGCACCAGCCGGTAGTTGCGGAAGCCATCCGCACCTTCGCCGGCGTCTTCGATCTTCACGCTCTTGATCTGACCGAGGAAATCCTTGGCCTTCGGTGAGCTCTGGAAGACGACGGTCGTGCCCGGCAGCGGCTTGAAGGTCCAGTTGCCGTCGGCGGTCGGATTGATCGTGCCCTGTTCGTGAACATAGCGCACGATGACGTCACGGTTGGTATCGGGCGCCTGGTAGATCACCTTGTCGGCGCCGATTTCCGGGAAGTTGCCGCCGCCGCCAGCGCGGTAGTTATTGGTGACGACGACGAATTTCTGCGCAGGGTCGATCGGCTTGCCGTTGAACTGCAGGTTCTGGATACGGTTCGAATCGGCATTCGCGACCTTGCCGTCATCGCTGAAGCGGCGCGGCTGCGAGACGTCGATCTGGTACGTCACGCCGTCGATGACGTCGAAATTGTAGGACGGGAAGCTGTTGTTGATGATATCCGCATCCTTGGCGCCAGGCTTGACCTGATTGAACATCGCGGCCGACATTTCCAGCCAGTTCTTGACCTGCGCGCCGTTGATGACGACAGCCTGCACTGTGTTCGGATAGAGATAGAGGTCGGCGACGTTCTTGATCGCGATATCGCCGGCCGGAACGTCCGTATAGTAGTCGGCGCCGTTGCGGCCGCCGCATTTGAAGGGGGCTGCAGCCGAAAGAACCGGTAGGTCCTTATACTGCGTCTCCTTCAGCATCTGCTTGATGTACCAGACCTGCGCCTGGCTGACGATCTGCACCGACGGATCGTCAGCGACCAGCGCGAAGTAGGAATAGAGCGGCGCCGAGGTCTTGCCGACAGGCGTGCGGACGTAGGTCAGCGTTGCTTCGTGCTCGGCCTTGGCGGCTTCGACGACTTCCTTCTTGTCGGCGACATCAGCGATGACCTTCTTCTTGTCGTCGCGATGGTAGATCGGCCGCGCTTCGGAGGTGAAGTCGACAATCTTCCAGCCCTTGCCGTCCTTTTCCAGCAAGAGGTCGATGAGGCCGAGATGCGAGCCCCAGAAGCCGGCCATGACGGCGGGCTTGCCGTGCAGCGTGCCCTTGACCGGATCGGCATCCTTGACGCCGTCCCAGGTCTTCGGGCCGGGGAAGACGAGATGCTGGTGGCCGGTGAAGACGGCATCGATGCCATCGACCGACGCAACATAGAGCGAGGCGTTTTCCATCTTCTCGCTCGGGCCGCTGCCGTCGATGCCGGAATGCGAGAGTGCGATGATGATGTCGGCGCCTTCGGCCTTCATGACCGGCACCCAGGCCTTGGCAGCCTGAACGATATCGCGGGTCTGCGCCTTGCCTTCGAGGTTCTTGATGTCCCAGAGCATGATCTGCGGCGGCACGAAGCCGATGAAGCCGATCTTGATCGGGCTTTCATTGCCGGCGCCATCTTTGATCTTCTTTTCGAGGATCAGATACGGCTTGAAGAACAGGTCGTCCTTCGTCGGGTCGGAGGCGAGCTGGCCCTTGGTCAGGTTGGCGCAGACGAATGGGAAGTTCGCACCGGCCAGCACCTTGAACATGAAGTCGAGGCCATAATTGAATTCGTGGTTGCCGAGCGTTCCCACAGAGTAGCCGAGCGTGTTCATCGCCTTGATGACCGGGTGGACGTCGCCGTCCTTCATGCCGTGCTGATAGGCCATGTAGTCGCCCATCGGGTTGCCCTGCAGCACGTCGCCATTGTCGATGAGGAGCGAGTTGGTGGCTTCTGCGCGGATATTGTCGATGATCGTTGCCGTGCGCGTCAGGCCCATCGTGTCGTTCGGCTTGTCGGCATAATAGTCATAAGGGAAGACGTTGACATGGATGTCGGTCGTTTCCATGAGGCGCAGATGCGCCTGGTTGCCGGCTGCGCGCGCGGCGAAAGGATGCAGCACGATCAGCGCCGCCGTGGCGCTGAGGCCTTGCAGCAGGGAACGGCGCGACATGCTGGGCAGATCCAGAATGGAAGACATGGAACACTCCTTCAACGATAGGGCTATTGTCCGTCGATCATCTCTCGGGCGAGCGGAGATTAGGACGATTTGCGAAGGTGTGCACCAGGAATGTGACAGGCTTATTGTGGTTGTGAGTTCATGAACGCGAACTTTTGATCAGCGTTTCAGAACCGGCTTTATGTCCTTGTGGAAAAAGCGAAAATAGGAAGCGACCTTTGCCGATGCATTGGACGAGCGGTCGAATTCGATGCCGATGCGGCCATTGTGGGTCCAGCGCACGAAGCCATCCAGCAAACCGATATCATCGCACTCGACACGAACCTTGCTGCCGGCTGCGGCATAGAGCGGCGATTGCAGATCGAGAGCGATCCCGTTTGTGGAAATATCGACGACCCGACCGGCGACAAGCTTGGTGAAGTAGCGAACCTGGCCCATCAACCGGGCATGGTGGCGCGGCGAACCTCGTGTCTTGATTTTGAGATTGCCTTGCACGAGAGATTTCGAAGAGAACTGCATGATGTTATCCCAGCCCGTACATCTTTTCACATCTTGAATAGCAGGTGTGCATTGAGAGATGCTTAGGGTAATCGCTAAGATTGTAGCGAGCCGTCCCGAATCGGACCGAACTTGGGTGCCCGAGCCTCGACCGGCGATAGGACTATTGAGAGGTGCGGAACATGCGTATCGTATCGTTGAATGCCTGGGGCGGCCGGCTACATGGGCCGCTGATGCGCTATCTTGTGGACGTCAATGCGGACGTTCTGTGCCTGCAGGAAGTGGTCCGAACGCAGGATGCGGATGCAGGATGGCTGGTCTATCGCGATCATGGCGTCGAACTTCCGCAGCGCGCCAACCTCTTCGAGGAGTTGAAAGCTGCTTTGCCGGCTTATGATGCCTTCTTCCACCCGGTTGCTAGGGGCGATCTCTTCGACGGCGACCGGCGGCTCTTCTCCGAGTTCGGGCTAGCGACCTTTGTGCGCAGGACGCACCCGGTCATTGCTCAGGCGGCGCGCTTCGTCCATGGGGATTTTTCGAGCGACGGCTATGGGCCGCACCCGCGCTCGCGCAACGCTCATTGCATCCGTCTGTTCGACTACCGATGCGGCTCTCGCATCACGATTGCTCATATGCATGGCCTGCGCGATCTTGAGGGCAAGGGTGACACGCCAGCACGCCGCCATCAGGCCAATGCATTGGTGGATTTGATCCGGCAGGTAAAACAGGATGGCGATCGGCTTGTCGTCTGCGGCGATTTCAATCTGCTACCGGGCAGTGAAACCTTCGAAATACTGGGCACGCTGGGATTGATCGATCTTATCACCTTGCGAGGACATGACGACACGCGAACCTCTCACTATCGCAAGCAGCCACGTTTTGCTGACTACATGCTGGTGACGCCGGATATCGAGGTCATCGACTTCGATCCGGTTGCCGAGCCCGAAGTTTCCGATCACCGCGCATTGCTGCTGGATATTCGCTAACGAAGGTCAGAGGCCGACATTCGGCCGCTCGATGACTTCGCGCAATGCGAAGCTCGAATTGATCTTCACGACATGGGGCAGGGCGGAGAGCCAGTCGCGATGGATGCGCTCGTAGTCCTCAAGGTCCCGCGCAGCGACGCGCAGGATATAGTCGTACTCGCCGGACATGAGGTAGCAGGCAAGCACGTTCGGACAGCGTTTCACCGCCGTCTCGAATTCCGAGAGCGTCTTGGCAAACTGGCCGGACAGCGAGATATGCACGATGGCAATCATCTTGTAGTCCAGCGCCTTCTGCGAGAGATGCGCGTGGTAGCCGGCAATCACGCTGCCCTTTTCGAGGATATCGAGCCTTCGCGAGCAGGCTGAGGGGGACAGGCCGACTTTTTCGGCCAGTTCCGTATTGGTGATCCTCGCATTCTGCTGCAGCATCCGCAGAATCGAATGATCTATGGCGTCGAGGTCGGACATTCGAAGAACTTTCGAAAAAACTCCTGTTTGCGCAATAAATCACGAAAAATGACTGCAGTGCAAATTGTCTTTGCAAGGACATTGCGGGGCTGTGGTGGTCTGATTTCGATCGGAGAAAATAAGACGCACAAGCATTCGAGGAGGAGTGAAATGCGCGTTGGTTGCCCCAAGGAAATCAAGAACCACGAATATCGAGTCGGCCTGACGCCGGCGTCGGTTCGTGAATATGTCGCCCACGGCCACGAGGTCTGGGTGGAAACGAAAGCCGGTGCCGGTATCGGAGCCGACGATCATGCCTATGCTGCCGCCGGCGCAAAGATCGCCGCGAGCGCCAAGGATATTTTCGAGAAGTGCGACATGATCGTGAAGGTCAAGGAGCCGCAGCCCTCGGAGTGGGCGCAGCTCCGTGAAGGCCAGCTTCTCTATACCTACCTGCACCTTGCACCTGATCCGGAACAGACCAAGGGCCTGCTGGCCTCGGGCGTGACCGCCGTCGCTTACGAAACGGTGACTGACGAGCGCGGCGGCCTGCCGCTTCTGGCGCCGATGTCCGAAGTTGCCGGCCGCCTGTCCATTCAGGCGGGTGCCACGGCTTTGCAGAAGGCCAATGGCGGCCTCGGCATCCTGCTCGGCGGCGTGCCGGGCGTGCTGCCGGCCAAGGTGACGATCATCGGCGGCGGCGTCGTCGGCCTGCATGCCGCCAAGATGGCAGCCGGCCTCGGCGCCGACGTCAGCATCCTCGACCGCTCCCTGCCGCGCCTGCGCCAGCTGGATGATATCTTCAACGGCCGGGTGCACACGCGCTACTCCAGCATTCAGGCGCTGGAAGAGGAAGTCTTCTCCGCGGATCTCGTCATCGGCGCTGTCCTCATTCCCGGTGCAGCCGCACCGAAGCTGGTCACGCGCGAAATGCTGTCAGGCATGAAGAAAGGCTCTGTCATCGTCGACGTCGCCATCGACCAGGGCGGCTGTTTCGAAACCTCGCACGCGACCACTCATTCCGAGCCGACCTATGTGGTCGATGGCGTCGTGCACTATTGTGT
This sequence comes from Rhizobium sp. BR 314, assembly GCF_047445805.1. Lineage (NCBI taxonomy): Bacteria > Pseudomonadati > Pseudomonadota > Alphaproteobacteria > Hyphomicrobiales > Rhizobiaceae > Rhizobium > Rhizobium sp. BR 314. The sequence goes on along the minus strand of NZ_JARWLA010000009.1, from coordinate 157,998 downwards.
TGCCAACATGCCGGGCGCGGTGCCCGTCACCTCGGCACATGCGTTGAACAACGCCACCATCTATTACGGCCTCGCGCTGGCGGATCGTGGCCTCCGCGCCATTGCGGAAGACAAGCATCTCCGCAACGGCCTTAATGTTCATAAGGGCCGCGTCACCAACAAGCCGGTAGCCGAAGCGTTGGGCTACGAGGCCGTCGCGCCCGAAAGCATCCTCAACGTAGCCTGATACCAATCAGATAAAGGCGCCGGCATCCGCAAGTGCCGGCGTCTCGACTTTGTCGATCCGGCACTGATAGCAATTGTTGCGTGCCGAGCGGACGTGGACATAGGCAATGTCGGGCCGTCCCAGCAGCGCCGCCGCATAGGCGGGAATATCTCCGGTCGGCGTCACCGCGCCGGTGCCGTAGACGATGCGATCGTTGTTTCCGTAGCCGCGCACGATGAAATCCCGGCTGCTCGCCAACATCGGCGGCAGGACTTCTTCCGCTTCGTAACGCTTACAGGGCATCTTGTGCAGAAAGATCGGGCCGGTCTCCGCATAGGGCTGCAGTTCCGGGAAGGGACGATAGGCAAGGACGAACAGCTCCTCGCCGGCTTTGATGTTGTGCAGGCAATGCCGGCAGGGATGGCCCGGGCCGTCCGAGATCATGGTTTCGGGTTGACGGCCATAGGCATCCGCGCCGCCACTCCAGAGAACTTCCGCGTCGAATGTCGGCATGGCTGCAAAAGCGATGGAAGGCATGGCAAAACTCCTTTCGAGATCTGCCATGTGATGCGCTGGAGCGAGATGGGAAACCACCCGATTCCTGCTACCGGCCGGAAAGCCGCCGCGTTCAGGTGTTGGAAATGCACTAGCCGTTCTTCGCGAGTTCCAGCAGCTCTTTGTCGCTCAAGGGGCGGACGATGCCCTTGCCGGTGGAAATCGGCGAGAAACCGAACATCTGATAGAGCTGAAGCGCTCGCGGGTGATCGAGATCGTTGGTGGTCGTCACGATGCGCTGCGGGTTCAACGACCATATGGCATAGAGCGACTGGAGCAGGAACCACTTGCCGATGCCGAGGCCGAGCGCATGCTCGATAAGGCCGAAATGGCTGAGCTCGATCGTTTCCTCATCCTGGCGGAAATATTCGAAGAAGCCTGCGGGAGCGCCGTTGACGTAGAGCACACTGATATCGTTGCGCTGATCGTGAAGCACCGCAGCCAGCTCCTCGTCGGAGAGGCGAAGGCGATCCACCCAGTGCCAGCGCGCGCCGACCTGACGATACAGATAGCGATAGAACGGCAGGGGAATGCCGGGCGAACGCATGATGGCCGTCTGGATGTTGACGGGCACCGCCAGGCTGGTCTTGGGCGGTGCGGTCATCTCCAGACGAGTGATGTGAACCTTGATCGACGAAGGTGTTTTCACGATCTTGATGCTCAATCTTGACCGGTGACGATGGGGGTATCCGTGCGGCTGCCCCATTCCGACCAGGAGCCGTCATAGAGCCTGTTGCTGCCATGGCCGAGAGATTCGAGCGCCAGCGTGATAATTGCGGCGGTAATCCCCGAGCCGCATGTCGTTACGACAGGTTTTTCCAGATTGATGCCCGCTTTCTCGATCGTCTCGCGCAGTTCCGGCAGGGACTTGAATTTGCCGTTCGTGGCGAAGACGCCCGATGGCAGGCTCCTTGCACTCGGCATGTGGCCGGAACGCATGCCTTCGCGCGGCTCCGGTTCGGTTGCGGCAAAGCGGCCGGCGCTGCGGGCATCGGCGATCTGCGAGGAGCTGCTGTCGACAATGCTGCGCATCTCGTCGAGAGCGACGACGCGGTCGCCGTTGAACTTCGGCTTGAATATTGCTGGCTCGAAGGCCGGTAGCACCGTTTCCAGCGGCCGTCCCTCAGCCTTCCAGCCATCCAGGCCACCATCGAGCACGTAGACGTTCGGTGCGCCCATGACGATGTGGAACAGCCACCAGACGCGCGGCGAGGCAAACACGCCCGGGCCGTCATAGACGACGATGCGATCCGTTTCGCTGATGCCGAGCTTGCCGACCTCCGCCGCGAAGAATTCGGGCGAGGGAACCATATGCGCGAGATTAGTCGAGTGATCGGCTATCCTGTCCTGATCGAAGCGGATAGCGCCTGGAATATGGCCACTGGCATATTCTGCGTCGGCATTGCGCTTCTGCGCCGGCAGGTAGAAGGACGCGTCGAGAATGCGCAGGTCTTTGGCGCCCAGCTCGCCTTGCAGCCACTCGGCGGATACGACGAAACGGCTCTTGTCCGCTGCCATGATGATCTCTCCCTGCTGTAGTTTATTGGTCTTGATGTCGAGATATGGAGACGAGCGCCAGCCCGGTCAATTCTCGTCGGCCGGGGTGCCGAAACGAATGCGGAAGCGGCGGTTTTCCTTGCCCTTCTTCTCGATCTTCGCAATGTAGATCGCGCCGACCTCCTGCGTCTCCGACACATGCGTGCCGCCGCAGGGCTGGCTGTCGACGGCCGAATCCTCGCCGATGCAGACGAGGCTCACGCGACCGAGGCCCATCGGCGGGCGCACATTCTTGGATTTGACAATGCCCGGATTGGCAATCAGTTCCTCGTCGGTGATCCACTGGACGAAAACCGGATGGTTCTCGTTGACCAGCGCCATCATTCGCGCCGTCACCTCGTCTTTGTCGATCGTCTCGCTCATGTCGAAATCGACGCGGCTTTCCTCTTCGCCGACAGCAGCGCCAGTGATCGGATAGGAGCAAACCACCGAGAGCAGGTGGCAGGCGGTGTGCATACGCATCAGCTTGTAGCGGCGCGACCAATCGACATGCAGCACCAGCTTTTCGCCAACGATGGGCAATGGTTCGCCCTCGAGCGGCACATGGATGATGATATCCTTGATCGGACCATGCTTCGTCTGGCCGAGCATGATCCTGGAGCCGTCACCGCGCTCCAGAAAACCGGTGTCGCCCGGCTGACCGCCCGAGGTGGCGTAGAAACAGGTCTGATCGAGCTCGATGCCCCCGTCTTCGTGGATCGCGGTTACGACTGCTTCAGTGGTCGAGAGATAGAAATCGTCACGATAGAGGGCATTGACGGTCATTTGATCACGCTGTTGTTTCGTATGGGACGGCGATATCCGCCCGCTTTTCCAAATAGGCCGGCAACGGCAAGCCCTTGGACTTCAGGAAGTCGCGATTGAATAGCTTGGACTGATAGCGATTGCCGTAATCGCACAGGATGGTCACGATGGTATGTCCGGGACCGAGATCCCTGGCTAGGCGAACCGCGCCGGCGATATTGATGGCCGTCGAGCCGCCCAGGCACAGGCCCTCATGCTCGACCAGATCGAAGACGTAGGGAAGCGCTTCCGTATCGGTGATCTGATAGGCGTAATCGGGCGTAAAGCCCTGCAGGTTCGCTGTGATGCGGCCCTGGCCGATGCCTTCGGTGATCGAGGAGCCGGAGGATTTCAGCTCGCCGTTCTTATAGAACTCGTAGAGTGCGGCGCCTTCCGGATCGGCAATGCCGATTTTGATATCTTTGTTGAAGGCGTGCAGGCCAATCGCGACACCTGCCAGCGTGCCGCCGGAGCCGACCGAGCAGATAAAGCCGTCGACCTTGCCATTCGTATCGGCCCAGATTTCCTTGGCCGTCGTCTCGACATGGGCCTGACGATTGGCAACGTTGTCGAACTGGTTCGCCCAGATCGCACCGCTCGGCTCGGTCTTTGCCAGCTGTTCGGCAAGCCGGCCCGAAACCTTCACGTAGTTGTTCGGGTTCTTGTAGGGGACGGCCGGAACCTCGACCAGTTCGGCGCCGAGCAGCTTCAGTGCGTCCTTCTTTTCCTGGCTCTGGGTTTCCGGAATGACGATGACTGTGCGGTAGCCGAGCGCCTTGGCAACCAGCGTCAGGCCGATGCCGGTATTGCCGGCAGTACCTTCGACGATGACGCCGCCGGGCCTCAGTAGGCCCTTCTTCTCGGCATCGCGGATGATGTAGAGCGCTGCGCGGTCCTTGACCGATTGGCCCGGATTCAAAAACTCGGCCTTGCCGAGAATGGTCGAGCCCGTCGCCTCGGAGGCGCCCTTGAGCTTGATCAACGGCGTATTGCCAATTGCTTCGAGGACGGACGGATGGACGGTCATTGGAATCTGCCTTCTGTTCGCAACTACTGTAAGAACGGTCTTTTCCCTTCACAAGGCTGCATAGGCAAGAAATTCTGTTCCTCGCTATTTGTTCATGCCGCAAAATTCGACTTGGCGGCGATCATCGGCCTTTGCTTTTTCCTCGATTGGTCTGTCTCCGTTTGGTGACATTGTATTCCTCGCCAAGCCGCCAAACTGGCCGAAAGCGGCCACAATGATGCGCTAGTTCTAAAATGCCACGGACGACCGCTGTTTAAGCGTTTGATATAGGCGGCCGCCAGCCAAGGAGAAGAGCCATGAGCCCGTTCATCGCACGCCCTGAACACGGAGTCGTCTGGATCACCGGCGCCAGTTCCGGTATCGGCCGCGCGCTTGCACTGAAGCTGGCCGAAGAAGGCTATAAGGTTGCGGTTACAGCGCGCAGCCATGAGAAGCTCTTGGCGTTGCAGGTTGAGGCGAGCGCGCTTGCAGGCAGCATCGTTGTTCTCGACGGAGATGTCACCAATTCCGAGGATATGGAGCACACCGTTGCCGCTATCGAATATCAGCATGGCCCGGTTGCCCTGGTGATTCTGAACGCCGGCATCTATCTGCCGGCGCGGGGAGAGGATCTCAACCACGAAGCCTTCGAACGCAGCTTCGCCGTCAACCTTCATGGTGTCGTCAATTGTCTCGTTCCGGCAGTACGTCATATGCGGGCAAGAGGCTATGGCCAGATCGCATTCGTATCCTCCTTGGCGGGCTATAGCGGCCTGCCAGGTACGGCTGCCTACGGGGCCAGCAAAGCCGCCATCATCAATATGGCCGAGAGCCTGAAATTCGAACTCGACCGCATGGGTATCCATATCCAGCTCGTCACGCCAGGCTATGTCGACACGCCGCTGACGGCGCAGAACACATTCAAGATGCCGGATATGGTATCGGCGCAGCAGGCGGCCGACGCGATCGCCGCAGGATTGAAATCGTCAACCTTCGACATCAGCTTCCCGAAGCGCATGGTCTATCGGGCAAAGCTGATGAGGTTCTTGCCCTATAGTCTCTATTTCCGAGTGCTCAGATATTTTCTCGGTAGCGGCCGCAAGCGCCGGGCGGTCGGAACGCCGGCGACCCCGCATCCGGCGGAATAGGACTATTCATCACGCCTCAGCGACGCGTGCGCATCGAGCGCGCGTTGCCGTGCGGCGGCATGATCGATGATGGGGCGCGGATAGTGCGTGCCGAGTTCTATGCCCGCGCACTTCAATACATCGTCAGGCGCCTCGAATGGCCGATGGATGTATTTTCTGTCGAGAGCGGCAAGCTCCGGCACGAAGGTTCTGACATAGTGGCCATCCCGATCGAATTTCTCCCCTTGCAGTACCGGATTGAAGATGCGGAAGAAGGGCGAGGCATCGGCCCCGGATCCCGCCACCCATTGCCAGTTTGCTGCATTCGCCGCCGGATCGGCATCAACGAGCGTATCGCGAAACCAGGCTTCGCCTTCGCGCCAGTCGATCAACAGATCCTTGATCAGGAATGATGCGACGATCATCCGGACGCGATTGTGCATCCAGCCATGGCGCCAGAGCTGCCGCATGCCAGCATCGACGATCGGATAGCCCGTCTGCCCGCGCCGCCAGCTGTCGAACAGCTTAGGATCCTCACGCCATGGAAAATCGTCGTAGCGGTCGCTCCAGTTCGCGTAACCGAGTTTCGGGAACTGGAACAGCTGGTGGTAGCAGAATTCGCGCCAGGCAAGCTCCTTGCGGAAACGAACGATATTGTCGGTCGGGATCTTGCCCGAGAGACCGCGCGTTGCATGCCATACGCGCGCCGGGGAAATCTCGCCGAGCGCCAAGTGGGGCGAGAGCAGGGAAGTCGCCGGCTTGTCGGGAAAATCGCGATCGACCGCGTAGCCGTCGATTGCGGCATCGATGAACTCCTCGAGTTTTTCATGTGCCGCGGCTTCTCCCGGTGTCCACATATCGGGGAAGTCGTACGCCCAATTCGGTTTCGAGGGGAGCAAGGACCAGCAGTCCAGCTTGTCCGACCGCGGCCAGCGCTGAGGTGCTGCGAGCTTCCCAGGCGCATCGATGGGAAAGGGCGGTTCGCCGGATTGCTCCAGCGCCCGCCAGAACGGCGTGTAGGTCTTATAGGGCGTGCCGGAGCCGGTGCGCAGGCGTGACGGCTCATGCAACAGCTGGCCGGCAAAGCTGTTGGCCTCGATGCCCTTGTTTCGCAGCGCCGTCTTTATGTGCGTGTCCACCGCTATGCCGGCGGGATCGTAGCGCCGGTTCCAGACCACGGCTTCCGCATCGGTCTCCGCAAGAAGCGCTTCAAGCACCGTTAGCGCATCGCCCTCTCGAAGGATGAGCTTGCTGCCGAGCCTGTCGAGCGACTCCTGCAATGCAGCAAGCGAATGATGCAGCCACCACTCTTGCGCGGCACCGAGCGGTCCGCAGCCTTTCGCTTCCGGCTCGCGAATATAGACGGGAATGATCGGGCGGTCCGATATCGCCGCAGCATGCAGGGCATGATTGTCATCCAGGCGCAAATCCTTGCGAAACCAAAGCAGGATGGGGTGAGGCTCTTCCTTCGATGTCGTCATGGCTCTGGCCGTTCGCCTCTTCATTGCTTTTCAAAATGCTCTGCCGCTGCCGGAACCCTTATACGGCGGTTGCCTCCAAATGGTTCCACCACCCCGCGTTTTATAAGGAAATCCAACACGCAACTCTCGTGAGGAAATCTGAATGTCGAATGTGATATAAGGGATCCTTGTCACTGTTCTGTAATGCAAATTCGTTAGCAGTCCACCCGATTGACGTGCCCAGAATTGACAGACGGGGAAGATTGAAATGGCGGAAATTCGGATCGAACAAGTTCGCAAGGCGTATGGACGCAATCAGGTTGTCCATGGCGTTGACCTGAACTTTCGCTCGGGAGAATTCGTCGTCATTCTCGGACCGTCCGGCTGCGGCAAGTCCACGCTGCTGCGCATGATCGCCGGCCTTGAGGATATTTCCTCTGGCGAGATCATCATCGACGGCAAGGTGGTCAACCAGCTTGAGCCGCGCGAACGCGGCTGCGCCATGGTTTTCCAGAACTACGCGCTCTATCCGCACATGGATGTCGCCGCGAACATGGGCTATGCCCTGAAGGTTGCCGGCGTGCCGCGCGAGGAGCGTGACCGCCGCATCAAGGAAACCGCCAAGATCGTCGGCCTCGAAGATTTCCTCGCCCGCAAGCCCGCCGAGCTTTCCGGTGGCCAGCGTCAGCGCGTCGCCATGGGCCGCGCCATCATCCGCGAACCGAAGGTTTTCCTTTTCGACGAGCCGCTTTCCAACCTCGATGCCAAGCTGCGCGTGCAGATGCGCGTCGAAATCCGCCGCCTGCACAAGCGTCTGTCGGCCACCTCGGTCTTCGTGACCCATGATCAGGTCGAGGCCATGACGCTCGCCGACAAGCTCGTCGTCATGTACAAAGGCAATGTCGAGCAGGTCGGTACGCCGCTTGAAATCTACAACACGCCGCGCACCCGCTTCGTCGGCTCCTTCATCGGCTCTCCGGCGATGAACTTTCTCGAAGGCACCTTCTCAGCCACAGGCGAGCAATTCATCTTCGATGGCCTGCCGATCGGCATCGACGCCAATATCGGCAAACGTCACGCCGGCAACCCGGTCGCGCTTGGCATTCGTCCTGAACATGTACGTCTTGTGCCGGCAGGCACGCCGGGCGCCATTCCGGCCACGGTCGACTTCGTCGAAGAGCTCGGCGCCGGCCGCGTCATTCATTGCGATATCAACGGATCGAGCTTTGCCGTTGCCGTATCGGATCACACCACCGGCCAAACCGGCCAGTCCGTCGGACTTGAGCTGCCACAGCAGCACACGCATCTCTTTGCCCAGGATACCGGTTTGCGGCTTGACGCCATTGCCGCCGTCACGCCTCTCAAGGTGCTGGCACACTAAAGTTTCAAACATCAATTTTCAGTACGTGCGCCCGGAAATCCTCACCGATTTCCGGGCTTTTTTCGCAAGCGAATAGCGATGCCGCCAGAGGCCCAGCCTGGTCGTGTGCTGAGATTCGGCGTATCGCGCACACCGTCGCTGTCAGCTGCTCGCAACGATCGCCTGTTTCGAAATCAAATCTTGGTAGGGGGCGGGGCCGCCATCTCGGCGGAAGCTTGATGGGCGCGGTTTGGTTCCGCTCTCGCCGGGGAGAAGAATGGCTGATCAGCGATAGCCGATCCACGCTTGCAGGTGGGCCAAGGTAGGCGCCTGCCGCTCGCCCGATAGAAAGCGGCAGGCAATTCGATCACTTTTCAGTGGCGATCAGGCCGCGAACGAACCAGCGCTGCATCAGGACTACGACGAAGAGCGGCGGCAGCATGATGATCAGCGTGCCGGCCATGGCGATATGCCATTCGGGGAGGCCGCCAAAATTCGGTATGAGTGACTTGAGCTCGTGTACCGCTGTGACATGCGCGGGATCGGTGGTCACCAGCAGCGGCCAAAGATACTGGTTCCACGCCCACAGGAACATGATGGTGCCGAGCGCGGCCATGTTGGTGCGTGACAACGGTATCAGAATGTCGACGAAGAAGCGCAGTGCTCCCGCGCCATCCATGCGTGCTGCCTCGGTCAGCTCGTCCGGTATCGTCAAGAAGAACTGACGATAGAGGAAGGTACCGGTCGCGGTCGCGATCAGCGGCAAGATCAGGCCGATCGATGAGTTGAGCAACCCCAGATTCAGCGCGACCTCGATGCCTGTGAGTTTTTGGATGAGCCAGCTGATACCGGTGATGTCGAGGATCGCCTGATAGGGCGACAGAACGTTCGCAGCGACCGCATAGGTCGGCACGATACGCACTTCGAGCGGCAACATCAGCGTTATGAAGATCAGCCAGAAGATGAAGTGGCGGCCTGGATAGCGGAAATAGACCAGCGAGAAGGCGGTGATTGCCGAAATAAGCACCTTGCCTATTGCCACCCCGGTAGCGAAGATCAGGCTGTTCAGCAGCTTGGGTCCGAGATTGGCGGTCGTCCAGGCTGTCTTCATGTTGACCCAGAAATCCGACCCGGGGATCAACGACATCGGCACCTTGTTGACGTCGGCAAGATTGTGGGATGCAGCAATGGCGACGATGGTTATCGGTCCAATCGCCACCACGAAGCCGATGAGCAAAATCAGATGGGTAAAGAAATTAAGGATAGGTGTGCGCTCGACCATGTCAGCCTCAACGGTAATGAACGCGCTTCTCGATGAAGCGGAACTGGAAAACGGTGAGCACGATGATCAGCAGCATCAGAATGATGCTCTGTGCCGCCGCACCAGAAAAATCGAGGCCTTTGAAGCCATCCGAATAGATCTTGTAGACCATGAGATTGGTCGAGTTGTGCGGCCCGCCAGAGGTCATGATGTCCACAATACCGAATGAATCCTGAAAGCTCTCGGTGATGTTGATGACGAGCAGGAAGAAGATCGTCGGCGTAATCAACGGGAACTGGACGTCCCAGAAGCGGCGCAGCACGCTCGATCCGTCCATGGCCGCCGCTTCGATCAGTGAGCGCGGAATAGCCTGAAAGGCCGCTAGGAAGAAGATGAAGCTATAGCCGATATATTTCCAGGAAAAGGCGGCGATAATGCACGCCATGGCGGCATTGCCGTCCAGGCCCGGATCCCATATGCCGGGCCACCATTGATTGACCACGGCGATCAGGCCGGCTTCCGGTGCGAGGATAAAGCGGAAAGCCATAGCCGATGCTGGAGCTGCAATTCCGTACGGCCAGATGAGTACGACGCGGTAGATTTTCGAGCCGCGAAGCTGCCTGTCGGTCAGGGCTGCGAGTATCAGCGCACCGATCATGGAAATACTGGTACTGATCGCTGCGAAAATGATGCTGATCGTGACCGAATTCCAGTAGTCGGAACTGGCGAGGATCGATTTGAAATTGTCGAGCCCGACCCAGATGTTGCCACCGCCCCAAGGCTGCTGCAACGTCAGCGACCAGAAGACAGCCTGTCCGGCCGGCCAATAGAAAAAGGTGAAGATGAGGAGCAGTTGCGGCACTGCGAACAGAATGCCGACGCTCCATTTGCTGAAGGTTATGCGCTTTTCCATTGTCTCTTCCGGCTTGGGATCCCGATACCACGCTGGTTCTCATAACGAACGTCCGCCGAGAAACCCCGGCGGACGCTGTCTGTCATGAGCAGGGCTGCTTACGGCAGCTGCTTGCCCTTGTAGGTGGCTTCGAAACGCTCGAGAACGGCGTCGCTGTTCTTGACCAGGTTGTCGATGCCTTCCTGAACGCTGACCTTGTTGGCGAAGATGGCCTGCATCTGATTGCCGAATTCGGCGCGGATCTGCGTGAAGTTGCCGAGGCGGACGCCGCGGGTGATCGGGGTCGGCTCGGAAGCGGTCAGGCTGGCGATGGCGACTTCGCGGCCCTTATAGGGAGCCTTGTCGTAGAAACCGCTGGACTTCATGAAGTCGAAGCCGGACTTCTTGACCGGGATATAGCCGGTGTTGGTCGACCAGAAGAGGGCGGTTTCAGGCTTGCCGATGAAGTCGAGGAATGCTGCAGCACCCTTGTATTCGGCGGCAGACTTGCCCGAGAGAACCCAAAGCGATGCGCCGCCGACGAGCGAGTTCTTGCGCTCGGTACCAGCGTAGACCGGAAGTTCGGCAACATCCCAGTTCATGCCAGCCTTCTGGGTCTTGCCGACCGTGCCGTGGTCGCCAACCGAGGTCATGATCATCTGGCAATCACCGGAAGCGAAGGCCTGAACCATGTCCTGACCGAGGTCCTTGGACTTGATCTTGATGAGGCCCTGGTCATACCAGCTCTTGAGGTCCGTCACATACTTGACGAACTTGGTCTTGTTGACGGTCAGGCGTGCGTCGAGGCCGTCATAGCCGTTGTTCTTGGTGGCAACCGGCTGATCGTGGATGGCAGAGAACTGTTCCATCAGCTGCCAGCTTTCGTTGGCAGAGATGTTGATGGCCATCGGGCACTCGTAGCCAGCGCCCTTCAGCGCCTTCATGGCTTCGGCGGCTTCTTCCCAGGTCTTCGGAGCAGCAGTCTTGCCGATCTTGGCAAACGCGTCCTTGTTCCAATAGAGCAGGGCCGTCGAGGAGTTGAACGGGAAGGAGAGCAGTTCGCCCTTCGACGTTGCGTAGTAACGGGCGATGCCGGGGAAGTAGTCGTTCCAGTCGACCTTGTGGCCGTTTTCCGACATCAGCTTGCTGACTGGGTAGTAGGCGCCCGAGAGCATCATCGTTGCTGTGCCGACGTCGTAGACCTGAACGATGGTCGGCTGCTTGCCGGCGCGGAAGGCGGCAATCGTGTTCTGCAGAGCGGCGTCGTAGTTGCCCTGGCTGACGCAGGAAACTTCATAATCCTTCTGGGAATCGTTGAAGTTCTTGCAGAGCGTCTGAACGACGCGTTCGAGGTCGCCCGACAGGCCGAACCAGAAATCGAACTTGGCCGGAGCGGCAGCAGCAGGCAGAGCCAGCGCTACGCTCATGACACCGGCTGCTGCAGCCGAAATGCAGTTTTTAAGTTTAAACATAATCCCTATTTCCTTTTTGAAAGCTCGGAACCGGTGGTCTTGCGCAAGTCCGCGGTAGCGGCGTTATAGACAAGCTGTGTGACAGTTTGTTGAGGGCAAGAATCCCCGTTTTGGCGGGATTTTTCGCCAAATGGGCGCACTTTCGGACGGATCGTTCCTTGCAGGATTGTGCATATGACGCCTCGCCAATCACGGCGTGCAAGCCGTCCTTCTCCTCCACAGCTTGGCGGCGGGTGGGCGAGGCGAGGTCGTCTTGGTTGCTGAGGAGGCGAGCACCGTTGCAAGATGAAGCTCAGCGAATCCCGGAGGCGATGGAGGAATGAGAGCATGGGTCTGAGCGAGCGTCAGAAGATGGTTGGCGGGGAATGGTATTGCTGCTTCGATCCCGAACTCGATGATCTGCGTTGGCAGGCGCGGGAAGCCGTCCACGAGCACAATACGATGTCGCCTGCCCAGCGCGGCAATCTCGGTCCTGCTCTGGCCAAGCTCCTAGGCGATGTCGCCGAGACCGCATTTATCGAAGCGCCGTTCCATTGCGCATACGGGATCAACATCTCGCTCGGCCACCGGGTCTATCTCAATGCCGGCTGCACCATTCTCGATAGCGGAAGCGTGCGCATCGGTGAGGGCAGCATGCTGGGGCCTGGCGTGCATATATATTGTGCCGAGCATCATAAGGATCCGGCGCTGCGTGGAGCGGGTCTCGAAATCGCTCGCCCGGTCGCGATCGGCGCGAATGTATGGATCGGCGGCGGAGCGATCCTCATGGCGGGTGTAACGATCGGCGACGGAGCTATTATAGGGGCGGGAGCGGTCGTGACGAAGGACGTTGCGCCAGGTGCGACCGTTGTCGGCAATCCTGCGCGACCGATCGGCGCGAGATAGGCGCCCTCAAAGCATGTCGGGCAAACCGTGCGGCGGTCTTGCGACAACGGCATGTGCGACATCAAAGATCTATGGCAGGGGATACGAATCTCGGAGAGGGCGACGTTCCTCAGTTTACGGGGCGGCGCTTTCTTGCCCACCAGACTGAAAAGCGGCGACGCCAGCGGCGCACGGCGGGCATATCGTGCGACAGCACGATGAGGCCCAACGGCAACATCCAGAAGCCAAGCACAGGCAGAAAACCGAGCAGCCCGCCAAAAACGAGCGCTATCCCCAGGCCAACGCGCGCAAGGCGAGATCGGGGCAGTGGAATTCTCACAGAACCGAAAACCAGCTCGCGAGTGGATGGATCTATGCCAAAACGCCTTGTTTTCCGGGCGTTTCGGTCGGTATTTGCTGTCGTTCCGCTGTGATCGGTCATCCACAGGAAATGGTGAGGCGACGAAATAATGCAAGAGAAATGCATTTTTTTGAAAAAACCGCTTGGCAAATCGGGAAAGCATTTGTAGAAGCCCACTCACACCGCGCCAAGCGCATTCCCTGGTAGCTCAGCGGTAGAGCATTCGACTGTTAATCGACAGGTCGCCGGTTCGAATCCGGCCCGGGGAGCCACTCTTTCTTCAGATGAAGCAAGAAAAAATCATACGCATATAGCCCAATAAGGCTTATTGCGATGTGCTGAACATCCCGGCTTTTCCCTAAATCACTAAAATCAATTTGGCCCGCGCAACGTTGCCCGTCGTCGTTTCGATGTGGCGTTTGCCTTGTTCTTTCCGAGCTGGCTTCTCTTTCGATCCCAGTTGTCGCCGTACCTCGACGGCCTTGAACTCAAAGCAGGCGGCGATGCGAGTCGGCTTTGCCCTGTTCCAGGGGCCGTGGTTCCTGGCGCAAACCCTGTGACAAACCTTTTGGGACAGCGCTTCCTGCGCCGCTTTTGTGGCGGAAGGGTAGGTCTATCAATACAACTTAAAAGATCATATCTAGCCGTCTCGGCCAAAGGTGGTTCCTGCTTCTTGGAGGAGTGGGCCGTACTTCTCCGCGGACGACTGCCACGATGGAGCGAAACAGGAGGACGCGGGGGGGGGGCGACCGGCTGTCATTGTCCAGCAACAACAGGCGCTTGCATCCACGTCGGGCCATTGCTTCTCGATCGGAGCGTGCGTTCGAGGGGGATACACCACTCCGATACAGCCATGATTCCTGGCAGCCTCATCGCAGACCCATGCGGCGTTTCATTAAATTTTGTTCACCTTACGGTTGCTTCCGGGAATATGCGTAGATGTTCATGTGGCATTAATATGAGCCGGCGCATCTACTTGGATGCGTGAAATGCGCAGCATAGTCCCCCAATGCTTTAGAGGTTCGACATGAAAAACCTGCTTCTTGCATCCGCACTTGCACTGGCATCGGTCTTCGCCTTCAGCGCACCGTCCGAGGCAGCTCCGATGCATCATCGTCACCATCATCAGCACTGCCATATGAAAAAGGTGAAGCATAAGGTTCACGGCCGCTGGGTCGTTCGCAACGTCCGCGTCTGCCGTTAGACGGTTCGAACTGGCGCAAATTCCCTACACAGCAATTCGGCCGCTCCCGATAGTCTCGGAAGCGGCCGTTGGTTTTTTGGATAACTTTGTGACCGGGATGCATGGCCGGCGGTTCGCTACCCTACACAACCACCGCGGACCTGCGCCGCGTCAGGGACGGATTTCCAGCATCACGCCGCCATGGTGTCGGTGATAATAGGGGCGGTCGTCATACCAGCCGCGATGCCAGCCTCGGTTCCAATGCCGACGATCCCAATCCCGCTCTCCGTCATTGCGCCAATGGTGACGGGCACGCCAGTAAGACCGGCGATCATAGTCTGAATCAGGGTGCCAGCGTGAACCCTGTTCCTGCACGAGAATGACATTGGGGGGCGGTGCCGGTGAAACGCCGAACGGGGCTGCCATTGTCGGCAGCGCGACCGACAGCAAGGACCCAACGGTCAATGCGGTGGTCAGAGCGATTGAAGCGATATATTTCAAGGCGGTAACTCCTTTATTCAGCTTCGTCCCTTTCATCCTTAAACGCCACGGCCGCGACAAGGTTCCCCCTTCTGGTTGATGGGGGCGATGCCGCGACACGCGTTTTTGGAGAGGAAGCCTTCGTTTTCAGGAGCTTGCCGGCAAGAAAAAAGGGGGCCGGCAGGGAAAGCCGGACCCCTTCCTTCTCTGATCGGAGGTCAAATCTGATCAGGTTAGAAGTTGCGCTCGAAGCGGAGAATGCCGGAGATGGTGTCATCATGGGCATAGTCATAGTGAACGTAAGTCAGTTCCGGCTCGACCAGGAGGTTCTTGACCGGGTTGAACTTCAGGTTCGTCGTTGCTTCGAAGATCTTGGAGTCGCTGTAGGCGAGCTGAACATTCCACTTCAGCTTGTCGTTGACCGGAACGCCAACGCCGCCCCAAACTGCCCAATCGCCCCAGCCGCACTTCGATGCATTGACAGTGCCGTTCGGCGCCGTGCAAGCGGAAACGTCCTGGTTGGTGCCGGCATACTTGTTGAGCTTGCTGCCGTCGGTGTTCCAGCCGCCCATCAAGAAGGCCGAGAATGCGCCGAAGTCAGCATCGATACGAGCCTTGATGGCGCCTTCTTCGACGATCGAGTCGTAACCGCCAACGACCTTGAAGCCCCATGCACCGGACTTGAAGCCAGCACCGGCAACAACGTCAGGAGCGTAGTGGTTTGCTTCGTCGTCGGTCCACCAGCTTGCACCGTAGGAAGCGCCGGAGCCGCTGGAGTTGCTGTCTTCAACCGAGACCACAGCCGAGAAGCCGTTGCCGGCATCATATTCATAGGTGATCTGGTTCAGTTCGTACGGACCGTCATAGATCACGTCGTCGTTGATGACGTCGCCGGCGTAGCCGATGTAGGAGTTGTACTGCGAGTCTTTCTTACCGACCGTGAAGCCGCCGAGGCTGATGTAGGACCACAGCAGGTTGGTGCTGGTAGCGTTACCGTCATGCCAGTCCCAACGAACGATGGTTTCGGTCTTCAGCGGACCGTATTCGGTGTCGGTTGCGGTGCTGACATTCAGCTCAGCACGGGTGTGCCACAGCGTGCCGTTATGGCTATTGCGGTTGTAAGCATCGTACCATTCACCTTCCGTACGAACCTTGCCGCCGATCTTGAGGCAGGTTTCGGTACCCGGGATGAAGAAGTAGCCCGCACCGTATGCGTCGCAGATGCGAACGTATTCCAGCGGCTCCGGCTCGGCGGCAACGATGGCATCCGCTGCGTGAGCACCGGATACTGCTGCCAGCGCAGCAGCGGAGCCAAGAAGAAGGCTCTTGATGTTCATAATAACTCCAATCTCTCTTGATTGGGCGTGAGATATCGCGCCGAAAATCGACGTGCCCAACCCCATCCCGTTCATGTTCCCTATCAGTAGGTGCGAAGTAATCAGCCTCGCGAACTATTTCCTGAACCTGCTTCACTGATTTGGCAAGATACTAAGATGAGCGAACTATATGTGCCCTATTCGAAAAATAAGTTTGTTGCAAAAATGACGCAATTCAACGGTGACACCGGTCAGGCGCCACATTTCGCTCTTCATCGGGATAATCGGAAAACGGTGCCGTTGGGCCGGACGCGACGGGAAACCTCGCGATAGCGCGGGCGGCAAAGGATTAGTTGGGTGGGAAAATCATGACGATTCACGGTCAATCGCATTTTGCAGCGATGCCACATGTCAGGCGGTTTTGCGGCTCTCTAGACCATGGCATAGACGAAGCCTGCCGGTCTCGTGGAGGTCCTTGGCGCCGCGCAGCGTCATAAGGGTGCGTCCGACGACACTACTGGGGGCGTAGTCTCATCGGACGCGGCACTGCCCGGCTCAGGGGTGGCATCTAAGCCGGTAGAAATGAGCCTAGCATCTACCATAGGTTTCTATAACCTACCTGAATGGGCTGGCCGAGCCGCTGCTCTGGCATGGCGCATTTGGCTGCCAACCGAGGAGGACCGGTCCGAGCTATCGAAGCGTCGAAAACAGCGGTTCAGCCCTTCGGCCTATCCCATCGCAGATGAAGGATCGGGTAGGGACGGCCCTGATCATCCAGTTCCGAACGGCTCGTCACCTTAAAGCCGAGACGTTCGTAGAAACCTGTCGCATCCGGGTTCTGTTCGTTGACATCGACCGTCACGGCATCTTTTCCTGCCCGAAAGCTGTCGAGAAGAAGACGGCCCAAGCCCATTCCCCGGCTGTCGGCGTGCACGAAAAGCGCATCCACATGATGTTCGGTGGTCCCCAGAAACGCGTGCGGGAGATCATGGTCGTTGACCGCTACCGTAAATTCGGCATTCGGCAGATATTCCTCAGCGACCATCTTGCCGATCGTCTCGCGATTGGCAGCATCGAGAAAATGGTGGGTAGCTTCGACCGCCGTCCGCCATATCTCGTAATTCCGCAGGAGGTCGGCCGAATTGGCCTGCCGCAAATGGAACACGTCATATCCTTGAGTGTCTTTTGCCATTGGTAATAGTCTTTTGAAGTTTTGGACCGCACACGGAAAAGTTGTCCGGCGGCAGAACCCGCCCTGTCGACCGGCTGCGCTGTACCTGGCTTCAAGCCTGTCGTCCATCACGAGGCGATAGGCAAATGGCCGATAGAACCGCCAATTTCAAACCCAGCGTGTCGGGAATTAGCCGACCTCCTTGGCGAGGAAGCCATCCGTTTGGCGTTTCCATAAGCGGGCAAACAGGCCGTCCCGTTTGACCAGCTCTTCCGGCGGACCTTCTTCCACTATGCGCCCGTGGTCGAGTACAATGATCCTGTCCATCTTGGCGATGGTTGAAAGACGATGCGCAATGGCGATGACAGTCTTTCCCTCCATCATCAGATTGAGCTTTTCCTGAATGGCTGCTTCCGATTCGCTGTCGAGAGCCGAAGTTGCCTCGTCCAGCACCAGAATCGGCGCATCCTTCAGCAGCACCCGCGCTATGGCGATGCGCTGGCGCTGACCGCCGGAGAGCCGTATGCCTCGATCGCCCACGAAGGCGCTATAGCCTTTGCGGCCTTCTCCATCGGCAAGGGCGGCGATGAAGGCTTCGGCGCTTGCCATCTTGGCGGCATGCTCGATCTCGTCCTGCCTCGCTTCGGGCCGGCCGTAGCGGATATTGTCACCGACCGAGCGATGTAGCAGCGCGACGTCCTGGGCGATGACGCCGATATTTCGGCGAAGGCTGGCTTGCGTAACCTCACGGATATCCTGTCCATCGACGAGGATTGCGCCGCCCTTCAGCTCGTAGAAACGCAGCAGCAGGTTCACCAGCGTGGTCTTGCCGGCGCCCGAGAGGCCGACGAGCCCGACTTTTTCGCCTGCGCGCACAGTGACCGACAGGCCATCGATGATTGGTTTCCCGGCTTTGTAGGCGAAATGGATGTCCTCGAAGCGTATTTCTCCGCGACTAACAGTCAGTTCGCCCGCGCCGGGCCGATCTGTAATGGTGGGTGGTGTCGTCATCACCGGCATGGCATCCTTGATGGTGCCGATCGCCTGAAAGATCTGCTGAGCCATCTGCAGGAACGTGAAGGTCTGCCCGGAGAGGCGGTGCAGAATATAGACCGCCGCGACGAACTGCCCAATCGTGAGAAAGCCCGCGACGAGGCCGGAAAGGCCAATGGAAAGTATCGACAGCCAAAGCGCCATGTTGAGCGCCACGACAATGAGTTCCGAGGTGCGATAGATGCGCTGTTCCCTATGCTGCGTCTGCACCGATTTCTGGATGATGCTGCGGATCGCGCCGGCTTCAGTGTCTTCTGCCGCGAACTGCTTGATCATCTGCATGTTGCTGTAGAGATCGGTGATGGCACCGGCGACGAGGCTGCGCTGCTTGGCCGTGCGGCGCGAGCGTTCGGCGAAGGTCGGTGCCATCTTCAAGGCGAGAACGACGTTGAGCGCGATCCATATTAAGACCGGCAGCGTAAGCTGCCATGACAAGGCACCGAGAAGAACTACGGATCCGACCATTTGCAGCAGGAACCGCGGAATGGTCTGGAAGCCGATGATGATCTGCTGTTGGACGGCCGACGCCACCTGCGACAGGCGTGACGCGACCTGTCCGGCAAAGAGATCATGAAAGAAGGCGAGATCCTGCCGTTCCACCGCTTTGTGACCTTGCCACTGGATCGCAGCGGGCATGCCGACGCTCAGAGTATGAGAGGTGAGGGTGTTGGTGAGGAACGAGGCGATGGGCATCGCCGGAAAGATCAGGAGCCCGAGGAAGGCAAGCAGCAGCCAATCATTGTGAACGAAGGCAGGCGCGCCCATTTTCGTAACGCCGTCGACGATAACAGACAGTCCCCAGACAATCGCCAGATTGATGGCTTCGACCGCCATGGAGGCAAGGGTCATGGCGATCAGGATGCCGCGAAACATCGATATGAAATGCAGAAGCACCATCACCGGCCCCTTGGTAGGCAGCGGTTGATATGGGATGTCCAGCGGTTTGATCAGCGCTTCGAAGGGACGATAGATTGCGTCTGAAATCGACATGGGCCGCTCGAGTCAAAATGGGGGTGAGACGCGGGCACTCGGTTACGCGGATCACATAGAATCATCTTCCGGCTGTAATCTCAACGGGGAATATGCTGTTGATTGATCTGGGCGCGCGACGCCGCTGCGACAATACACTCGATATGCGGTTGCGAGGCGCCCGGGCAGCCGCCTTGCGAGACAGGATGGGGTTTCGATCAGCTTAGGGAATCGGTTGCAACGACCTCCCACTTCCCGAACTCTGTCAGGCCGATGGCCGTCGCTAGCGCCATCGAGGCGTGATTGTCGAGCTGGCAGCGATATTGCGGTTCGTATCCCTGCGCATAGGCTTGCCGGCTGATGGCCCGCACCACGTTTCGGGCATGACCTTTTCCCCGGAATGCGGTCAGCGTCAATACGCCGACATCGGCGATGAGGGCGTCGTTCCACGGATAGATGCTGGCGGCGCAGACGAGATGCGGTCCTTCAAACGCACCGAATACCAGCCAGTGGTCCAGCTCCACATAAGCCGCGTCCAGGTCCTCATCCGAAGCTGCCGCCTGAAACTCCTCGAATATAGCGCGATCCAGCTCCGTCAATTGCCGTACTTGGTTTGGGGAGGTCTCCTGCAGAAACGATTGTTTCGCCGGCTCAAGATAATAGAAAACTGCATCCGCGCCATTGAGAATTATCTCGGCGTTTTCCAGCTCCCGACGAAATTCGGCCTCAGAGAGGTCAGCTTTCTCGTGCAGGCCTAACCTGTCGGCGACCGCCGTTGTCACAGCCGCTTGAACCGCAGCCTCGGGCCGATGCAGCATCATCGCGCGGTTGTCGTCATCAAGATCGGGGCAGACTGCGAGAGAAAATTGATCGTCGCGATGAAGGATCGTGCCGGTCTGGAAGTGCTTTCGCCAAAATGCCGTCACCGTCGCGGAAAAGAGGTCGCGTTGGTGATTCAACCGTGATGTGTCGCTCATCTGTATATGTCCCCTTGGGGTGTATAGGCGTCAGTTAGTCCGATCCGGGTCATGTTGCAATTGTCATGGGCAATTTCATGCCTATGCTGGCTTCTCAGGCCTTGTTGTCGCCGACGCGGCCCGACCGCTGGCGATCGGGCATAAATCTCTTGTTGGCATCGGTGTCGAATCGCCGGCGCTAATCCGTGAGCTTGCCAATTACGAGATCGGCAAAGAGGCCGAGAAGGGCGGTCGCGACGAGGATCGAGCTTGTGGCGGTTGGATTCTCCCTTGCCGCCTGCACGACATTTCGCCCCTCTGCGCGTGCGTGGTCGGCAATGTGGGTGACTTTCGCCTTGGTCGAAGAAAGGGCTTCGTCAGCTCGCTCAGAGGCACTGTCGATCCTTTTCACCAGGTCGGCCGAAAGCTTGCCGATCTGGTTTCGAAATTCCTCGATTTGCGCGTTGATGTCGTGATCGAGCTTCATATCGGCCATGATGTTTTCCTGACGAATAGTGAAAGTGCCTGTCAGGAACGACCGGGATTCAATTCGGTTCCGCAGCCGGCGCGATTTGACGCGGGACGGAGGTGGATCATCGTTGAAACGGTTGCCGCTATCAATGATGTGATGATCCGTCAGACCGGGAAGCTGCTCAGAAAACCTCACGGCGAAAGCATCCGACTGCCACAAGAAGAACGGATCAATCTTTGCTGCTTGCGGGGAAGCGAAGTAGCCTGAGCGTAAACAGCCAAATCCGAAACTCTCGGTGCGATTTGAACTGCTTAAGACGGCAATGTCAAAGGGGAGGGATGGAGGCCTCGCCCGGAATCGAACCGGGGTGCAAGGATTTGCAGTCCTCTGCGTAACCACTCCGCCACGAGGCCATCCGATGTATGAAGGCGAGTGATGGCGGGCGTTTAGAACGAATCTTGAATCGGCGCAAGGGCCTCGATTTGAATATCGTTCTTTTTTCACTGTCAGCCGCAGATTGCTGTCGGCTCACGCACTCACTGAAGATCGCTGCCTACCGGCAAAACCCTGCAATCATCGCCAGATGCAGTCGCACATTTATCCAGAGATACGCAAATCGCCACTACAGCACCTCCATTACCGCGAAATCAGGATCTTGGGGGGCTCACTCTTCCAGGCAGGGGAAGGCGAATTTGAAGGAGCGTGCGATCAGTCCGCTGGCTGGCCGTTCGAGCTGCCAGGAATGCTCTGCCATCCATTTGCACGCGATCAGGGTCGCCCGCGTGTTGGTGAGATCGGGCGGGAGGCAAAAAGCGCCGACAAACTGTTGAAGATAGCGCTCATAACGCGAAGAGTTCTTCGGTGTCTGCTTGGTCGCGTGGATCGTCAGGTTCTTCGTGCGCTGCGCTTCGTCGAGAATGCCCTGCACGTAAACGGAGGCAAGTCCGCGTTCTTCCTCGCACCATTCATCGAGCTGCTTGCCGGTAACGACATGCCCGATCACGGGCGCGGGCTTTTCTGGTTCTTCATCGCTCAAAGCGACCTGGGGTATGAGAAGAAGGGACGCTGCGAGGAAGAGCGAAAGCCGCATTCGACGACCTACATCATTGAAGAGAGACTGGCAGCCAGAAAAACCACTAGCGGCAGAGACGTTGCCACGAAAAGCACGAGAGAGACAGGCATCCAGCCACCTTCTATTGAAATTTAATCTTAACCCGAATGACTTCGGGCCGGAAGGTCGATCAGTCGCCAAGTTCAGGCGGTCCAATGGAGGCAAGCGTGGTCTTGGGAAGTTAACATTTTATTAATGGAGCGTTCCGCCTTGAAGCACCTTCTAATCTTTGGATAACGAATGGAAGCGTCGTCCGTGAGCCGTTCCGTGTCTTGGCGCACCATTCCGGCCAGAGTTTGTCCACATTCGGAGATGTGCGCATGGATGGAAGCGGCATTGCTTCCATCCATGCAATGTCGGCTGTTGTCTGGAGGCGACGCATCTGCATGAATCTCGGCGCGTGTTGCAGCGATGCCTTGAAAGCGTAGCCGCAGGCGATTAAGAAACGCGTAGCACTGTAGCAAAGCCGGCCTGACAAGGGCGCAAGAGGATATGATGGATTTCGAAGCAGCACGCGTGAAGATGGTCGAGAACCAGATCCGTACGACGGATGTCACCTCCCATTCCGTGTTGAATGCATTTTTCGCGGTTCCGCGCGAAAATTTCGTACCTGAGAAGTCGAAGCTCCTGGCCTATATCGATTGCGATATCGAGGTTGCGCCGGCTTCAGCCGGTAGGCCTGGCCGTTTCCTGATGGAAGCCTCGCCGCTGGCCAAGCTGCTGCAGCTCGGCGCCATTACCAAGGAAGACAAGGTTCTCGATGTCGGCTGCGGCACCGGTTACGTCTCCGCCGTCCTGTCGCTTGTCGCCGGCAAGGTCGTCGCGCTCGAATCCGATGAGGATCTGGCGGCCCAGGCAAAGACCAATCTTACTGCGCTCGGCTATGAAAACGTCACCGTCGTCACCGGCGACCTCGAAAAGGGCCATGCAGGCAACGGGCCTTATGACGTTATTTTCCTGAACGGATCGATCGAGCAGCTGCCGCAGGGGCTGCTGGACCAGCTCAGCGAAGACGGTCGCCTGATCACGGTACTTGGCTATGGCCATGCCGCACGCGCCACCGTTTTCATGCGCGAGCGCGGCGCCTTCTCGGAAAACGTATTCTTCAACGCCTCGATCAAGCCGTTGCCGGGCTTTGCCAAGGCCAAGGAATTCGTATTCTGATCTTTCGACACGGTTGAAGATTGCATTCGGCAGGCGTCTTCGGGCGCCTGTTTTTTATTGTCCAGGCCTGTGGCAGAATCAATCTCATCAAAGCGATTCGCAGCAATCGTTACAAAACTGTGCATCACCGGGTTTAGTGCTTTCCAGGTGATTTTTTTCCCGAGGACAGTCATCTAGGGTGGCACTGATTCGGGTGCCCACCCTCGCGGGTTTCCGGTCGCTGAATATGGGAAAACGGGGATGAATATGGCTCAGCCAAATGTAGTGCGTGAACCGTCCATGGAAGAGATCCTGGCGTCGATCCGCCGGATTATCGAAAGCAACGAGCCGGGTAACGCCAAGTCGGTGCCGCCAACCCATTTTGCCGCCGAACGTGATGACGATATTCAGCTGACTGTCGACGAGGAGTTTGCCGCCGCAGATCGTGCCCGGGCCGCTGGGCAGGATCCGCGTTTCGTTGCTGCAAACTCGCAAGTCCCCGTCGCTGAGCCGGAAGGCGCGAACCGCGGTCTGTCGCTGGCGGATGTTGCCGCGCGCGTTCGTGCCGCTTCCGAGCGGAATGCCGCCATGCTGAGCGCCGGGCGCGAACTGCCCCAGCCGCGCGAGCTGCCGCCGGCCATGGCCGCACGCCTTGCGGAAGTCCGGGTCGAGCCGGTTGTCGATTATCCGCTGCGAAACATGATTCCCGATGTTGCTCCGCCTGTGGCCGAAGCGACGCCAATGGCCGAGCTGGAGCGAACGATCGTAGAGACCGCGTCGCGTGAAGCTGTTGTTGCTCCGCTTGTCGTGGAAGCGCCGCAAGTCGCAGCTCCGGTGGAAACGCCGGTCTTTCAAACGCCGGATGCACACCGACCCGTCACGCAGGAGGCCGAGCCCGTTCTCGAGCAGGCAGAGACTCCTCTCGCTGCGATGCAGCCCGTTTCGTCATCGCCGTTGATGTCGGAAGCCGCCGGCGCACAAGTCTCCCGTTCGTTCGAAGAGCTTGCAGCTATCGTCGATGGCGGTCCGCGCCGCTCGCTCGATGAGCTGGCGCAGGAGATGCTGCGGCCGATGCTGCAGGAGTGGCTCGACGATAACCTGCCGACCTTGGTCGAGCGCCTTGTGCGCGAAGAAATCGAGCGAGTGGCCCGCGGCCCGCGCCGCTGACAAGCCTGAGCTTAGGGTAACCGATCCGCCGCTCCGGGCTCCGGGGCGGCTTTTTTATTGACTTGCCTACGGCCATCCTATTTACAACCCGCATCACCCAGTCCTCTAGATCCGGTCAAAACATGCTCGACAAAACCTATGATTCCGCCGCCGTCGAACCGAAGATCGCCCAAAAATGGGATGAAGCCGACGCTTTTCGCGCCGGTGTGAACGCCAAGCCGGGCGCCGAAACCTTTACCATCGTCATCCCGCCGCCGAACGTGACCGGTTCGCTGCATATGGGCCATGCGCTGAACAACACGCTGCAGGACATCATGGTGCGGTTCGAGCGCATGCGCGGCAAGGACGTTCTCTGGCAGCCCGGCATGGACCATGCCGGCATCGCCACGCAGATGGTCGTCGAACGCCGTCTCGCCGAGCGCCAGCAGCCGGACCGCCACAAGATGGGCCGCGAAGCCTTCATCGAGAAGGTCTGGGAATGGAAGGACGAGTCCGGCGGGTTGATCTTCAACCAGCTGAAGCGCCTCGGCGCTTCCTGTGACTGGTCGCGCGAGCGCTTCACCATGGATGAGGGCCTGTCCAAGGCCGTTCTCGAAGTTTTCGTCACGCTCTACAAGGAAGGTTTGATCTATCGCGACAAGCGGCTGGTCAACTGGGATCCGAAGATGCTGACGGCGATTTCGGACATCGAAGTCGAGCAGCACGAGGTCAACGGCAACCTCTGGTACCTGCGTTATCCGCTGGAGCCGGGCGTCACCTATCAGCATCCGGTCGCCTTTGATGAAGAGGGCAAGCCGACCGAATGGGAAACGCGCGACTATCTCGTCGTCGCGACCACCCGTCCCGAAACCATGCTCGGCGATACCGGCGTTGCTGTTAGCCCGGAGGACGAACGCTACAAGCCGCTCGTCGGCAAGCATGTCATCCTGCCGATCGTCGGTCGCCGTATTCCGATCGTCGCCGACGAATATCCCGACCCGACGGCTGGAACCGGCGCGGTCAAGATGACGCCTGCGCATGATTTCAACGACTTCGACGTCGGCAAGCGTCGCGGTTTGCGCGTTGTCAACATTCTGACTCCGGAAGCCACCGTCACCATAAAGGACAACGAGGATTTCCTTGAAGGCCTTGACAATCCTGCGGCCCTGCATGGAGCCTGGGACGAGCTGGAAGGTAAGGATCGCTTCGAGGCGCGTAAGATTATCGTCCGCATTTTCGAAGAATCGGGCCTGCTGGACAAGATCGAGCCGCACAAGCACATGGTTCCGCATGGCGACCGCGGCGGTGTGCCGATCGAGCCGCGCCTGACGGAACAGTGGTATGTCGATGCCAAGACGCTCGCCGAACCGGCGATCGCATCGGTTCGCGAAGGCCGCACCAAACTCGTTCCGAAGAGCTGGGACAAGACCTATTACGACTGGATGGAGAACATCCAGCCATGGTGCGTTTCCCGTCAGCTGTGGTGGGGCCATCAGATTCCCGCCTGGTACGGTCCGGATGGCCAGGTTTTCGTCGAAAAAACCGAGGAAGAGGCGCTGCAGGCCGCGATCCAGCATTACCTTTCGCATGAAGGGCCGATGAAGGCCTATGTCGAAGACCTGTTGGAGAACTTCAAGCCGGGCGAAATCCTGACGCGCGACGAAGACGTGCTCGACACCTGGTTCTCGTCGGCGCTCTGGCCGTTCTCGACGCTCGGCTGGCCGGATGAAACGCCGGAACTGGCGCGCTACTATCCGACGAACGTCCTCGTCACCGGCTTCGACATCATCTTTTTCTGGGTTGCCCGCATGATGATGATGAGCCTTCACTTCATGAAGGACGAGAATGGCGAGCCTGTCGAGCCGTTCAACACGGTCTATGTCCACGCTCTGGTGCGCGACAAGAACGGGCAGAAGATGTCGAAGTCCAAGGGCAACGTCATCGATCCGCTCGAGCTGATCGATCAGTACGGTGCCGATTCGCTGCGTTTCACCCTGGCGATCATGGCTGCGCAGGGCCGCGACGTGAAGCTCGACCCCGCCCGCATCGCGGGCTACCGCAACTTCGGCACCAAGCTATGGAACGCCACCCGCTTTGCCGAAATGAACGGCGCCAAGAGCGATCCGCATTTTGTGCCGGAAGCGGCCGAGCTCACCGTTAACCGATGGATCCTCACGGAACTGGCGCGGGCAGAGCGTGACGTGACCGAAGCGCTTGAAAGCTTCCGCTTCAACGATGCGGCAGGGGCGCTTTATCGCTTCATCTGGAATCAGTTCTGCGATTGGTATCTCGAGCTCCTGAAGCCGATCTTCGGCGGCGAAGACGAAAATGCAAAGGCAGAGTCGCAGGCCTGCGCAGCCTACGTCCTCGAGGAGACCTACAAGCTGCTGCATCCGTTCATGCCGTTCATGACCGAAGAACTCTGGGCGCATACGGCGGGTGAGGGCAAAGAACGTGACGGCCTGATCTGCCACGCGGATTGGCCTGCACCGTCCTATGCAGACAATGTTGCCGCAGACGAGATCAATTGGCTGATCGACCTCGTTTCCGGCATCCGCTCGGTTCGTTCCGAAATGAACGTTCCGCCGTCGGCGACTGCGCCGCTGGTCGTCGTCGATGCCAACAGCCTGACGCGCGAGCGCCTGTTCCGCCACGACGCCGCTATCAAGCGGCTTGCACGTGTCGAAACAATCTCTCTCGCCGACACGGCGCCGAAGGGAGCCGCGCAGATTGTTGTCGGCGAAGCGACCGTCTGCCTTCCGCTTGGCAGCCTCATCGATCTGTCGGCCGAAAAAGCCCGTCTGGAAAAGGCGATTGGCAAGAACGACCAGGAGATCGCCCGCATCTTCGGCAAGCTTTCGAACGAGAAATTCGTGGCGAACGCCAATCCGGACGTCGTTGCTGCCGAACGCGAACGTCTCGGCGAGCTTGAAGGGCAGCAGGCAAGCTTGAAGGTGGCCCTGGCGCGGGTCAGCGAAGCCGGCTGACGGCGAAAGTCTAACGAGTCTAAATAGTTAGTGGGGCATGCGGTGAGAGCCGCGTGCCTCTTTTTTTGGCCGATCGATTCGGAATGGCTTTGGAGCGCTGAGAGATCAGTCGCCGCCAGCTTCGCACAGGTGAAATGAATTACCCCTAAAATTGGTAGGCAATTTCGAAAAGCAGAACTGTTGTCGGATTGTAACAGAAATGTTGCAGTGAAGAATGAGAATCTACGCAGGGGTAAAAATGTCATTCAAAGAGCAAAATATATCTAATTTTTTAGGCGCCTGGAAGCAGAGTTCACTTTCTTACGTAAATCAATTGCTAACTTCCTTGGTCGTTGCTCGTCATGGCCGCATTGCCAATTCATTCGATCGTCGCAACAATCGAATAAATGAATGCACCAGTGGGGGAGACACAATGGCATTTTCTCTTGCGTTGAGGGGCGCGGCCGCTCTCGTCATCGGCTCGTCTTTCGCCAGCGCAGCTTTTGCAGGCGGCCTGGATCGCGGCGGTTACGATATCGATCTGTTGTTCGATAAGGGACGTTATGCTTTCGAATCCGGCGTCACCTACGTAATGCCCGATCGTAAGGTGAAGAATGCTCGGGATACCTATCCGAACGACGGCAATCTGAACAATCGCAGCCACTCGGCCGATGCGTCGTCCAACTATGCGGTACCCTATATCGCCTTCAAGGTTGGTATTACCGATGATCTCGACTGTATGGCTGATTACTCGCAGCCGTTCGGCGGTCACCTCAACGAGGGCCTGAATTGGGCCGGCGCCAACAATGAAATCGAGACCAAGGTGCGCACGAACAATTATTCGGCCACCTGCTCTTACAAGTTCGATATGGGGCCGGGACAGTTCCGTGTGATCGGCGGCGGCTTCTATCAGGAAGTCAGCGGTTACAAGTCGCGCTTGGTCTACGACACGGTCGGACCTGTTGCCGCGATTTACAACGGCGTCGGCTCGCTTGATGTCGACGGCC
Organism: Rhizobium sp. BR 314; assembly: GCF_047445805.1. Lineage (NCBI taxonomy): Bacteria > Pseudomonadati > Pseudomonadota > Alphaproteobacteria > Hyphomicrobiales > Rhizobiaceae > Rhizobium > Rhizobium sp. BR 314. The sequence goes on along the minus strand of NZ_JARWLA010000009.1, from coordinate 130,122 downwards.
ACGGTTGGGGCTGGCGCGCTGGTCTGGCCTATGAAATTCCGGAATATGCCTTCCGTACCAGCCTCGTCTACAACAGCCGGGTCAAGTACGACAACCTCAAGGGCACCGTCGATCTCACCGAAGTGCCTCCTCCGGTCGTTCCCGGTGGTTTCGGCGGCAAGGTGACCTCCGTCTTCGGATCGGCCGATGCGCCCGACTCGCTGGAATGGAAGGTTCAGACCGGTATCGCGCCCGATTGGCTTGCCTTCGGCTCGGTCAAGTGGACGAACTGGAGCATTCTGCAAAGCATTTCGCTTTGCCCGACCGCTAACAGCAGCATCGCTTGCAACAAGCGGACGCAGTTAACGTCGCTCGATCTTCTGTATCAGGACGGCTGGACGATTACCGGCGGCATCGGTCACAAGTTTAATGACAAATGGAGCGGGGCCGTCAGCCTGACATGGGACCGCGGCACGAGCGAAGGCTACGGCATGAACTCCGATACCTGGACGCTTGGCGCCGGCCTTGCCTATAAGGCGACGGACCATGTTCAGTTCAATTTCGGTGGCGCGCTCGGCCTGATGACATCGGGCAAATCCGGACCGGTCACGCGCGGCGGTGTCGTGTATGGCAATGATGTCTCGTATAGCTTCGGTAATGACTTGGTCGCAGCTCTTCAGACTTCAATGAAGGTCAGCTTCTAAGGATAACCCCTTGGATTGAAGCAGGTTTATCGCCTGCCTCCCACCATCGCCATCGACGCTGCGAGCTCTATCAGGCCTCGCAGCGTTTCCTTGTCGGGCGTAGCTCGTCAAGGTACCAAAACGGTCTGTTTGCGCGGTTTATGGTTAAGAAAATCTCTGCGCCGATAAATTTTTTGTGACGAATTAGCAACACTCTATTTCAACGTATTGCAAGCTCGTGATGGGATTACAATTTGTCCATTTCCCGCCACAAATGGGGAGCAGCGATTACACGGGCACAGGGGCAAGCCTTGTAGAAAGTGCATAAGCGGTCGATGGGTGAACTTCCACTTTGGCATAAGCAAAAATCCGGGATCGGGGCTGCAGGGCTTCCGGTGCGGCTGGAGAATCTTTGTCTCTCAAGGGAAGTCGTCAATCCGGCTATGTTAGATCTCACTCTTCGGGATGCTCATGAGAGCGACGGTTCGGTGGTGAGATATGATATCGGCCGCTCGAATGCTGGTTTGGACACAATTGCAAGCTATGCTCGCAATTGTGGCAAACGGCTTCGGTTGAGTGTCACAGGAAGCCTCCTTTCCGGGAGCGCTTCGGTCTCGTGCGCCATCAGGGAAAACATTCGTGAAACCGACGGCGGCGATGCAATTGCCGTTATGGGTCCGAATGGAGCGAAAGAAATCGACTGTTATGTTTAAGTCCGAGTTCATATCAGCGAGAGTCATGATGCTCAGCCTGTCCCTTGCCACAGCGGTGGTGCTGACAGGTCAAGCCCGGGCATTCGATATCAATGCCGGCGTCTCCAAGGAATCAGGCCCGTTCGACCTCTTCAAATTCGGCTTCAAGGCCTACAAGAACGGGCAGAAGGAAGAAGCGGTAGAGGCTTATCGTTACGCGGCCGAAAAAGGCCATACAGGCTCGCGCTGGGCTCTTGCCAATATGTATGCCGATGGCGACGGCGTCAGACAGAACGATTTCGAAGCCTTCAAGATCTATAGCGAGATCGCGCAGCAGGGCGTGGAGCCGGGCTCTGAGGATACCGGCTTTTTCATCAATGCGCTGCTTGCTCTTGCAGGCTATTACAAGACCGGTATTGCCAACAGCCCGGTGAAGGTCGATCTCGGCCAGGCTCGCCAGCTTTATTTCCAAGTCGCGTCGACCTTCGGCGTTCCGGAGGCTCAGTTCCAGCTCGCGCAGATGATGCTGTCGGGCGAGGGCGGCTCTCCTAATGTCCAGCAGGCGAAGAAATGGCTGAACCAGGCGCGCAAGAGCGGCCATCCCGGCGCTATGGCCGTCTTCGGCAATCTTCTTTTCCAGGAAGGACAGTCGATTCGTGGATTGGCCTTCATGACGGCGGCGCTCGACAAGTGTAAGCCGAAGGATTGCGGCTGGATGGAAGACATCCAGGAGCAAGCTTTCTCGGTTGCCAACGAGAATGACCGCCGTGTCGCGGTCTCGATGGCGCATCAGCTTGATGTTGCGGGCTCCGACTGAACTGACATGAGCTGCCGCGTAGCACAGTGGCCGTAAACGGCGCCGAGCCCGAACCTGTCAGATTTGAGGCCTAGTTGCCGAAATTAAGATGCGCGATGACGGGCACATGGTCCGAAGGCTTTTCCCAGGCACGCACATGCTTTTCGATTGCCGTTGTCGTTAGGCGATCGGCAGCTTCCGGCGACAACATCAGATGATCGATGCGGATGCCATTGTTCTTCGGCCATGCCCCGGCCTGATAATCCCAGAATGAGTAGAGCTTGACGGCATCGGTCGTTGCCCGCACCGCATCTGTGAAGCCGAGATGCTCGAGCTGACGGAAGGCCTGACGCGTTTGCGGCAGGAACAGTGCATCGTTTTCCCAAACCTTCGGATCGAAGCAATCATGCGGCTCGGGGATGACGTTGTAGTCGCCGGCGAGCATAAGAGGCTCCTCCAATGCAAGGCGATCAACCGCGAATTTCCGCAGTCGCTCCATCCAGGCGAGCTTGTAGGGGTATTTTTCCGTATCGACCGGATTGCCATTCGGCAGGTAGAGGCAGCAGATGCGCAGCGCGCCATGCCCTTCGATTGAAAACACCGCTTCCATGAAGCGAGCCTGCTCATCACCATCGTCGCCCGGCAGGCCGCGCGTCACTTCGTCCGGCTTGGTCTTGGAGAGAATCGCAACGCCGTTGAAGCCCTTCTGCCCATGCGTCTCGACATGATAGCCGAGCGCCTCGATCTCCAGCCGCGGAAAGCCTTCGTCGACCGTCTTAATCTCCTGCAGGCAAACGATGTCTGGGCTCGAAGCCTTCAGCCACTGGCAGAGGTTCTCGATACGCGCTTTGACACCGTTGATGTTCCAGGTGGCGATTTTCATGGGCGGCCCATCCTTTGCTTCGCCCCGTTGTATCCGCAGCGCATCGACTTGACTACAGCTCATATGAGAACCGGCCAGGAGCGAAGGCTCCGAGCCGGTGATCAAACTGTGGAAAAAGGGCTGGGGGTCAGATGGCGAAACTCGTGCCGCAGCCGCAGCTTGCGACCGCGTTCGGATTCTTGATCTGAAAGGACTGGCCAAGAAGGTTGTCGACGAAATCGATCTCGGAACCGGCCATGTAGACCAGGGAGAGCTGGTCGATCAAAACAGTCGCGTCGCCTTTTTCGACGACGATATCGTCATCCTCCGGGCCATCGACCAAGTCGAACTTGTATGAAAAGCCGGAACAGCCGCCGCCTTCGACCGCGACGCGTAGCGCGTGCTTTCCGGCCTCTGCGCCGACGATGGCGGCGATTCGCTTTGCCGCAGCATCGGATAGGGTAACACTTGTCTCAGTCATATTTCCTCCTGCCGGGGTCAAGATCCGGAGAGAACCAATGGGCCGCCGAGCTTTCAAACGGCTGATATCGATAGCCTTTATCATGAAAGCCAGGCCGGTGACAGCTTTGGTTTGGTTGTTGAGCCCCACACCATTTTGCTGTTTTCTTGTCTATAGGTATGAAGGCCGCAGAGCGGCGTCAATGGCTGGGATGTTCGAGATTCGGCTGTTTGCCCGGATTGGCGGCAACCCGAGCGATCGATTGCAATGGAGTGGCTGTCGCGCCGAGGAGGTGCGGAAGCCAAATGCCGGAATGGATTGAAAATGACAATTGATACGCATGCATTGGGTTTCGGATATGGCGAAAAGGCAGTCTATGCGACGGATCCTTGGGCGTCGCGAGGAAGGCTCTATGAGGAGGGCGGCAGCCCGACACGCTCCGAATTCCAGCGTGATCGCGATCGGATCGTCCACACCACCGCTTTCCGCCGGCTGAAGCATAAGACGCAGGTATTCATCGCCCAGGATGGCGATCACTACCGTACCCGGTTGACGCATACGATCGAGGTGGCGCAGATCGCCCGTGCCTTGGCCCGTGCCTTGAAGCTGGATGAGGATCTGGCGGAAGGCGTGGCGCTGGTGCACGATTTCGGCCATACGCCCTTCGGTCACACCGGCGAGGATGCGCTGCATGAAGTGTTGCTGCCCTATGGCGGCTTCGATCACAATGCCCAGTCTCTGCGCATCGTCACCAAGCTCGAGCGTCGCTATGCCGATTTCGACGGGCTCAATCTGACGTGGGAGACGCTCGAAGGCCTGGTCAAGCACAATGGCCCGTTGATGACGCCAGACGGCAAAGGCATCCGTGGACCAGTGCCGCAGCCTATTCTCGATTACTGTGAAATCCACGATCTGGAAATCGCCTCCTATGCCAGTCTCGAAGCGCAGGTTGCGGCGATCGCCGATGACATCGCCTACAATACGCATGATATCGATGATGGCTTGCGGTCCGGCTACCTCACCTTCGACATGCTGGAAGAAGTGCCGTTTCTCTCTGGGTTGATGGCGGAGGTGAGGGAACGCTACCCGCATCTGGAGGCCAGCCGTTTCACCCATGAAATCATGCGCCGGCAGATCACCCGCATGGTCGAGGACGTCATCGCCGTTTCGCAGCAGGCACTTGCCGAAATCAAGCCGGGGAATGTTGCCGACATCCGCGCCGCCGGGCGCGTCACCGCGACCTTCTCGCCCGCGATGGCCGAAACCGACAAGCAAATCAAACAGATGTTGTTCAAGCGCATCTATCGCCACCCGGACATCATGCGCATCCGCGCCGGTGCCGCGCAGATCGTCACGGATCTGTTCCAGGCCTATATGGACAACCCCAAGGAGATGCAGAGCCATTACTGGGTCGACCATATCGCCGGGCTTGCCGTTGCGGCCAAGGCACGGCATGTGGGCGACTATCTGGCCGGTATGACGGACACTTACGCCATCAGCGCCCACAAGCGGCTGTTTGACCAGACTCCCGATTTGCGGTAGGCAGCGCGGCGTTGGGCCGACACCGGCCCGCCCAAGCTATGCGTGGATCAGAACATGAACCTTTTCACCGATTTCGAAGTAAGAATTAAGAGCGCTCTCGAACAAATTGATATTGTAAGAGAAAAGCGATCGGAACTTGATTTCGGGCGCGTTGGCGTGGAGCCACCGCGAGATGCCAGTCACGGCGATGTCGCCACCAACGCGGCCATGGTTCTGTCCAAGCCGCTGGGAATGAACCCGCGTGCGCTTGCCGAAATTATCGTCGCCAAGCTGAAGGAAGACGCCGACGTCGCCGAGATTTCCGTCGCCGGTCCGGGCTTTATCAATATCCGCCTTGCGGTCGGCTACTGGCAGCGCCTGCTGTCGACGATGGTCTCCGAGGGCGAGAAATTCGGACGTTCTGCTCTCGGCGAAGGCCAGAAGGTCAACGTCGAATATGTATCGGCCAATCCGACCGGCCCGATGCATGTCGGCCATTGCCGTGGCGCCGTTGTCGGCGATGCGCTGGCGAACCTGCTCGCCTTTGCCGGCTATGCGGTCACCAAGGAATATTACATCAACGATGCCGGCTCGCAGATCGACGTGCTGGCGCGGTCGGTCTTCATTCGTTACCGCGAAGCGCTCGGCGAGCCGGTCGGCGAAATTCCCGCGGGCCTTTATCCGGGCGACTATCTGGTTCCGGTCGGCGAAGCGCTTGCCAAGGAGTTCGGCACCAAGCTGCGCGGCATGCCGGAGGATCAATGGCTCCCGATCATCAAGGAACGGGCGATCGACGCGATGATGGCGATGATCCGCGAGGATCTGGATGCCCTGAACGTTCACCACGATGTCTTCTTTTCCGAACGCACGCTGCACGCCAATAGCGCAGCCCTGATCCGGACTGCGATCAACGACCTGACCTTCAAGGGCTATGTCTACAAGGGCGCGCTGCCGCCGCCGAAGGGGCAGTTGCCGGAGGATTGGGAGGATCGCGAACAGACGCTCTTCCGCTCGACGGAAGTTGGCGACGATATCGATCGTCCGCTGATCAAGTCGGATGGCTCCTATACCTATTTCGCCGCCGACGTCGCCTACTTCAAGAACAAGTTCGACCGTGGTTTCAACGAGATGATCTATATTCTCGGTGCGGACCATGGCGGCTACGTCAAGCGACTCGAAGCCGTGGCGCGCGGAGTGTCGGACGGGGAGGCAAAGCTGACTGTGCTGCTCTGCCAGCTCGTCAAGCTCTTCCGCGACGGCGAACCCGTAAAGATGTCCAAGCGCTCAGGCGACTTCGTCACTCTGCGCGAAGTTGTCGATGAAGTCGGCCGCGATTCGGTCCGCTTCATGATGCTGTATCGGAAGAGTTCCGAACCGCTGGATTTCGATTTTGCGAAGGTGACCGAGCAGTCCAAGGACAATCCGGTCTTCTACGTGCAATATGCGCATGCCCGCTGCATGTCGGTCTTCCGCCAGGCCAAGGAAGCGTTCCCGGATCTCGATATCGCCTCGCTCGATCTCTCAAAGGCGGTCATAGACACGATCTCCGACCCGGCGGAGCTGCAGCTGATCGCCAAGGTTGCGGAGTTCCCGCGAATCATCGAAGCTGCGGCACAGTCGCAGGAGCCGCATCGCATCGCGTTTTACCTTTATGATCTGGCTAGTTCCTTCCATGGACACTGGAATAAAGGTAAAGATTTACCTGAATTACGATTTGTTAACGATAAGAACCGAGAATTGAGCATTGCCAGACTTGGGCTGGTGTACGCTGTCGCGTCGGTTTTGAAGTCGGGTCTCGGTATAACCGGGACCGCAGCGCCGGATGAAATGCGATAAACGTCACCATTTACCCACATTGCACTGGCATTTAACTGTAGCGTTTGCGAGTGGAACGGGTGATGGCAGAAAAACAGTTGGCGTATCGCGCAAGCGGAAACGACGGGTTCTTTGCGGAGGATGATCCGCTCGCGGAACTTGCCCGCATCGTGGGTTTCGAGCCGCGCCCCGCTGCTCAGGCGGCTCCTGCTTCTCAGCGTCAGGAGCCCGCCTTCAATCTCGAAGACGAGCTTCTTCGCGAGTTCGAGCGTTACGATACGCCTCGCATGAATCCGGCAAATGACACCTCGGCTCCGTCGGCCCAAGTTGCTCCGGTCGATCCAGTTCCGGCCCCGGCTTCGCGGCCTGTCGAACCGGTACGGGCCGAGCCCACCTTCGAAGAGATGCCGCAGCCAGCGGCTCCGGCAAGGCCGATTATGGGCGCCCGCGATCTGATCGAAGAGCTGGAGATGTCGATTGCTCCGGCGCTGCAGCAGGTTTCCCAATTGGAGCCAAAGGCTGCACCGATCCAGCCGCCCGCATCGCCGGTCGCCAAGATACCCCAGTCTGCAGCTGCCACGGTCCGGCTGCCACTCGCCAATTTCACGCTGGCATCTGCCCAGACGCAGCGCGAACAGCCGGCGCCGGCTGCGGTTTCCCCGGTTGCCCCGCCGCAAAGCACTGCTCCCGTCGATGCGTTGCTCGACGAGATGGCTATCGATTTCGGGTCGCCTCAGGCCGCCGAGCCCGCATACCAGCCGCAGGCGGCAATCGCGCCACAGCCTGCTCCTGCCGTTGCCCGGGTGCCGGAGACGCAGAAATCCGCGCAGGTCGATGCTGCAGCTCTTTCGGCTGAAATCGATGCCCTGTTGGCGGATGTTGATCGTTATCCGGTTCCGGCGAAGTCGAATGCGGTCGTTACGAAAAACGAGCCTGCTTTCGGGAACTTCGGTGTAACCGCCACCGAATATCCGGTCGCGCCGGTAGCGCCTGCGCCGCGCCACGAAGATCCGAAGCCGATCACCTTTGGCGTCGAGGATCCGTTCGCAGATCAGGATTTTGAGTTCGATCTGGCCGATATCGAAATGGAGCTCGCCGAGCTTGATTTCGCAGAGGCTGAGAAGCCGGCTTCCCGGCAGCCGACCCAGGCTGCTCCGTTCGTTGAGCCGCTGGTCTCCCGTGCCGCACCGACGCTCTCTGCTCCGGCAACTGCAGCAGTAGCGCCACAGCCGGTTCCGGCGGCGCCCGTCGCCGCACCCGTGTCGCAGCATGCAGCGCCTGTCTTTGAAGCCGATCAGGCTCTGCCCTTCGACCCGACGGAGATTTCCGAGACGGAAGAGCGCGTCGAAACCTTCGAGGGTTCGCACGTTCCGCACCTGCCGGCGATCGAGCCGGAAGAACCGATCGCCGTTCCGCCCGAATATGATTTCGATATCGATTCAGAGATGGCGAGCCTTCTCGGCACGCCCGCAAAGGAAACCTCACCCGAGCCATTCAAGCCTGCCGCTGCCGCAGCGCTGGGTGTCGGCGTCGCGGCGGCTGCTTCCTGGTCGAAGAACACAGCCGCCCAACCGGCTGCAGCGGTCGCCAAACAGCCGATCGAAGAGTTCGATGAATTCGAGCGTGCGCTGGAAGAAGATTTCCGCCGCAGCTATCGCGAAGCATCCACTCCGGTCGAGAACGTCGCTCGCATGACGCTGAACCCGGCAGCGGGAAACCGCCGCACCGGTCGTTCCGTGCGTGGCATGGTGACGGCTGCTGCCGTTATCGTCGCGCTCGGTGCAGGCGGCTACGGTGCCTATAGCTGGGTGCGCCATGGCGCGCCGATCTCCAATTTCTCCGGCGAGCCGCGCGTCATCACTGCCGATGCGGATCCGGTGAAGGTGGCTCCGGAAAATCCGGGCGGCACCGTTGTCCCGAATCAGGACAAGGCCGTTTATGACCGTGTGGCTGGTGACAGCACCGCTGCGCCGAAGCAGAAGGAACTGGTTTCCTCCAATGAGCAGCCCGTCGATGTCGTTCAGAAGACGCTAATCCCCGAATCCATCTCTCCCGACGATGGTAGCGGAGATCAGGTAACGCCGACTGCCGTTGGCGAGACCTCGGACCCGCGTCTGTTGCCGAACCAAAATGGCGGCAATGCCAATGTTGCCGCCAATGGCGACGATCAGGTTCCCGCCGTGTCGCCGCGCAAGGTGCGGACGATGATCGTGAAGCCGGACGGTTCGTTGGTCCCGCGTGACGAACCTGCGCTTGCTCCGGCGACGGCTGCCAAGACGGCGCCTGCTGCAACGAACAATCAGGTTGCTTCGACCGGTGCACGTCCGGCGGCAGCCAATACCCAGCCTGCAGCACAGCCCGACAATGGCGACGCAGCAAGCGCCGAAAGCACGCCGATCCGCGTCGTCAAGACTAATCCGGTTCCGACGGCTCGCCCTGAAACCGCCAAGGCAAGCACCGTTGCTGCGGCACCGGATGCCCAGCCGAAGCCTCAGCAGTCGAAGCAGGTTGCAGCGGCGGCTCCGGTCGCGACCGCTGCGGCGAGCGGTGGCGCCTACGGGGTGCAGATCGCATCCCTGCCGACCGAAGCCGATGCGCAGAAGTCGCAGGCCAACCTCAAGGTCAAGTTTGCCAACATCATCGGCAACCATCCGCTTGAGATCCGCAGGGCCGACATCGCCGGCAAGGGCACCTACTATCGTGTCCGCGTCGTTGCCGGCACGAAGGATGAAGCTGCGGCGATTTGTGAGCGTTACCGTGCCGCTGGCGGCACCTGCCTGATCTCGAAGTAAAGAGCTGGGCTGGCAGCGCAGCCCAAATCGAACGAAACAATCCGCCCGCGGCGTTCAGGCTGCGGGCGGATTTGCTTTTGTGGGATCTTTGCCCGCATATCCGGGCGTGGAATGCCCGATAAAGAGGCCGGACATGCATCTATCGACCCAACGCACGATCCTCAGGCCTTTTGCGCCCGGCGACGCGCCGGATATCTTTGCTTGCATGTCGCCGGCAATTACGCGCTTTATGGCCTGGGAGCCGCCATCCACGCCGGGCGATTTCGAAAAGGTCTGGCGAGCATGGCTGGATGCGGCACGGGATGGAACGGAGTTTCATTTCGTTGCCCGTTCTTGCAATGACAATCGCTTCCTCGGCATCGTCGGTGTGCATGCAGCCCGCTCCGATACGCCTGAGCTCGGGATTTGGCTCCGCAGCGATGTGCATGGAAAAGGTCTTGGCCGCGAATTGATCGGGGCGGTGATCGGATGGGCAAGCGGATCGTTCCCTGTCCGTCACTTCGAATATCCGGTCGCCGAAGAGAATGTCGTCAGCAGGCGTATCGCCGAAACATATGGCGGCGAGGTGAGGGCACGCAGAAGCGATCCCAAATATCAATCTGTCGTCTATCATATCCCGCCGCGGCGGACGTAAGCCCGCCTCGGGGGCAGGCCACGGCTCTTGAACCCGCAATATCAGGCCGATAACGCTGTTTTTGTGTATCTTGCCTTGACCTCACTCGCGTTTCGCGTCGCCAGTCTCTATGATTCGGAAATGACCGAATCGAAATCCATGATCCTTGGCTGTAGCGGCCATACCATCACACCCGAAGAACGCTCCTTCTATCAGGCCGAGCAACCTTGGGGTTTCATCCTGTTTGGACGCAATATCTCCGAGCCGACGCAGATCGCCGACCTCGTTGCGTCCTTGCGCGATAGCGTTGGCCGCGATGCGCCTGTTTTCATCGATCAGGAAGGCGGCAGGGTGCAGCGCATCCGCCCGCCGATCATTCAGCATTACCCCTCCGGGCAGGCTTTGGGCGACATCTATCGTCAGGACCGCGAGCGCGGACTGCGCGCCGCTTGGCTGATGTCGCGGCTGCACGCTTTCGATTTGCTGAAATTCGGCATCAATGTCGATTGCCTGCCGGTGTTGGATGTTCCGGTGGAGGGGTCGAGCAATGTCATCGGCAATCGGGCCTATGGCTCCGATCCAGTGACGGTGACGGAGATGGGCCGCGCGGCGGCCGAAGGCTTGAAAGCCGGTGGTGTGCTGCCCGTTATGAAGCATATGCCTGGCCACGGCCGTGGTTTTGCCGACTCGCATCACGAGTTGCCCGTCGTTTCCGTGCCGCGTGCGGAGCTTGAGGCTCATGATTTTGCCCCGTTCGTCGCGTTGAAGGACGAATTGATGGCGATGACGTGCCATGTGGTCTTCACCGACATCGATCCGAGCAACCCTGCCACAACGTCGCGCAAGGTGGTCGAAGAGATTATCCGTGGCTATATCGGCTTCGATGGGCTGCTTCTGTCCGACGATACCTCGATGAATGCCTTGAAGGGCACGATCGGCGAGCGCGCTGCGAATATCATTGCTGGCGGGTGCGATATCGTGCTGCATTGCAATGGCGTTATGGACGAGATGCAGCAGGTAGTTCGCAATGTTCCTGCGCTGGCGGGTGCATCGCTGGCAAGAGCTAAGGCGGTCGAAGCGGCGTTCGGCAAAAATGATGGGTCTGACGAAGCTGCCATTCGCGCAGAATTCGATGCGATGTTTGCGGTGGCGTAAACCGGACTCGGAGGAGCTGACGGGTGAACAAGGTAGGCGGCACGGAAAAGCCTCAGCAGGCGGCAACGCCGATGGACAGGATCTGGCAGGAGGGCGAGACGCCGCGCGGCTCGCACGAGCCGGCTCTGGTCGTCGATATCGCCGGCTTCGAAGGGCCGCTTGACCTGTTGCTGCATCTCGCCCGCACGCAGAAGGTCGATCTATCGAGAATTTCGGTGCTCGCGCTTGCCGAGCAGTATCTTTCCTTCGTCGATGATGCCCGGCGCATCCGCATTGAACTTGCCGCTGACTATCTCGTGATGGCCGCATGGCTTGCCTATCTGAAATCCAAGCTGCTTATTCCGCAGCAAAGCAAGGAAGAAGGCCCGACCGGCGAGGAAATGGCGGCAACGCTCGCTTTCCGCCTGAAGCGCCTTGAAGCGATGCGCGATGCGGCAGCGAACCTCGTCAACCGCAATCGACTGGGTCGCGATATCTTCGTCCGCGGCGCGCCCGAGCATATTCCGGATCGGCGCCAGTCCGCCTTCGATGCCAGCCTTTACGACTTGCTCACCGCCTATGCGGGCCTGCGGCAGCGACAGGCGATCACGCAGGTGACGATCGAGAAACGCCGCGTCTGGTCGCTGGCTGACGCCCGCGTGATCCTGGACCGGATGATCGGCGAAATCACCGATTGGACGGCTTTGGAACATTATTTGCTGCGCTATATGACAAGCTCAAGCGATCGCGTTACGGCCATAGCCAGCGCTTTTGCTGCGTCGCTCGAACTCGTTCGCGAAGGCCAGATGGAAATTCGCCAAGAAGGCGCATTTCAGCCGCTCTACATGCGGCGCGGTCCGAAACATTCCTCGCTTGAAGCTGCGGAATAGGGCGGGGGATACGAGCGTGATCGAGCCGCATGACGATCAGCATGGCAACGAGCGCGAGGCCGCGGTCTCGGAGGCTGACGATCGCCGCGCCAGCGAGGCTGAGCGCATCGCCGAAGCTCTAGTTTTCGCGTCAGCACAGCCCGTTTCCGAGGCGTTCATCGCCGAACGTGTCGCGAAGGACATCGATGTTGCCGCTATCATGCGGAAACTCAAGGCGGATTATGCCATGCGCGGCGTCAATCTCGTGCAGATCGATGGCGCCTGGGCCTTTCGAACGGCGGCCGATCTCTCATTTGTGATCCGGCGTGATGAAAGCGAAGTTCGGAAGCTCTCGCGTGCCGCGCTGGAAGTTCTGGCTATCATCGCCTATCACCAGCCGGTGACGCGCGCCGAGATCGAAGACATCAGAGGCGTGCAGACCTCCAAGGGCACGCTCGATGTGCTGATGGAGTCAGGTTGGGTTCGTTTCCGTGGCCGCCGTCGTACGCCCGGCCGACCGGTCACGCTTGGCACCACAAGGGATTTTCTCGATCATTTTGGCCTGGAAGAACTCCGCGATCTGCCGGGAATCGAGGAATTGAAGGGGGCAGGGCTGCTGTCTGGCCGCATTCCGGCCAACTTCAGCATACCGTCACCCTTGATGAGCGACGAGCTCACGGAAGACGAAGATCCGATCACGCAGATGGATCTGGAAGAACTGGGCCTCCTGCCGCCTAGCGGCGAATCCTCAGGCGACTGAGCCTCTTCTCGCATCGTCATCGCAATATTGGCCGCTCCTTTCAAAAGATAGCGGCAGGTCTCTCTTTTGCCATCAGTAGATGCGAATATGAAACCACCCTCCTGACCTGGAGACGCGCGCTCGCTGCTCGCGACGTTTGTCATCCCCATCTGCGTGGATGCAGCGCATTTTGTTGTTTGAAAAACAAACGTAAACGTCTTACATCGTGAGGACATTGAAATCGGGAGTTATCGCAATGGGTTCTCTAAGCATATGGCACTGGCTCATCGTCCTGGCCATCGCGCTTTTGTTGTTCGGCCGTGGAAAGATCCCGGAGCTGATGGGGGACGTCGCTAAGGGCATCAAGAGCTTCAAGAAGGGCATGAGCGACGAGGACGAAACCTCTGCGCAGACGACGTCAACATCGACGTCCCGCACTGTCGAGCACAAGGCTGACGAAACGAAGTAAACATGTCGGGCAAGCGGAGGCCTGGCGGCTTCCCGTGTGCCCAGGAGCCTTTGCATGTTCGATATAGGCTGGTCGGAGCTGGTGGTTATTGCCGTCGTGGCCCTCGTGGTCATCGGCCCGAAGGAACTGCCGGCAACGCTGCGGACAATCGGCAAGATGACGGCGCGCGCCCGTAAAGTCGCCGGCGATTTTCGTGCCCAGTTCGACGAAGCGATGCGTGAAGCGGATCTGAATGACGTCCGGCAGACGATTGCCGATGCGCAGAAGCTCAATCCGGTGAATTCTCTGCGTGAGGCAATGAACCCGTTGCGCGAGATGGGCAACGAGATAAAGGCCGATCTCCAGCGTTCGACGACGCCGGACAAGCCAGCAATTGCCGCCACGCCGCTGCCGGCAGAGCCGGTACCGGGTGTCTCGGCCGGCCTGCCGGAAGCGCTTTCGGCAACTGCCGCGCCGAGCAATCCGTCGCCAGCGGCGGCGGCTGCGACGCAATCGGTCCCGATTGTCAGCGAAACCGTCGCAAAGCCGAAGAAGCCCAGAGCCAAAACGACCGCGAAGGCCGACGAAGTCGCCGCCGGCGCGGTAAAGACGCCCGTTGTCACGGAAAAGCCAAAGCGTGCGCCACGTAAAGTGGCAACCGCTGCCGTAGCGAAAACGCCCGCAGCTCCCAGGAAGCGTGCTACAGCTAGCAAGACAACGCCGAAGAAGAAGGACGACGCATGACGGGTGATATCGACGATAAGCCGCAGCCGCTTATCGAACACCTTATGGAATTGCGCACGCGGCTCATCTGGTCGCTCGTGTCGTTTTTCGTTGCCTTCATCGCATGTTTCGCCGTGGCGAAACATCTCTTCAACTATCTGGTCTATCCCTATAAATGGGCGGTCGAATGGGCGAATCTCGACCTTGCAAAGGCCGAGCTGATCTATACCGCGCCGCAGGAATTTTTCTTTACCCAGGTCAAAGTCGCCATGTTCGGCGCCCTGGTAATTTCCTTCCCGATCATCGCCGCCCAGATCTACAAGTTCGTGGCGCCAGGCCTCTATAAGAACGAACGCTCGGCCTTCCTGCCGTTCTTGATCGCGTCGCCGATCCTGTTTCTGATGGGCGCGGCGCTCGTCTATTTCTTCTTCACGCCCATGGTGATGTGGTTCTTCCTGAAGATGCAGCAGGCGCCGGGCGACGGTCAGGTGGGTATCGCGCTGATGCCGAAGGTCTCGGAATATCTGAGCCTGATCATGACGCTGGTCTTCTCTTTCGGCCTTGTCTTCCAGTTGCCGGTCATTACCACGCTGCTGGCGCGCGTCGGTCTGTTGACGTCGACCTGGCTTGCGGAAAAGCGCAAATTCGCGATCGTCTTCGCCTTTATCGTCGCCGCCGTGCTTACGCCGCCGGATCCGATGTCCCAGATCGGCCTTGCACTGCCGACGATCCTTCTCTACGAGATTTCCATCTACGCGGCGCGACTCGTGGAACGCCAGCGTACTCGGCAAGCGCTTGAAGAGGGTGGCGAGAGTTCCGACGTTGCCAAGACGGATTGACGTTTAGGCGAGGGAGGCCTCAGCCTCGTTTCTCAGGTATTTGCCGTTTCGACCTCCGACCGAAGTCTCGGTCGGAGTTTTACTCATGTGAAACGACCTGGAACGAAGATGCTTGATATCAGATGGATTCGTGAGAATGCCGAGGCTTTCGATGCAGCGCTTGCCAAGCGCGGCATGGAGTCTCTGTCGCAAAGCCTCATCGCGCTCGACGAGAAGCGCCGGTCCGTCGTGCAGTCCGTCCAGGATATGCAATCCCGCCGTAATACCGCCTCCAAGGAGATCGGCGCGGCGATGGCGCAAAAGAATACTGAGCTTGCCGAGAAGCTGAAGGCGGAAGTTGCCGACATCAAGGTCTCGCTGCCGGCTGCGGAAGAGCAGGAGCGCGCGCTGACGGCCGAGCTCAACGATGCGCTGTCGCGCATTCCCAATATCCCGCTTGAGGATGTGCCAGTCGGCAAGGACGAGCATGATAATGTCGTCAAGCATTCCTGGGGTGCCAAGCCGACGTGGAACCATCAGCCGAAGGAACACTACGAGATCGGCGAAGAGCTTGGCTATATGGATTTCGAGCGCGCCACGAAGCTTTCTGGCTCGCGCTTCACCGTGCTGACATCGCAGTTGGCACGCCTGGAGCGTGCGCTCGGCCAATTCATGCTCGATCTGCATACCGGCGAGCATGGTTACACTGAAGTCAGCTCGCCTCTGCTGGTGCGTGACGAGGCGATGTTCGGAACCGGCCAGCTGCCGAAATTTGCAGAGGATCTGTTCAGAACCACGGATGGTCGCTGGCTGATCCCGACCGCGGAGGTTTCGCTGACCAACCTCGTTTCTGGCGAGATCCTTGATCATGAGAAGCTGCCGCTGCGCTTCACGGCTCTGACGCCATCCTTCCGCTCTGAAGCAGGCTCGGCTGGCCGCGATACGCGCGGCATGCTGCGTCAGCACCAGTTCTGGAAGTGCGAGCTGGTGTCGATCACCGATGCGGAAAGCTCCATTGCCGAGCATGAGCGGATGACCGCCTGCGCCGAAGAAGTGCTGAAGCGCCTTGGCCTTCACTATCGCGTCATGACGCTGTCGACCGGCGATATGGGCTTCGGCGCTCGCAAGACCTATGATCTCGAAGTCTGGCTGCCGGGGCAGGATACCTATCGCGAAATCTCTTCCTGCTCGGTCTGCGGCGATTTCCAGGCCCGGCGGATGAATGCGCGCTATCGCGGTAAGGAAGACAAGAGCACGAAGTTCGTTCACACGCTGAACGGCTCCGGCACGGCCGTCGGCCGCTGCCTGATCGCAGTGCTTGAGAATTATCTGAACGCCGACGGCTCCGTCACTGTCCCCGACGCACTGCTGCCATATATGGGTGGTGTGAAGAGGATCGAGAAAGCGGCTTAAATCGAGGGGTGGGGCGATGCGCATACTTCTGACCAATGATGACGGCATTCATGCCGAAGGTCTGGCGGCACTGGAGCGCATTGCCCGCACCCTCTCCGATGACGTCTGGGTCGTGGCGCCCGAAACCGATCAGAGCGGCCTTGCCCATTCGCTGAGCCTGTCGGAGCCGCTGCGCATGCGCAAGGTTTCCGACAAGCACTTCGCGCTGCGGGGCACTCCGACCGATTGCGTCATCATGGCGATCCGCCAGGTTCTGGACAAAAAGCCCGACATCATCCTTTCAGGGGTCAATTCGGGCTCAAACGTCGCCGATGACGTTACCTATTCCGGAACCATTGCCGGGGCGATCGAAGGGACGTTGCAAGGCGTTCGTTCTTTCGCGCTGAGCCAAGCATATGTGTACGAGAATGGTGCCCGCATCGTGCCCTGGGAAGTGGCGGAGGCGCATGCTCCGGCTCTGCTTGGCAAGCTCATGAATGTCGATCTGCCCGACGGCACCTTCCTGAACCTGAACTTCCCGAACTGTCGCCCGGACGAAGTTGCCGGGACGGAAGTGACGGCGCAGGGCAATCTCGCCTTCAACGTTCAGGTGGAAGAGCGTGCCGATGGCCGCGGCTTCCCTTACTACTGGCTGCGTTTCGGTGAACGCAGCGGCATCTTCCGTCCGGGAACGGATATTCAGGCGTTGAAGCAAAATCGCATTTCGGTAACGCCTTTGAAACTGGATCTGACGGATTATTCGGCGCAAGACCGCGTGGCGCGGGCGCTTGGTATGGAGTAACGGATTGACGCCTCGTTTGGTGGAGAAGGAAGGCTTTGCAGCTGTTGTTCTGCGGCTGCGGGCTGAAGGCATATTGGATATCGATCTGATGACGGCCGTCGAGCAGACGCCGCGCCTGCCTTTCGTGCCGCCGCAATTTGCCGAGGATGCCTATTCCAGCCGGACGATTCCGATCGAGTGCGGCGCCTTCATGGAAGGCATCGACCTTGTCGTGCGCATCCTTCACAGCCTGAAGATTAAGCCGGGCCATCGCGTGCTCGAAATCGGCACGGGCAGCGGCTTTACTGCCGCCGTCATGGGGCGAATCGTCGAGCGCGTGCTCACCGTCGATCGCTACAAGACCCTGACGACATCAGCGCAGCAGCGCATGGATGCTCTGGGCCTGCGCAACGTCATTATTCGTCAGGCCGATGGCAGCGTCGGGCTGCAAAGCGAGGGCACTTTCGACCGCATCCTGGTGACATCAGCCTTTTCGACCATGCCGCGCTTCTATGCTGAGCAGTTGGTGTCGGGCGGATCAATGATCGCGCCGCTGATCGTCTCCGAGGATGTTTGCCGCCTGGTGCGGCTGACGAAGACCGGTAGCCGCTTCGAGCGCGAGGAGCTTTTCGACGTTCCTTACCAGCCCATCGTGCCGATGCTCGCCTCTTATCTTTGAGGCTCAATTCAGGCGGATGCAGCCGAAGCGGCAGGGCCGAAGGCTGCTTCTTTTTTCTATGGTTAGCAATTCCTCAAAAAAACACATGCCGCACCAGTGCTTTAACCGCATGGTAAGATTAACGCGCTTTAATCGACCCATAAACGGTTGCGTCTTAAGTGGGTCGAGTCATGGGTTTCAGTCTTTCTTCAAACTTCGGTAAATCGGCAGGGAAAGTCCTTGTGGCCATTCTTCTGGCGAGCACTGCAACAGCTTGTAGCTCAGACACGACCCGTTTCAGCGGGCTCTTCAACAAGACGGACAATGTGACGACGGGTTCGATAAACCGTCGAAGCCTCAATGGTCCGAACGGCGATCCGGTGCCGCGCGCCGATGTTGCGCAAGCCGGGGGCTACGGCCGGCAGGATTATTCGCAGCAGAGCGCACCGGTCTCGCAACCCTATCCGAACTCCCCGGCTCGCTATAATCCCTCTTACTCCAGCGCGCGGGCATCCGCGGCGCCGGTCGCAATTCAGCGCTCCGAACTTGCTCCTCCCGGCGCTTCCGCCGAGATCGCTCGTCCGCGAGCCGTCTCCAGGGCTGAAAACGAGGCCTTGGCCCAGCCATTCCCGGCGACGCGTGGCAATAGCGGTTCGCGCAACGCTCCGGCGCTCGCACCGGACACCCTGTCGACCGGCACGATCAAGACGGCCGCCACTACGCCGCAAATGTCTCCGGGCTGGACCACGGTCAATGCTCCGAGCGTGACGCTGCATCAGGGCGAAAACATCGCACTGCTGTCGCGCCGCTATGGGGTTCCGGAGAAGGAAATTCTGCGGGCCAATGGTCTGCGCAACGGCGCCGGTGCTCAGCCCGGTCAGCAGATCATCATCCCGACCCAGAATGGCGCAGGTGCCTCGAGCCCTGCGAAGATGGCTTCGGAAGCTACGGATCTGTCGAAGGGCGGCAAGATGCCAGGTCCGGGCAAGGCTCCGCAGCAAGACGCGCTTGCGCTGCCGTCCGGCAACCAGATGCGCGGCAAGTCTCAGGCCGGTCTTCCCGACCCGAACAAGCTTGCCGCCGGTAACGGAAAAGGCCCCGGCCCGAAGGGTGCTGGCAGCTATGTCGTCAAACCGGGCGACTCGCTGGCGAGAATTGCCAAGGAAAGCGGCGTTAGTGTTGCCGAACTGAAGCGGGCGAACAACATGCAGGCCGGCGACAGCATTCGCATCGGTCAGGCGCTGGCATTGCCGCATGGCGCCGTTGCCTCGGCCGATCCGGTCAAGACCGCTTCTATCGAGCCGCAGAAGGTCTCGGTTAAGCCGGGCGCCGTGCCTGTCGCTGAACCCGCTGCCAAGCAGGCACCCAAGGTTGCCGCGGTAGCCGATGCTCCGAAGGCGAAAGAGGTGGCCTCGATCGCTCCGAACCAGTCGATCAACGATGCGGCCAAATCAGACACGCAGGCGGATGCGCCCGAGGCAACCGGCATCGGCAAATACCGTTGGCCGGTCCGCGGTGCTGTCGTCGCCAGCTACGGCGCCAACGTCAATGGCAGCCGTAACGATGGTATCGACATCTCCGTTCCCGAGGGTACGCCCATCAAGGCCGCCGAGAACGGCGTCGTCATCTATGCCGGCAATGGCCTGAAGGAACTCGGCAATACGGTCCTCGTCCGTCACGACGACGGCACGGTTACGGTCTACGGCCACGCCGACGCACTCAGCGTTGCTCGCGGCCAGAAGGTTCAACGCGGTCAGACCCTCGCGACATCGGGCATGAGCGGCAATGTCAGCCAGCCGCAGCTCCATTTCGAAGTCCGTAAGAATTCGGCTCCAGTCAACCCAATGACGTTCCTTGAATAGGTCGTGCGTCTCAAGGACTCTGCAAAAAGCCCGGCGTTTGTCGGGCTTTTTGTCGTTTGGAGCATTGTATTCGCCGATCAGTCGCGCTCGAGGACGATGCGCAGCCGCCCGGCGAGATCCTGGATGTATTGCCATGCAACGCGGCCCGATCTTGCGCCGCGCGTCGTCGCCCATTCCAGCGCTTCGTGGTGTATCTTGGTGCGGTCGAGATCGAGCTTGAAATGGTCGGCATAGGCGTCGATCATTTGCAGATAGTCTTCCTGGCTGCACTTGTGAAAGCCGAGCCAGAGACCGAAGCGATCGGAGAGTGAAACCTTCTCTTCGACTGCCTCTGACGGATTGATCGCCGTCGACTGCTCGTTCTCCATCATGTGGCGCGGCAGCAGATGGCGACGGTTCGAGGTGGCATAGAACAATACATTGTCCGGGCGTCCCTCGACGCCGCCGTCGAGCGCTGCTTTTAGCGACTTGTAGGCGGTGTCGTCGTGGTCGAAGGAGAGGTCGTCGCAGAAAATGATGATGCGATGCGGCGCGGCCTTCAGAATGTCGAGCAGCACCGGCAGCGACGAGATATCTTCGCGATGGACTTCGATGAGCTTCAGCGACACGCCGGTCGCGCGGCGTACATCCTCATGGACCGCTTTGACGAGCGAGGACTTGCCCATGCCACGCGCGCCCCACAGCAGCACGTTGTTGGCAGCAAAACCCTCGGCGAAACGCAGAGTGTTTTCGTGCAGAATGTCGCGCACATGATCGACACCGCGAATAAGGGTGATCGCCACCCGGTTCGGCCGCGGCACGGGCTGCAGATGCAGTCGGGCAGGAGCCCATACGAAGCAGTCGGCGGCATTCCAGTCATTGATGGCCGGAGCCGGCCCGGCCAGACGTTCGACAGCATCGGCAAGGCGACGAACTTCGGCAAGGATCAGGGCGTTTTGGTCTTCAGTCACCGTTTTCCTCCTGAATATTGAACAAGAAAGTCGTAAAATGCGCGCGCTGTCTTGCCGGGTATCATGCTCCTTTCGGGCCTGAAAGGCTAAGAGACCGGGAAAACGGTACGGTTGGCGGCTGTTTTTGTTGCAATCGCCATGCGCGTAACTATATTCCGGCCACCTGACGCGGGCCCGGTTCCCGCAAGGAGTTCAAGGGAGTTCTCGATGTTTATCACCAACGCATATGCGCAGAGCGCTACAGAGTCGGCCGCTAGCGCTTTCGGCGGTTCCGGCTTTGAAATGATCATCCTGTTTGTGCCGCTGATGGTCGTTTGGTATTTCCTTCTCATCCGTCCGCAGCGTGCGCAGGCGAAGAAGCGTGACGAGATCCTGAAGAACATTCGCCGCGGCGATCAGATCGTTACCAGCGGCATTGTCGGCAAGGTCACGAAGGTCATCGACGAGAAGGAACTCGAAGTCGAAATCGCAGACGGCGTTCGCATCCGCGTCGTCCGCAGCGCCATTTCCGAAGTTCGCGTCAAGGGTGAGCCCGTCAAGGCCGACGCAGCGTAAGCTTCTCGCGTGCAGGCAGCTCGCCTGGCGAGTGCATGTCTTCGAAAATCGGAATCGACTTTCTTGAGAGACTGTGCACAAATTCAAGGTGTTACTGCGCCCATTGCAATTCCTATGGAGAGCGGGGCGCAGTAGAGAAGCCCAAATTCGAGAGAGCGATGCTGCACGTCTCCTGGTGGAAGACCACCCTGATCTGGTTCGCCGTTCTCTTGAGCGTGCTTCTTGCCATCCCCAACCTGCTTGGGGAGCATACAGTTTCCTCGCTTCCTTCCTGGTGGGCGCATAGAAAGATCGGGCTCGGGCTGGATCTGCGCGGCGGCTCGCATCTTCTGCTGAAGATAGAACGGGACGATGTCGAGAAGGATCGCCTTGAAAATCTCGTCAGCGATATCGCGAGCCGGCTGCGCACCGTCAATATTGCCTATTCCGGCCTGACCGGGACCGGACGGAAGATTGAGCTTCGCATCAACGACACCGCACAGGTCCAGGCTGCCCTGACGGCATTGCACCCGCTCACGGCAGGATCGGATAAGCCGCCGGTCAAGCTTTCCCAGGGCGCGAACGGCGCAATGACCTTCGATATCACCGACGAGGATATCAATAGTCACGTCTCCTCCGCTGTCGTCCGCTCGATGAAGGTTATTCGTGATCGCATTGCGCAACTGGGCGTGGGCGAGCCTTTGATCCGCCGTCAGGGGCGGGATCGCATTGTCGTGCAAGTCCCCGACCTTGCAGATCCACAGCGGTTGAAGAACCTTCTCGGGCAGCCAGCCGAACTCAGTTTCCGCTTGGTCGATCAGTCCATGACGGTACAGGCGGCCATGGATGGCCATCCGCCCGCCGGCTCAGACGTCATGTTTTCCGAGGACGATCCGCCAGTCGGTTATCTCGTCCAACGACAGCCTATCCTCTCAAACGTGGATTTCGCCGACGCCGAGGCTGTGGTCAACAACGGAGGCGGGACGGTTTCCGTCAAGTTGACGCCGGAAGCAGGCCATCGTTTCGCGCAAACGACGGCAAGCAATCTTGGCCGGATCGTTGTCGTGGTGCTCGACGATCAGATCATCTCCACCGCCGCGCTGAAAACGGTGATCGCAACCGGGGAAGTCGATATCCCCGGCGACTTCACGGCCCAGGGATCCCAGGACCTTGCCGTGATGATCAAGAGCGGACCGTTGCCCGCAACGCTGACACCGGTCGAAGAGCGAACCATCCAGCCCGGCCTGGGCAACGAGGCGGCGCGCTTCGGCATCATTGCCTGCATCGCCGCCGCATTGTTCGTGACCGCCCTGATGATCGGCTTCTATCGTCTGCTCGGCGTTGTCGCGACCATCTCGCTGATCATCAACATCGTGATGGTCGTCGCTATCATGGGATTGTTCGGCATAGCACTGACATTGCCCGGTGTTGCCGCAATCGTCCTCATCATCGGTATCGGGCTCGATGCTCTGGTTTTGATCTACGAGCGCGTGCGCGAGGAGGAAAAGAAGACCCATCTCCTCGTCGATGCGCTTCGCCATGGCTTCAATAGGGCCGCGGCAACCGTGGCCGACGCCAATCTGACGGTGCTCATCGTCGCTGCCATTCTGTTTTACGCCAGCAGTGGCTCCGTGCGTGGCTTCGCAGCGACCCTGATCATCGGCGTTTTCACGACCTTCTTCACCTCATGCTTCGTCACTCGCTCGCTCGTGGACATGTGGATATCGCATCGCAAGCCGCGCACACTGCTTGTCGGTGTTCGCAGCGGTGTTTTCGACAATGCCAATATCCGCTTCATGGGCATTCGCCGCTTCACCTTCACGATATCGGCGGCTCTGTCGGTTGCGACCCTTCTCGCCTTCGCGACGGTCGGCATGCATCTAGGCATCGATTTCGCCGGCGGCTCCATCATCGAGGTTCGCGCCAAGCAGGGTGTTGCCGATCCGGCAGATATTCAATCCCGCCTTGAGAATATCATTCCAGGCGACGTCCAGGTCGATAGGCTCACCGATCGCCTGGGAGCGGTCATTCGCGTGCATGCGCAGGATGGGGGAGAGAATGCGGAACAGTCAGCTGTAACTCTCGTGCGCGAGGAATTGGGCAAAGACTATGATTTTGCCCGCGTCGAGGTCGTTGGTCCCGCCGTTTCCGGCGAAATCACGACCACCGCCTCGTTTGCCGTTCTCGCGGCACTGATTGCAATTTTGATCTACATCTGGCTGCGGTTCGAATGGCAGTTCGCAGTCGGCGCGATCATCGCCACACTGCACGACGTCATCCTGACGCTCGGCCTTTTCGTGCTATCAGGCATGGAATTCAACATGACCGGCATTGCCGCGATCCTGACCATCGTCGGCTATTCGCTGAACGATACGGTGGTGGTCTACGACCGGATGCGCGAGAACTTGAAGCGCTATTCGCAGATGCCGCTGCCGATCCTGATCGATGCCTCCATCAATCAGACACTATCTCGGACCATTCTGACATCCGCGACGACGCTTCTGGCACTGTTCGCGCTCTACATTTTCGGCGGCCAGGTGATACGTTCGTTCACCTTCGTGCTGCTTTTCGGCGTCGCCGTCGGCACTTTCTCGTCGATTTATATTGCGGCGCCCGTGCTGATCCTGTTCAAGCTGCGTCCGGACAAGTTCCAGGCCGGCGGTGAAAGCAATGGGCCTGCAGCCGGCGACATTCAGTCAGGCAAACCAGCGGTGTAAGACATTGGCAAAAGGTATAGAAATTCGCAACGCGCATTTTCCAGGGCGCGCACCGATCGACGCTTATGGCAATGGTGGCTTCCGCTTTGCCGACATGTCGCATCGTGGTTCGCTGCTTTGCCTGCCATCGGGCATTTACGGCTGGGACATGCTGCAGGGCGATGCTCTGACGCCAGATCGTTTTCAGAGGGTTCTCGATGAGGCCGCCGATATTGAAGTGCTGCTCGTCGGCACGGGCATGGAGCTGCGGCCGCTGCCGGCCGACCTCAAGGCTGCCTTACGCGCCAAGCAGATTTCGTCGGACCCGATGAGCACAGGGGCGGCGGTACGCACCTTCAATATCATGCTATCCGAGTCGCGCGCCGTGGCCGCTGCACTGATTGCGGTTTGAGATCCGGACCGAAGCATGACGACGACAGCCGCGCCGCGCGACAATCGAGACATTTGCCTCGCCACGCTTCGAGATACCGATCGTGATCGTTATCTCGCCTGCCTGCTGGCACCGGAAGACAAGCGCCCCGCGCTTGCTGCGCTCTATGCCTTCAATGCCGAATTGGCACGCATTCGCGATCTCGTGCATGAGCCACTGCCGGGCGAAGTGCGAATGCAATATTGGCGCGATCTTCTCGAAGGCCAGGCGCACGGGTCGAGCGAAGCCAATCCGATTGCCGCCGAGCTCCTGACGGCGATCGAGCAATACCGGTTGCCGCGCCAGACGCTGATCGACATGATCGATGCGCGCATTTTCGACCTCTACGACGATCCGATGGAGACGCGTGGCAATCTCGAAGGCTATGCCGGCGAGACGGCATCAGCTCTCATCCAGCTTGCGAGCCTGGTTCTATCGGCGGAAGAGGCGAAGCGTTCGGCCGATGCCGCGGGTCACGCCGGCGTCGCCCAGGCGATTGCCGGGTTGCTGTTGCTCATGCCGCTCTATCGTCATCGCGGCCAGCTGTATCTGCCTCTTGAGATTCTCACTGCGACAGGCCTCGATCGCGATTCATTCCTTGCCGGTGAAGATCGGGCCCGTATTTCCGTGGCGATCGAGGCATTCGCAGGTCTCGGCCGCGAGCACTTGGCCAAGGCCAGGGCGGCTGGCGCCATCCCGGCTGCGGTGTTTCCGGCGTTTCTGCCTGCCACGCTGGCAGAGCCCGTCTTGAAGAAGGCCCAATCGCTCGGAGCCGGTCTTTTCGACCATCCGCTGGCGCTGCCGCAATGGCGTCGTCAGATGCGCATGGCGATAGCGTCGATCACAAAGAAAATCTAAAATACACCAAGCTCGCGCAAGTCTCGCCGTCTATGACGACGGATGGGCAACTTGATTTGCATTTCAGGGGGATCTGCCGTGGGTATTGTCGTCTGGTGCATACTGTTTGCGATCGTCATCTTCTTTGCCTATTTCGCGACGCGCATGGCGTCGCAGAACAAGGAAGATGGTCTGCACGACACCGGCCTCGCCATTCTGGAATTTGGCCGGGCCTTTCCGATGGAGGCTATCCGCCAGCTGCAGACGACGGCGGACGGGCAGGCGGTCTTCGTACGTCTGCATGATGACAAGGCCGGCTTCATGCGCAACGTGCGCAATCATTTCAGTGTCCATCTGATCGAGCCCGGCCGGGCACGTGCCAAGCTTTCAGGAACCGGTCGCGGCCTGACGGTCGATTTTCTCGACGTGCCGCATCACAACGGCACATTCGAATTCAAGAGCCCGGATGAAGCTGCGGAGGTCTCGCTCTGGCTTCTCGGCAATTATGTTGCCGGTGATGACATGAAGCTCGAGCATCACGCCCCGCCGGCAAAGGCCTGAACGTCAAAGCCTTAGGTTTCAGGCGTTTCCGCAAGCATGGGTGCCTGCACGCCCAGCCACTTGGCGCAATCGCCAAGCGCGCGCTTCGCGATGAGCTGGCGCTTCATGATCGTCTTGTCTTTGCCGCGGAAGCGCTTGATGCCTTCCGGCTTGACGATCGAACCCGGCTCCAATTCTGGAAAAAGTCCGAAATTGATGTTCATCGGCTGGAAGGAGCGCTTGCCCGGCTCTTCGTCAGAAACGATGTGTCCGCCGGTGATGTGGTTGAGCAGCGAGCCGAGCGCAGTCGTATTGGGCGGCAGGGATGCCGCTTCACCCTTGCGCTCAGCAGCCGCAAAACGGCCGGCGAGCAGGCCGATGCTGGCGCTTTCGACATAGCCTTCGCAGCCGGTGATCTGACCGGCAAAGCGCAAGCCCGGCCGCGACTTCAGCACCAGTGAGCGATAGAGCAAGGTCGGCGAATTGATGTAGGTATTACGATGCAGGCCGCCCAGGCGGGCGAATTCCGCATTCTCGAGGCCTGGAATCAGCCGGAAGATCTCGGCCTGCGCGCCATATTTCAGCTTCGTCTGGAAGCCGACCATATTGTAAAGCGTGCCGAGCGCATTGTCCTGGCGCAGCTGCACCACAGCATAGGCCTTGACCGTGGGGTTATGCGCATTGGTGAGCCCCATTGGCTTCATCGGGCCATGGCGCAGTGTCTCGCGACCGCGCTCGGCCATGACTTCGATCGGAAGGCAGCCGTCGAAATAGGGCGTGCCTTCCCATTCCTTGAAGCCAACGGCGTCGCCGGCAATCAGCGCATCGAGGAAGGCGTTGTATTGCGCCTCGTCCATCGGGCAGTTGATGTAGTCCTTGCCCGTACCGCCCGGTCCAACCTTGTCGTAGCGGGACTGATACCAGCAGAGATCCATGTTGATGCTGTCGCGATAGACGATCGGCGCGATGGCATCGAAGAAGGCGAGCGCATCGGCGCCGGTTTCGGCCTGAATGGCGCTGGCGAGCCCTGGCGCCGTCAGCGGGCCGGTGGCGATGATCGCCTGGTCCCATTCCCTCGGTGGCAGGCCCTGGATCTCTTCGCGGATGACTGTGATCAATGGATGGCTCTGCACCGCCTGCGTCACCGCCGCGGAAAAGCCGTCGCGGTCGACGGCGAGCGCGCCACCGGCCGGCACCTGATGCTTGTCGGCACATGCCATGATCAGCGAGCCGGCCATACGCATCTCAGCATGGATGACGCCGACCGCATTGCTGGTCGCGTCGTCCGAGCGGAACGAATTGGAGCATACGAGCTCGGCGAGGTCGTCGGTCTTGTGTGCCTCGGTGCCGCGTACGCCGCGCATTTCATGCAGGATGACGGGTACTCCGGCATTGGCGATTTGCCACGCGGCTTCCGAGCCGGCGAGGCCGCCGCCAATGACGTGGATTGGGGAGTGAGAACTAGTCTGTGTCATGTGCGCGTCATTATCACGAGCAGGGCGGCGATCCAAACGCTTTACCGGAGCAGGGCACGCAAAAGTGGGCAGAGATTCGGTGAAAGCGATAGGCGCAGAACCCGCAAGTCAACCACAACGAGGCAAGTTGATGGGTATCGACGAACATAACCGCCCGGAATCAAAAACGGCGCCGAAAGGCGCCGTCTTGAAGCAGTCTGCAGTTTCGACCGATTAACGGAAAGAACGAGCAGCGATGTTGCGGATTTCGTAGCGGCTGACGCCGATGTCCGAAAGGGTCTGGCTGGAGAGGTTGCCGAGTTCATTCAGAGTGCGGCGGTAGCTGATCCAGTTCTTTGCAATGCGAATCGGGTTCATGATCTTATCCTCAGTATCTTGTTTGCGGGCGGTACGATTACCGCCTCAGCTGTTGCACTCTATATAGGCGCAAACGCGCCTTTTGTGCAGTGCAAATAAAAGGCGTCTGCTATGCATTTGTGCAATATGACGCCCAAAAACCTACCAATGCTTAGAATTTGGTCGACTTGCATCTCGCGAATGGTTCAGAGCGGATCATGGAATGTTGCGATGCACAATGAACAAAAAGAACGCCCGTCGCGGAGGTCCGCAACGGGCGTTGTGAAGGCTTTCGCTAGTGGGCGAAGCCTATCCGGCGATTAGCGGCCGGTGGCTTCGCGAGCAACGCGATGAATGTCGGCGCGGTCGATGCCGAGGTCGTGCAGTTCACGAGCGCTCATGCGGCCGAGTTCGTTTACGGTCTGACGATACTTGCGCCAGTTGTTGAAGGAGCGGGTCAGGTTCATTTCAGTCCCTTTCGAGGATTTGGAGATCTCGTAGCCCCGTGATTGGTGCCGCCGTCGATCTGATGCCTCCTTATATATGCTGCGCCGCAAGAACTAAAAGCGCCAAAGCTTCATGTCACCCATGCACCTGATGCATATCGTGTGGGCAGTCTGCCCAAGAAGATGGCTGCTTTATGTGCATATCGCGGCTGAAGCGGGGGTGGACTTGGGCGCATGACACCAGTCCCAACCGGCATTTCAAGGCTGGTTGCGGTGCTCGCCGTCATTCGGCCATGTTTTCGCCAGCCTTGCGGTTTTGAGGGAGGTCGACTGGTCGTGGCTGATCTGGGGGAGCCGCCGGAAACTGCGCTGAGAACGCAATCCGTCATCTGGTCGCATTTCACGGATGTCGCGCATAAACCGATTGAAACGGGCAAAAAATAACGCCCACCGCGGGAGGAGGATGCGGTGGGCGTCATTTATAGTGATTGACGACTGGGAGGAGGAGGGTCGTCAATCCATCGGAGCGCACTGGGAGGAGGAGTGTGCGGCTCCGAATTCCGTGTCGGGAAAATCGATCCCAAGGCTCTTTCCGACTAAGGCCGGCCCGGCGCGCCACCGCCGTGCAGTGTTGAGTTATAAATAGTATGACTTTTATCTTTTGTGCAGCGCAATAATTTCATAATAGGCATGTCGTCAGCGCATGTCTCGTATGGGTATCTCGATACCGATCTTTAGAATACACAGCAATCGCTTAATATCACATTAACGAAACAGCTCTCGGCAGTGGACGATCATTTGGCCGTCCGTGCTGGGGCGCATCGATTGCATGATGATTTGTGATAACTCTTCTCGGATGGGGAATCGCAGCGAGGAGCCGGGATGTATAGAGGCAGGCTGGAGCGGGATCTGAAGATCTGGGTCGACAAGGGCCTTGTCGACGCGGCGGCGGCAGAGGCTATGCTGCAAGAATATGATGGTCGCCAGACGAGTTTTAGTGCTGGTCGGGTTCTGGCCATTATTGCGGCCACGCTTCTCGGCCTTGCACTGCTGCTCTTCATTTCCGCCAATTGGGAAGCGATCCCGAGGCTTGCGCGTCTGGCGGCGCTGGTCGCCATGATATGGGCCTTTTATCTCGGCGCCGCCTACCTGCTGGCCCTGGGGCGCTCGATTCTTGCCGCAGCGCTGCTCATTCTCGGCACGCTGAGCTTCGGCGGCGCCATGGCTCTGGTCGGACAGATGTATAATATGTCCGGCGACGAACTGACGATGATGATCGTCTGGTTTGCTTCGGCCTGCATCGTGGCGGCGTTGTTTCGCTCAAGCGCGCAGGTCGCGCTTGCGGGCTTTCTCGCCTGGACATTTTGCGGCTTCTATCTTTGGGATCATTTCAACGACTGGGATGGCCTCATGCCTTGGGTGCCGCCCCTGATGTCAGTAGTTCTGATCATCCTCGTCAGATATGTCGACGCACCGGGGGCACGGCACTTCGCCTATCTCATGCTTGTCGGATGGCTGACATGGCTTTTTGGCCAGCATGAAAGTCAGAATGCGGCGATCCTTTTCGCGGCCGTCGGAATGGTGGTCTTCCTTGCCGTCAGCGTTCCAGCCTCGCCACTCATGCCTGTCGTGCGGTCGGCGGGGGCCGTGCCCGGCTTTTATGCCTTTCTTCTTGCCTCGATCGGCCTCTTCCTTGTCCATGCGGAAATCGGCGGCGGCATTTTCTCCAGCAGTGCTTGGGTCGACCACAGGCTGCCGCTTATCCTCGTGGCAGCCGCAACGCTGGCAAGCGCGGTGGTGGCGATCGCTCTTGGCGGCCGTGACAATGGCGCAGTGCGCTATCTCGCTTACTTCGTCTTTGCCTGCGAGGTTCTTTATATAGCCAGCGAGACCATCGGTTCGATCATCGGCACGGCAGGTTTCTTCCTGATCGCCGGCCTGATGGTAGCGTTTGCCGCATGGGTGGTCATCCAGCTCGAGCGACGATTCTCCAACGCAGACAGGCAGGAGACACGGGCATGACCGATATGGCCGACAAGAACATTGCCACCGTCACTCCGCGCCGACTGTGGGCAGCAGCCATTATCGTCGCCATCCTGCAGACCGCCGTCCTTGGCTATATGGTCGGCGAACGGGCTTGGGGCTTGCGAAGCGGTGTCGAAGTCATTCTGAAGACAGCGCCTGTCGATCCCCGCGATCTCCTGCGCGGCGACTACGTCACCTTGAACTACGACATTTCGCGGGTTCCGATGTCGACGCTGCGCGACGGACCGCCGAAAATGAGCCTGACCACTCAGGTCCTGTCCGTTCGGTTGAAAAAGCAGGAGGACGGCTATTGGGGCATTGTCGAATCATCCTTTAAGCCGCTTGAGCCAAAGCCTGATACCGTCATCCTGAAAAGCTTGCCGTTCGACTATACATTTTATGGCGACGCCACCGATGCGTCGCAGGAGATGATCGGCGTGATCTATGGCATCGAGCGCTATTATGTGCCCGAAGGACAGGGGCACGACATCGAAAGCGCACGCAATGCCAATCGCGTCGCTATCGCCGCTCGTATCTCTTCCGACGGCAAAGCCCACATCAGAAGCCTGCTTCTCGATGGCAAATCCGTCTATGAAGAGCCGCTTTACTGACGATATTGGCCCGAAGATGCCGATAAGCTTTGTGAGCAGTCGTGGAACCGTCATTTTTCCTTTGCGTGGTTTGAAACGGGTGATATAGAGACGCCGCGCTCCGGAAGCCCCCATGGGCAGGCATTGCCATGCGGTTTTGGGAACGCGGGTATGGTGAAATTGGTAGACACGCCAGATTTAGGTTCTGGTGCCGCAAGGCGTGGGAGTTCAAGTCTCTCTACCCGCACCAAGACGTCTTATGGACGGGGGAGGCTGATGAAGTCCGTCTCCCGATATGCCGTAGGACGCGCCATTTTGCCCAGGCATCCCGCTTCGAATGGGGAGTGGATCAGATGCTCTGGCTCGAAACGAGGATTGAGCTGCCTTTTGCGCGTTCGTTGGAAGGCGCGGCGCTCTTGGCAAAATGATAGAGAATTGCATCCAAGCCACGCTCGGGATTTTCCGGCGTCGTGCTCATCGTAACGAACGGCTGTCTGGGCACGGCCGCCATGAATGAAGGTAGGACAATGCAGGTTATCGAAACGCTCGCTGAAGGGCTGAAGCGCGAAATCAAGGTGGTCATCCCGGCCAAGGACATGGAAGTGCGCATGAACGAGCGCCTGGCCGAGGTCAAGGACAAGGTCCGCATCAACGGCTTCCGTCCCGGCAAGGTTCCGGTTGCTCACCTGAAGAAGGTCTACGGCAAGTCGATCATGGCTGATCTCGTCAACGAAATCGTTCGCGACCAGCCGCCGGCAATCCTGACTGAGCGCGGCGAAAAGTCGGCTACCCAGCCGGAAATCGCCATGACCGAGGACAAGGACGAGGCAGAAAAGATCCTCGCTGCCGAAGCTGATTTCGAATTCACGCTCTCCTACGAAGTCATCCCGGCGATCGAGCTGAAGTCCGTCAAGGGCATCAAGGTCACTCGCGAAGTCGCTGAAATCGCCGAAGACGAAGTTACCGAGCAGATCCTCAAGATCGCTGAAAGCGCTCGTAGCTACGAAACCAAGAAGGGCAAGGCTGCCAACGGCGACCGCGTCACCATCGATTACCTCGGCAAGGTCGACGGCGTTGCCTTCGACGGCGGCAAGGACGAAGATTCGCAGCTGGTTCTCGGTTCGAACCGCTTCATCCCGGGCTTCGAAGAGCAGCTCGTCGGCGTCAAGGCTGGCGAAGAGAAGGTCATCACCGTAACCTTCCCGGCTGACTACCCGGCCAAGAACCTCGCAGGCAAGGAAGCCACCTTCGACATCAACGTCAAGGAAGTCGCTGCTCCCGGCGAAATCGAAATCAACGACGAACTCGCTTCCAAGCTCGGCCTCGAATCTGCCGATCGCCTGAAGGAAATCGTTCGCGGCCAGATCGAAAGCCAGTACGGCTCGGTTACTCGCCAGAAGGTCAAGCGTCAGATTCTCGACCAGCTCGACGAAATGTATCAGTTCGACACGCCGCAGAAGCTTGTCGACGCTGAGTTCGCGAGCATCTGGCGCCAGATCCAGGCGGATCTGGCTGAATCCGGCAAGACCTTCGAAGACGAAGACACGACCGAAGAAAAGGCTCGCGAAGAATACCGCAAGCTCGCTGAGCGTCGTGTTCGCCTCGGTCTCRTTCTCTCCGAAATCGGCGAGAAGGCCGGTGTCGAAGTCAGCGAAGACGAACTGCAGCGCGCTCTCTATGCTCAGCTCCAGCAGTTCCCGGGCCAGGAAAAGGAAATCCTGGAATTCTTCCGCAACACGCCTGGCGCTTCCGCTAACCTGCGCGCTCCGATCTTCGAAGAAAAGGTCATCGACCACCTGCTGACTGAAGTCGACGTTACGGACAAGACCGTTTCCAAGGAAGCGTTGCTGGCCGACGACGATGACGAAGACAAGCCGGCTGCCAAGAAGGCTGCTCCGAAGAAGAAGGCTGCTGCCAAGGCTGAAGCGACCGAAGCTGCTGCCGAAGGCGAGGAAGCTGCCGCTCCGAAGAAGAAGGCAGCTCCGAAAAAGAAGGCTGCTGAGGACAGCGCCGAGTAATCGGTTCTTCTTCCGGACTGAAATCAAGAGCCCTGCCGTTTGCGGCAGGGCTTTTTTGTTGTGTCAACGCAGGGACTCTTTTGTCGCTTCCCTTTATCCGCGATTGGGGCTGTAGTGCCTGTTGCGGTGGCGGCTGGAAGACCGACTCTCCTTTGAGGCACTGCCTGCAGCGCAGATCGTCATCGGATACGATGGGCAATTCTTGCCTGCGTTATCGGTCCTCCATCTCGAAGCGCAGCACGATAGAGCAATTCCAGGAAAAGTGCGCAGCGCTTTTCCGTCCGGAATTGCTTGCAACAAGGGGATAGAGTTTTTTGCGGCTCGAAGAAAAGCGGAAAGGCCCCAAGATTATGAAGGAGGTCGAATTTGATTGAAGCCGCGATGTTTGATCTGGATGAAACCCTCATCGACCGGCGCGCTGCGCTGATGGCATTCCTGCCGGATCAGTTTAAGCGACTGGGGGACCAATTAAAGGGCGTCACTTTTCAGAATTTTCAGGACACGTTCTTTGCCTTGGAGAAGCACGGATTCCTCGACAAACAGAAACTTTACCCGCGATTGGCGGCAGCGCTTGGCCTGGGGAGCGATTGTGAAACTCTCTTGCTTTCCGATTTTCAGAGGCGATACCCGCAATTCGCGAGACTGTCGTTTGGCGCCCTCGAAGCGCTCATTGCGTTGCGGCGGCATGGCTTGAAGACAGCCATTATCAGCAACGGCCACACAAACGTTCAAGCTGCAAAAATCGAGATCACCGGGCTTCGGAATGTGGTCGATCTCGTTGTCATTTCGGAGGATATCGGTTTGCGAAAACCGGACCCGCGAATTTTTCAGCTAGCGGCCGAACGTCTGGACGTAGTCCCGGCACGCTGCATTTTTGTCGGCGACAATCCAGAGGCGGATGTCGGGGGTGCGGAATCAGCGGGAATGACAGGCGTGTTTTATGGCGCCGGCTCATCTTGGCCGGACGCGCTGCCATCCCCGAAATACCGGATCGACACTTTCGCCGAAGTCCTCCCCCTGATTGAAACCCTGCATGGAGCTTAACGTAAGCTTCATGGGTGCTCAAAGCTCCGACTTGATGTCGCCCATGCGGTTCCACGCGTCGAGGCCAGCAATCTTGTAGGCTTCGGCGAGGGTCGGGTAGTTGAAGGTGTTCTCGACGAAATATTCGACGGTGCCTTTGAGGTTCAGCACAGCCTGGCCGATATGGACGAGCTCGGTGGCACCTTCGCCGACGATATGGACGCCGAGCAGGCGGCGTGTCTTCAGCGAGAAGATCATCTTCAGGAGGCCGGTGTCGAGGCCCATGATATGGCCACGCGAGGTCTCGCGGAACCGGGCGATGCCGCATTCATAGGGGATGTGCCGTTCCTTGACTTCTTCCTCGGAAAGGCCGCAGGTGGAAATCTCCGGCACGGCATAGATGCCGTAGGGGAAGTACTTCGGCGGCTCCTTGGCGATCGCGCCGACGGCGACGCGGGCGGCGATACGGCCTTGTTCCATGGACGTCGAGGCAAGGCTCGGGAAGCCGACGACATCGCCGGCGGCGAAGATATGCGGAACCTTGGTGGCAAAGGTTTCCGGATTGACGCTCAGGCGGCCACGACTGTCAGCTTCGAGCCCGGCGGCTTCGAGGTTGAGCGTATCGGTCGCGCCCATCCGCCCGGCGGCGAACAGAACCATGTCCGTCGTAATGTGGCGTCCGTTGTCGAGCGTCAGCTCCACTTTGCCGTTCGGCAGGCGCTCCACTTTTTCGGCTTTCTGTCCCAACAGCAGCTTCATGTTGCGGTCGCGCAGCTGGTAGATGAAATCCTCGACAATCTCCTTGTCGATGAAGTCGAGCATGGTGGATTTCGGATCGATCAGCGTCACCTGCGTATCGAGCGCGCTGAAGATGGTCGCATATTCGATGCCGATGACGCCGGCGCCGATGACGACCATCGACCGGGGCAATTCCTCGATCTCCAGCAGCTCGTCGCTATCGAGCACCGTCTTGTTGTCGAAAGGCATGTAGTCGGGACGAAACGGCTTTGTGCCGACTGCGAGCAGAATGCTGGCGGCGGATACGGTCACCACCTCGCCATCATCCTTAACGATCTGCATGGTCTGGGGATCGACGAAGCTTGCCTTGCCGCGAATGTGCTGAACCCGATTGCGCGCAAACTGATGCTCGAGCACCTCGACTTCATGGTCGAGGGTAATGAGCAGACGACGGCGGAGGTCCTCGGCGCTGATCTCCTGTTTGACGCGATAGGCGCGTCCATAGAAGCCGCGTTCGCGCCAGCCGGAGAGATTGAGTGCGGTTTCACGCAATGTCTTTGAAGGAATGGTGCCGGTATGGACCGATACGCCGCCGACGCGCTTGCCTTGCTCGACGACGAGCACCTTCTTGCCGAGTTTGGCGGCTTGAATGGCGCCTCTGCGGCCGGCAGGGCCGCTGCCCACCACTAGGAGATCGAATTGGTCCATCGGGAAGCCTCGGATGATTGAATAGGGAATCAATGTCGCAACGCAACATGCTCCGTCAACCGGTAGCTGCTCAATGTTACAGAATATCTAACGCAAACTTCGCGTCTTCAGGAGGCAGAAAGCCGAAGCCAGGGTTCCAGCTTCTCGAAGGTGCGATCCATCGCATAGGCGCGCAGAAAGGAGAGTGAGATGTGCCCGTAGACGATCGACATCTGATGCTCCGCAGTCGCTTCGTCGACCTTGGCGATGGCGGCGAGATAAAGCGCGGAGGCAAGTCCGGTACGATCCGAGCCCGCCTGACAGTGAATGAGAATAGGCTTCGGCGCGTCGCGCATGATGGCGACCAGTTGCTCCGCCTGTTCCTGCGTCAACTCACGGGCCGACGACATGCGGAAGTCGATGTGGTTGATATCGAGCTGTTTGGCTTCGGCAACCTCGTTGTCGTACCAATGATGGCCGCTATTGTCGCCGCGCAGATTGATGATGGTCTTGATGCCATACTGCTTCTGAAATTGCGCTATCGTCTCGGCAGAGGGCTGCGAAGAACGATAGACTTCGCCTTCGATGACGGGATGGAAGTTGGTCGTCCAGACCATGTGAGCATAGAAGCCGCCAGCGGTCACCGCGAACCCTCCGACTAGAACAGCCGCAACGCGCGCCGCACGACGGAGATAACCGGTAAACGTTGGTGATGTCTTCTGCATATGATCTCCGGATCGGCCGAACTCTCAAACGAATAGGCCAAATCAAAACAATGGCTTCCGCCGGCGGACACGCCAGTTTAGGCTTATTATTTCTTCTGCCAGATCATCCTGACGCCGAACTGAAAAACGGCCGAAGCAATGAAACGAGTCGATTCTATTCGCGGATGTGGAATATTTAATATAAGAATATTAAATTATATTAATGTTTATTGCGCTGCTTTGATGCGATACTTCAAATAAGTCGCAATGCGCGGAAGCTGACGTGCCCGTTCTTGCCGATGATAATATGATCGTGAACGGTAACGCCCAGAGGCTTGGCCGTGTCGATGATCGTCTTGGTCATCTCTATATCGGCCCGCGAGGGAGTAGGGTCCCCTGATGGACGGTTGTGCACGAGGATCACGGCTGAGGCGGAGAGCTCAAGCGCACGTTTGACGACTTCGCGTGGATAGACCGGCGTGTGATCGATCGTGTCGAAACCCTGAATTTCGTCCGCGATCAGCGCATTCTTCTTGTCGAGGAAGAGCAGTCGGAATTGTTCTCGCGCTTCGTGCGCCATAGCGGTGTGACAGTTGTCGATCAGCGCTTTCCATGAGGACAGCACCGGCTTGCCCGCCAGTTCGGTCTTCAGCATGCGCTGCGCCACGCTCGCCATCAGCTTCAGATCGAGCGCAACGGCGTCGCCGACACCCTTGACCTCGGTCAGCAGATTGACGGGAGCGCCGAACACTCCGCCGAGCGTGCCGAAGCGGGCAAGCAGAGCTTTTGCGATCGGCTTGGTGTCACGGCGCGGGATCAGCCGGAAAAGCAGCAGTTCCAGAATTTCATAGTCGGCAAGCGCCGCATCGCCGCCATCGCGATAGCGGTTTCGCAGCCGTTCGCGATGGCCGTGATAGTCGGCCTCGGCCTTGGCAGGCGCAAGCTTTGCCGCTTTTGTCGGGAAGAACAATCGCTCGTCGAAAAGAGGAGCCTCTTCCAAAGCCTCCGCAGTCCCACCGCCATCTAGGCGCATGTCTCCATGTCCAGTGGAAAGAGCGGGACGCTTCGCCATGAATTATCCCCGCAACGGCGGCAGGCCGGGGCGATCGAGACCGCCGGGCGATAGGGTAAAGATCTCGCAGCCCGTTGCGGTCACGCCGACCGTGTGTTCGTATTGAGCCGAGAGTGAACGGTCACGCGTAACGGCGGTCCAGCCATCACCCAGCACCTTCACATGCGGCTTGCCGAGATTGATCATTGGCTCGATGGTGAAGATCATGCCTTCGCGCAGCTCCGGTCCGTCGCCGGAGCGGCCGTAATGCAGGATGTTCGGCGAGTCATGGAAAAGGCTGCCGACGCCATGGCCGCAGAAGTCGCGAACGACCGAGCATCGCTCACCCTCGGCATAGACCTGGATCGCTTCGCCGATTGCGCCGGTGCGGGCACCGGGATGTACGGCGGCAATGCCGCGCATCAGGGATTCGTAGGTAACTTCGAGAAGTCGCTCGGCCGAGCGCTTGATCTCGCCGACCGGATACATGCGGCTGGAATCGCCATGCCAGCCCTCGAGCACGTAGGTTACGTCGATATTGACGATATCGCCTTCGCGCAGCGGCTTGTCGTTGGGAATGCCATGACAGACGACATGGTTGATCGACGTGCAGGAGGATTTCATGTAGCCGCGATAGTTCAGCGTCGCCGGATAGGCGCCATGATCCATGCCGAATTCGAAGACGAAGCGATCGATGGTGTCGGTTGGCACGCCGGGTCCGACGATGGCGGCGAGTTCATCGAGGCAACGGGCGGTCAGCTGGCATGCCTTGCGCATCCCGGCAAACGCGTCCTGTCCGTAGATGCGGATAGCGCCCGTGTTTTTTGCCGGCGCCGTTGCCGCTTCGATGTAGTTCACCATGGTTAGCCTTTAGCAGAGATCTTTGTACTGGTATCTAATGCAGCTATGCCGGGTTCGTCTATCGGGATCAACCCGGCAGGCGCTAATTCTGTCGGCGAAACCCTGCATTTCAGTGCGTACACCTCCACGCCACGCGTCAACGCACGATCGAAGGCTTTCGCATAGACGGGATCGAGATCGCCGCAGATCCGGAAGCGATTGCAATCATGCCGCTGGATCACGAAGAGCATGATGGCGCGGTGGCCTGCCTCCACCATATCGCCCAGCTCCTCCAGGTGCTTGGCGCCCCGGGCTGTCGCTGTATCGGGAAATTCGGCGAGCCCTTGTTGTCGCATGAAATGGACGTTTTTCACCTCGACATAGGTGGTTGTCCGCCGAGGGTCGGTCAAGAGCAGGTCGATCCGTGAGTTGCGGCCATAATTCTGTTCACGCCTGACCGTGGTATATTCGCCGAGGTCTGAGACTTGCCCGAGAGCAATTGCCTCGGCGGCGATCCGGTTCGGCATGGCGGTATTGACCCCGACCGTCGTCCCGTCTGCCTCGATCAGCTCGAAGACATGCCGATATTTGCGCTTGGCGCCGTCGTGCTCGGAGAGCCAGATCCGCGAGCCGGGGGCAGTGAGCCCCATCATGGAGCCGGTGTTCGGGCACGAGCCGGTGATTAAGGTCCCGTCCTCCAGCTCTGCATCGAAGAGGAAACGCTTGTAGCGCGCAATCAGTCGGGCGGGAACGAGGGGGGAGTTGAACAGCATGTGCGGATCGACCGGTTAGGCCCGTTCCATCACATAGCTGCCGGGCGCCTCCTCAAGCGCGTTGAGCGCCAGGCCGCCGGGTTGCCGTGCCGGAGCCATGCGATGGTCCTGGGAGAGGATCCAGGCATGCCAATGCGTCCACCACGAGCCGGGCGTTTCGTTGGCACTCTCCAGCCAGCGCTCGTATTCGCCTTTCACCGGGCCGCCGGTCCAGAACTGATACTTGTGCTTGTCCGGCGGGTTGACGACACCGGCAATATGGCCAGAGCCGGTCAGCACAAATTCCACAGGGCCGCCGAAGCACTGGCTGCCGACGAAGACGGATTTGGCGGGAGCGATATGGTCTTCGCGCGTTGCCAGATTATAGACCGGAATGCGCACATCCTTCAGCGACAATGTCTTGCCGTCGAGCACCATCTTGCCTTGGCTCAAGGTATTGTTGAGATAGCAATTACGCAAATAAAACGAGTGGTTGGCGGAGGCCATTCGAGTGGAATCTGCGTTCCAGAACAGAAGATCGAAGGGCAGGGGATCCTGACCCTTCAGATAGCTGTTGATGAAATAGGGCCATATGAGCTCGGAGGCGCGCAGCATATTGAAGGCCGTCGCCATCTTCGAGCCTTCCAGATAGCCGACGACATTCATCTGCTGTTCGAGCGACGCGATTTGTTCCTCGTCGACAAAAACCTTGAGGTCGCCGGCAAAGGTGAAGTCGACCTGCGTGGTCAGGAAGGTCACGGTGCGGATGCGCTTGTTCTTTTCCTTGGCGTGCAGGGCGAGCGTCGCCGCCAAGAGCGTGCCGCCGACGCAATAGCCCACGGCATTGACCTCCTGTTCGCCGGTTGCTTTCTCGACGGTCTCCAGCGCGAAATCGATGCCCTCGCGCGCATAGGAGGTCCAGTCCTTTGTCGCATGCCGTTGATCGGGATTGACCCACGAGATGACGAAGACGGTGTGACCTTGCTCCACACACCATTTTACAAAGGATTTCTGCGGGTTAAGGTCGAGAATGTAGAATTTGTTGATCCATGGAGGGCAGATCAGCAACGGCCGCTTCAGAACCTTGTCCGTTGCTGGCTGGTATTGGATGATCTGGCAGACATCGCTTTGCGCGATCACCTTGCCTGGGGTCAGTGCCATGTCGCGCCCGACGGCGAATTTGGTCATATCGGTCTGGCGCAGCCGCAAATCCCCGCGGCCAAGGCTGATGTCCTCAGCGAGCATCTTCATACCACGCACGAGGTTTTCGGCGTTGGAGGCGACGGTTTCCCTGTAGAGCTGCGGGTTGGTCGCAACGAAATTGGTCGGCGAAAAGGCGGCCGTGATCTGCTTTGTATAGAACGCTGCCTTGTGACGCGTGTGTTCGTCTAATCCTTCCGCATCGCCGACCAGCTTCTCAGCCCAGCCCGCGGTCAGGAGGTAGGTTTGCTTTAGAAAGTCGAAGAAGGGGTTCTTCTGCCAGTCGTCGTCGGCAAAGCGCTTGTCCTTGACCGGTTCGGCTTCTGATGTCGCGGACGAATCGCCGCTGAGGCGCTGCATGGTTTTTGTCCACAGGCCGAAATAGCCCGAGAGTAGGTAGGTTTGCGCTTCCAGCGTTCGCCGCGGATCGGAAAGCCAGTATTCGCCGACCTTGGAGAGAGTTTTGACAATGTCGGTGATCGGATCGGCAACGGTGTCGACCTTCTCGCCGCGCTCGCGCGGAGCGAGCCATGCGGATGCTGCTTTTCCGAGGTTTTCCAGGGCGCGCGCGAAGTTGACAGCCATCGCCTCGGGATCTCTGACGATGTAAGGCTCGACTGACTTTGGATCGAAACCCGCAAAGCCGCCATTTCCTTCATTCTTATCCCGCTTGCTGTCGGTCACGCATCATCCTCCCGGCGGCAGCTGTGTCTTGTTTTCCATTTGTACATCTTGCGGGAAAAGGAATACAAGTCGAATGAAACGCAAGCCTGCTCTTGCTTTGCCGCTGCGACAAATTTAACAGTCTCAGCCCACGGCAAGGAATTGGGCAGGACGACAATTATGGGCGGCGGCATGGTGGCAAGACTGAACCGGTATTCCGTACTCTGCGGAGCGATGTGCGGAATTCTCGCGTTGACGCTCGCGGGCTGCTCGACGCCTGAGGAAAAGGCGGCATACGCCAAGCGCAAGCAGCCGCCGCAGGCGGTTATTGTGAAGCCCGCAAAGGGCAGCCCCGTCAACGATGTGAGCACGCAGCAATTCTATAAGGACGGCTATCCTTCCTTTAACGCACCGCCTACCGCCGCCAATGTGCAGATCAACGATCAGCAGGCGGGCGACATGGTTAAGCAGATGACAGCGCTGGGTGCGCAGCGCAAGGCCGGCACGATCTCGGAGGCCGAGTATCAGAAGCGCGTCGCCGCGATGCGCAAGCTTGCCGCCGAACATGGCCAGGATACGCTGCAGGAAATTCAGAAAGAGGGCAGCAGCCAGCCGGGCCAGACGCAGAATTAGCCTTGCGTTTCAGGCGATTTCGACGCAAAGCGTTCGGACAGGCCGAGTTTGGATGCGTCTTTATCGGTTAAGTGCACTTTGCGTGCGCAGCCGCCCAAGATTCACCGTATCTTTCGAGAAGACATTGGTTGCGGCGCCGCGAGTTCCAAGTTCGTATCGCGGCTGTCCGGGAGAGCAACGAACTTAAGTGCGGTTTTGAGGGCCGCTGTCCCATGGGGAAAGAAATGGAAGAGTTTCATAAAGTCCGGCGTTTGCCGCCCTACGTTTTCGAACAGGTCAACCGTTTGAAAGCAAGCGCGCGAGCGGGCGGGGCGGACATTATCGATCTCGGCATGGGCAATCCAGACCTTCCTACCCCCAAGGCCATCGTCGATAAGCTGTGCGAGGTGGTCCAGGACCCGCGTACGCATCGCTATTCCTCCTCCAAGGGCATTCCGGGCCTTCGCCGGGCCCAGGCGGCTTATTACGCCCGTCGATTTGGCGTGAAGCTCAATCCTGATACGCAGGTGGTCGCCACCCTCGGCTCCAAGGAAGGCTTCGCCAATATGGCGCAGGCAATCACCGCGCCGGGCGATGTCATTCTCTGCCCGAACCCGACCTATCCGATCCATGCTTTCGGTTTCCTGATGGCGGGCGGCGTGATCCGTTCGATACCGGTCGAGCCGGATGACAGTTTCTTTCCGCCGCTTGAGCGCGCTGTGCGTCACTCGATCCCGAAGCCGCTCGCACTCATCCTGAACTACCCGTCGAACCCGACGGCCTATGTGGCGACGCTCGATTTCTACAAGGAAGTCGTGGCCTTCGCGAAGAAGCACGACATCATCGTGTTGTCGGATCTCGCCTATTCCGAGATCTATTTCGACGACGTGCCGCCGCCGTCGGTGCTTGAGGTTCCAGGTGCCATCGACGTCGCCGTCGAGTTCACCTCGATGTCGAAGACTTTCTCCATGCCCGGCTGGCGCATGGGTTTTGCCGTCGGCAATGAACGGCTGATCGCGGCCTTGACACGCGTGAAGTCCTACCTCGACTACGGCGCCTTCACGCCGATCCAGGTGGCGGCGACGCATGCGCTCAACGGCGACGGCTCCGACATCGCGGAAGTGCGCAACATCTACAAGCGCCGCCGCGACATTCTGGTTGAGAGCTTCGGTAAGGCCGGCTTCGACGTGCCGCCGCCGGCTGCAACCATGTTCGCCTGGGCGAAGATCCCGGAAAAGTTCCGTCATCTCGGTTCGCTGGAGTTTTCCAAGCTGCTGGTCGAAAAAGCCGATATCGCGGTTGCACCGGGCATCGGCTTTGGCGAGCAGGGCGACGATTATGTCCGCATCGCGCTCGTTGAAAACGAGCACCGCATTCGGCAGGCAGCGCGCAATCTCAAGCGCTTCCTCTCCGCTGCGGATGAAACGATGCACAATGTGATTTCGCTGAACGCACATCGTTCGTAATGTTCTGTGGCAGCCGTCTCGGCGGCTGCCGCCCCAATATACTGA
Source organism: Rhizobium sp. BR 314 (assembly GCF_047445805.1). Lineage (NCBI taxonomy): Bacteria > Pseudomonadati > Pseudomonadota > Alphaproteobacteria > Hyphomicrobiales > Rhizobiaceae > Rhizobium > Rhizobium sp. BR 314. Next base: position 87,827 of record NZ_JARWLA010000009.1, on the reverse strand, counting down.
TCAGGAATTTTCCATGGCAGATGCCCTCAAAATCGGCATTGCGGGCTTGGGTACCGTCGGTGCCTCGCTCGTCCGCATCATCCAGAGTCGCGCTAAAGAGCTTGCCGCTACCTGCGGTCGCCCCGTCAAGATCGTCGCAGTCACGGCGCGCGACCGTACTAAGGATCGTGGCATCGACCTTACTGATATCGAGTGGTTCGGCGGTCCGGTGGATCTAGCCCAGAAGGCTGATATCGATGTGTTCGTCGAGCTGATCGGCGGCTCCGAGGGTGCTGCCAATGCAGCTGTGCGGGCAGCGCTTGCGCGTGGTCTGCATGTCGTCACAGCCAACAAGGCGCTGCTTGCCTATCATGGCGTCGAACTGGCTGAGATTGCGGAAGAAAAGGGCGCGCTGCTGAATTTCGAAGCGGCGGTCGCCGGCGGCATTCCCGTCATCAAGGCCCTGCGCGAATCCCTGACGGGCAATACGATTTCGCGCGTTTACGGCATCATGAACGGCACCTGCAACTACATCCTGACCCGGATGGAGAAGGAGGGCCTGTCCTTCGCAGATTGCCTCAAGGAAGCGCAGCGCCTCGGCTATGCCGAAGCGGATCCCGCTTTCGATATCGAAGGCAACGATACCGCCCATAAGCTGGCCATCCTGACAACGCTCGCTTTCGGCAACCGCATCGCGGCTGACGACATCTATCTCGAGGGCATTACCAACGTCTCCATAGAGGACATCCGTGCGGCCGCCGACCTCGGCTACCGTATCAAGCTGCTCGGCGTCGCCCAGCGCACGGAAACCGGCATCGAACAGCGCGTGCATCCGACCATGGTACCGCTCGATTCGGTCATCGCCCAGGTTGATGGCGTCACCAACGCCGTAGCGATCGAATCCGATATTCTCGGCGAATTGCTGATGGTTGGCCCGGGTGCGGGCGGCAACGCCACCGCATCGTCCGTGCTGGGTGATATCGCCGATATCGCCAAGAGTCGCCCGGGCGAGCAGCGCGTGCCGGTGCTTGGCCATCCGGCCAAGGCGCTCGAGCCCTATCGTAAGGCGCAAATGCAGAGCCATGAAGGTGGCTACTTCATTCGCCTGACGGTCCTCGACCGCACCGGCGTCTTCGCAAGCGTCGCCACACGCATGGCGGAAAATCATATCTCGCTCGAATCGATCGTCCAGCGGTCGACGCAGCATCTGTCGCCCTCGGCGCATCAGACGATCATCCTCGTCACCCACGCGACGACGGAAGATTCGGTTCGCAAGGCTGTCGCGGCCATCAAGACCGAGGGCTACCTGGTCGGCGAACCGCAGGTCATCCGCATTGAGCGGCCGAAGGAATAGGCTGACTGGCGGCGTCCGCTGACGCTGCCGTCCTCATGATTTGGGAGAGATGGTGGAGCAACCGGTCGATCCAGTTCAGCGTGCCTTTCTGGGCGTCGAGCATTCCGTTTCCGGCAATCGCTGGGTTTCCCGTCTCGATCAGGCTGGTCAGAACAGGGCGCTTGCGATCGCGCAGGTGCACGGCCTGCCGGAACTGATTGCCCGTGTGCTTGCCGGACGTGGCGTCGGCATCGATGAGGCCATGGCCTTCCTCGATCCGACGATCCGCAGTCTGATGCCGGATCCTTATTTGCTGACCGATTGCGAGAAGGCGGCGCAGCGCCTTCTGCGCGCGATCAAGGCGGGTGAGACTGTTGCGATCTTCGGCGACTACGACGTCGACGGAGCGGCCTCCTCGGCGCTGCTTTATCGTTTCCTGACCCATTTCGGCGTCCCTGCGAGCATCTACATCCCGGACCGCATTTTCGAAGGTTACGGCCCCAATCCCAATGCCATCAATCAGCTCATCGACAATGGCGCGAAGCTGATCGTGACCGTCGATTGCGGCTCCACGAGCTTCGAAGCGCTCGAGGCGGCGAGGGCGCGAGACATCGACGTCGTGGTCATCGATCACCATCAGGTCGGGCACGAACTGCCGCCATGCCAGGCATTGGTCAACCCGAACCGCGAGGACGATCTATCCGGGCAAGGGCATCTCTGCGCCGCAGGCGTCGTCTTTCTCGTTCTGGTCGCGGCCTTGAAGCAGCTGCGAGAGGCGGGCGATTCCCACGTGCGTTCGATCGATCTGCTTGCCTGGCTCGATATCGTCGCGCTCGCGACCGTCTGCGACGTCGTGCCGCTCAAGGGGCTCAACCGCGCCTATGTCGTCAAGGGCCTGATTGCGGCCCGGCATCAGGGCAATCCCGGTCTTGCGGCTCTCTTCCGCAAGGCGGGGCTCGGTGGTCCGGTGACGCCCTATCATTTCGGCTTCCTGATCGGCCCGCGCATCAATGCGGGCGGCCGAATCGGCGATGCAGCGCTTGGAGCGCGCCTACTGACGCTGGACGACACAGGCGAAGCCGAGACGATCGCCGGCAAGCTCGATGAACTCAATCGCGAGCGCCAGGCCATGGAGGCCGCGATGCTGCAGGAGGCGGAGGCCGAGGCACTGGCGGAATACGGCAATGGCGACGGCGCCTCGGTTATCATCACGGCGCGGGAAAACTGGCACCCCGGCATCGTCGGCTTGATCGCATCGCGGCTGAAGGAAAAGTTTCGCCGCCCGGCCTTTGCCATCGCCTTTGATCCGATGGGCAAGGGCACAGGCTCCGGTCGTTCGATCAGCGGCTTCGATATGGGGCGTATGGTTCGCGCTGCCGTGGATGCCGGATTGCTGGTCAAAGGCGGCGGCCACGCGATGGCAGCTGGCCTGACGGTGGAACGAAGCAATCTCGGAAAACTGCGCGGCTTCTTCACGGAAAAGGCCGAGAAGCAGGTGGCAGGCCTGGTGGCGAATGAAACACTGAAGATCGACGGCGCAATCGGTGCAAGCGGCGCGACCGTGGAGCTGATAGATCGCCTCGAAACCGCCGGTCCCTACGGCTCCGGCCATCCGCAGCCTATTTTCGCTCTGCCGAGCCATCGGCTGCGCGATTCCCGCCTTGTCGGCCAATCGCACATCAAGATCACCCTGGAAGCGCAGGATGGCGGCCGCGTCGATGGCATCGCATTCCGCGCTGCAGAGACGCCGCTCGGCCAGCTTCTGATGTCGTCCCGCGGCGCTCAGATCCATGTCGCAGGCACGCTCGGTGCCGATCACTGGCAGGGAAGCCGCCGCGTACAACTCCGCGTCACGGACGCTGCCAAGGCTCCCTGAGCGACCATTAGAACAGCCCAAGCGATGAGCTTCGGCGATAGCAATGAACTATCGTCTCGCAGCATTCGATAACTGCGTCCAACTATTGCCATCTCTGCCGAAATATTCGTTCAAATCACGCAGCGCTGCGATCGATGATCTTGGATGGTACCGATGTCCTTCAGACTTAGGTTTTTGGTGTCGCTCACGACAGCGGGAGCTGCCGGTTGGCTATGGGCGCGCAATGGCGCTTACGGCTTCAACACTTTTTTGCGGCGTGGCGGCACCTACTGGATTTCAGTCAAGCCTGACGATTCGCGCCTGTCACCCTCCATGCGGCTGGCGCTCCGCGATCCGCAGCCGGTGGCGCAACCAGGCCCTCTTGTGTGGCAGGAGCCTCGGAAAGGCTTCGAGGTTGCTGAACTGCCCGTCATGGTGAACGGGAGTGAAGCTGATCGCATCTTGCTGAACCGCATAGATCCCGCGCTATATCGTTTCGTAGCGAGAAATTCGCCGGACGGAGACAGAGGCATCGATGAATGGAGCGCGTATTGCCGGAAGCGCTCCTCATTGTTAACGGCAGCTACTACGACCTCAAGGGGATGCCGGATACGCCGATCAAAAGCAATGGTATCGCCATGGGGCCGGCGACATACGATGCAAAGGCCGGCGCTTTTATCGCAGGCGATGGATTCGCCGATATCAGGGATCTGACCCATCAGGACTGGCAAGGAGCGTTCGCAGGCGCGGCCAACGCCATGGTCTCTTACCCTCTGCTGATTGGTTCCGATGGACAGACCCACGTCAACGCCAAAAGCCGTTGGCTGGCCAACCGCACCTTCGTCGGCAAAGATGGTGCGGGCCGCATCATTGTCGGGACCACAAAGGAAGCTTTCTTTCCGCTCGCAGCATTGGCAGTGTTTTTAAAAAGCTCCCCTCTGGATCTAAAGAAAGCGCTTAACTTCGATGGCGGGCCGATTGCCCGCCAACGCGTCCGTTTGCCGGGATTCCAGAGAAAGTTCTACGCGCGTTGGGAAGCGCAGGCCCATGGCAATGACGTTCAGCTTCTGAGGTGGCCGATATCAAGCGCTGCGTGGTCTATGCCGATGGTTTTGACCGTCGAACCGAAGTAGCGCGCAGCTTTGAAACTTCTCGATAATTGGGAGAAACAGTGGCACGCCCTAGGGGAGTCGAACCCCTCTTTACAGAATGAAAATCTGTCGTCCTAACCGATAGACGAAGGGCGCGTGCTGTGGCGCCCTTATAGTCAGCACCTTTCATTCCCGCAAGCGGAAAATCGAGAAAAATCCCAGAAAAATCCATGGCTAGAGAAAGATTTTTCGAGGCATTGTGGAAAACTTCGAAGCATCGGGATCTGGTACGCCCTAGGGGAGTCGAACCCCTCTTTACAGAATGAGAATCTGTCGTCCTAACCGATAGACGAAGGGCGCGTGGCGCATAAGCAAGATAAGAATAGCCTAATCGCTTTGCAAGCAATGTCTTAAATGATTTGGTTCGGGAAGGAAACAACAGTGGCACGCCCTAGGGGAGTCGAACCCCTCTTTACAGAATGAAAATCTGTCGTCCTAACCGATAGACGAAGGGCGCGTGCAGCTGTTGTGTGGCGCGCTTATAGCGAGGTGATTTCATTCCTGCAAGCGGCAATTTTGCTTTTTTGTGGAAAAAATGACAGATGGATGAAATTGCCGCCGGCGATGAATAAGTGAGACTTAACAGGGCCTTGCTGGCGGCACCGCAGATTTCTTGCAAAGCCGGGCTCTTTATTCCTCAGGAGCACCCTTTGCAGGTTCCACCAGCAGCTTGCCGTTTTGGGGTTGGTTTTTCGAAGCCACGAACTGCGCCAGGATCGCTGCCTGCTTGCTGTTCAGTTCACGGACATTCGGGTTTGGCGTGGCCGAGACTCCCGATGCCGTGACCTGCGCAACCGGCTGTGACGAATTTGCCGTGGGGGCTGTTGCGTTGCGAATGACGGGGGGCGGCAGCACATCCGCGGAGGTGAGGCCGTTTACAGCGGCAGGTTCGGGCGATTGCTCCGTCATGGGCTGCACCATGGCGGGTGGCGTGCTGTAGACGCTACGCATCATCGGTGTGATCGCCTGCCCACCGTCAGGCTGATTCTTGGCGAGCGTTCCGTCCGGATTGGCGGCGATCGGCGCCGGCGCGGCAAAGATGCTGTTTCTGCTCGCGTTGACACCCGTCGGCTGCGTCACCAGTCCGGCAATGCCGGTCTGCGCATCGGTGGGAGGCGCCGCAGGGGCAGGGTAGAACGCCTGATTCTGCTGGGTGACGATCTGCTGGCGCGTGTTGGCGACGCTATGAACCAACGGGTCACGATAGGCAAGGTCGCCCTTGCGACGCCGGGCATCGGCCTTGTCGTTCATGTCGGCGGCGAGCTGCTCGGCTGCTGTTGGTTGAGTTGCAGGCTCTGCCGCGGCTGCAGCTGTTTCCTTCGGCGTCTTGCCCGTTGTGGCACAGCCAGCGATCATTACAAATGACGCAATGACGGCAATAGTACTTGCGAGCTTTTTCCCGCCGTATAAAATCTGTTGATCGCCCATAGGACATTCCCCGCAAAAAGGTTTGCATCGGAACGGCCTCTGGCGAGGGACGACGATATCGCACGCGCTCACTGGGAACGATAACGTGCCATATCCGATGCATGATGCTTCGAGTCGTCCAAGCATGCCGGAGGATGGGCATTGGCGGCAAGCGCGAAACGGATGGTCCCGCGCGTGCCGTAAGCCTCGCGAAAGTTTCCGTCTTACCAGGCGCCGGTGTTGGGCATGGAGGCCCATGGTTCGGCAGAAGGAAGGTTGGCGCCCTTTTGCAGGATTTCGATGGAGATACCGTCCGGAGAGCGCACGAACGCCATGTGGCCATCGCGCGGCGGGCGGTTGATTGTGATGCCGTTGTCCACCAGATTCTGGCAGGTCGCATAGATATCGTCGACCTCATAGGCGAGGTGACCGAAGTTGCGTCCGCCGGCATATTCCTCCGGATCCCAGTTGTAGGTCAGTTCCAGGCTGGGCGCGCCGTTGCTTCGAGACGACTCGGCATCTTCGCTGGCGGCAAGGAAGACGAGTGTAAAGCGACCCTTCTCGTTTTCGTAGCGGCGGGTTTCGACAAGCCCGAACAAGGTGCTATAAAAGTGCAACGAGGCGTCGAGATCGGTGACGCGAACCATCGTATGGAGATAACGCATTCTATTTCCTCTCTTTAATGTGAAGCTGGCCAGATCTTCGAACAAAGCACCAGCTTCGCGCAAGTCTTGGAGCGATAATCTTAGGGTGGGAATAACCGAAAACTAGGACTTGCGCTTTTCCGTTACCAAGATGTTAATCTTGATATCAGGGAATCAGTTAACCGTAACAGTGTGACGCGTAATCGAGGGCTGGCTAAGATGGGTGACAGAATTTCATCGAAGGGAATTGTCGACTTCGAAGAGATGTCGGGTGATGCCGTCGAGCTCATCGAAATTTCGGGCGTGGTCAAATGGTTCGATGTCGCCAAGGGCTTCGGTTTCATCGTGCCTGATAACGGCATGCAGGATGTGCTGCTGCACGTGACTTGCCTGCGTCGCGATGGCTATCAAACGATCCTCGAAGGCACGCGCATCGTTGCCTTGATCCAGCGTCGCGAGCGCGGTTATCAGGCCTTCAAGATTCTCTCCATGGATCAGTCCACAGCTGTGCATCCCTCGCAGATGCCGCCGGTGCGCACGCATGTGCAGGTCACCGCTACGAGCGGCCTGGAGCGCGCACTGGTGAAGTGGTTCAACCGCACCAAGGGCTTCGGCTTCCTGACGCGGGGCGAGGGCACCGAGGATATCTTCGTGCATATGGAAACATTGCGCCGTTTCGGCCTGGCAGAGCTGAGGCCGGGGCAGGTGGTGCTCGTGCGCTTCGGACCCGGCGAAAAGGGGCTAATGGCTGCGGAGATCCATCCGGATGCGCCAAGCCCGGCAACGCGGCCTCACTGACATGAAAAGAGATTTGGTTCTCAAGGTTTTAAAAAGCGCCGTTTTGGCGCTTTTTATTGTTGGAGCGGGTGCCTCCGCTTCGTTTGCCGCACAAACGACAGAACAGCAGTCGGTGAAGTTCGAATCAGAGCCGTTGTCGATCGTGTCCGCCAAGGGCGGCATGCATAAGTTCACGGTGGAACTGGCCGCGACGCCGCCGCAGCTGGAATACGGACTGATGTACCGCGACAAGATGCCGGCCGATCACGGTATGCTGTTCGATTTCGGCACGTCGCGTCCCGTGATGATGTGGATGAAGAACACCAAGCTGTCGCTCGACATGCTGTTCCTGGATCAGAAGGGGGTCGTCACGCATATCCAGGAAAACGCTGTGCCCTATTCGGAAGCGATCATTAGTTCTAACGGGCCAGTTGCCTATGTCATCGAGCTGAACGGCGGTATCGTCAAGAAGCTCGGCCTTGCCATCGGCGACAAGGTGACGAATGCCACCATTTCCGCGAAGGCCGCCAAATAGATTTTCACCGGGGAAGATTTCCCCAGCATGATTTTAGCTGTTGCAGCGAGCGGATGAACCGTGTATCTCCCCACTCGTTCCGCCAGACAGCTATCTGGCGGTGCAAAGCAGAGACATGAAGCCATTTGCCGAAAAGCGATGTTCTGGCGATCATGTCGACGGTACGGAGTGTAGCGCAGTCTGGTAGCGCATCTGGTTTGGGACCAGAGGGTCGGGAGTTCGAATCTCTCCACTCCGACCATTTAAATAGCTGATCCGTTTCCCATAAAATCAGGTTTGTGAGCAGCAAGTCTATTGGTGCGTGCCGAATCATGTCGGCTTTGGCGCCCTTTGATATTTCCTCGTTGCGCTTCTGCTGTTTTCGGACTCTCCACGCAGGCCCCAATGTCACGCATCTCTGCAGGAGATTGCTCTTGTTGCACACGATGTTTGCCAGCCATTTCATGCCCGCATCAGCGGCTGCCGTGCAAGGACCCAATATTCTCGCTCGGTTACCTTTTCGAAGCATAGGATCTCGTCATTGAAGCCCAGCCGGCGATAGAAAGACAGACTGAGCGGATTGAACGTCTCTAGAAAGCACGTCGCGCCTTGGCGGTCAGCTCGGTTCAACGTCATTTCGACGAGACGTTGCGCCAATCTCTGCCCTCGCGCTTGCGGTCGTACGCCTAGAATCGGCAGATACCATCCGTCGAAAACTTGCTGAGGGACTTGATCGGCCATCGATTCCGAAATCCGGAGATAATTGTCAAATCCCCGGGCTCCCAACAGCTTGGCAAGCCCTTGCCGGCGTGTAGCGACGTGGATTTCAATATCGCTGCTGCTCGCCTCATAGGTATGCCAGAGGGCCGCGCCATCGGTGCCGCCATATTGTACCTCGCCGATTGCCCGCGCTTCGGTGATTGCAAGATCGAAGTACTTGGCGAGAACGGCTTGTCTTCCTTCTTCGTCGTCACTGGATTCGATCGTTATCGCACGATAGAACGGGTCGTCGCGGAAGGCCTCGACGAGGGGCGTGCAAACGAGCGAAATCTGGTTCACAAACAGCTCCGGGAATGAAGGGTGGATGTGTTTGGGCGCTTTCGTTTGTTTGGAGAGCCTAACGCCGTCATCCTAGGAGGCCAGGGTTGTCTAGGTCCAGTTGAAAATGCGGCTATGATGCCACGTCATGCATCATAGGTTGCCGTCGGCCATGGACGTCCTGGGTGTATCGAGCCGAACTCAGATCACGTGGAATTATACGTATCGCCCGGCCAGTCTCATCGAAATCTGAAAGCGATAGAGGAAGGGCAACTCGTTGCGGCGATCAGTGGAAAAGCTGCAACGCCATAAGGCCTATAGTCGTCAATGCCGACGATACGGTCAGAGCAATCAGCAACGAAGTCGACATCATATCGCTCCCAAGGGATCCCGCTGAAAACACGGGACGTTGTTTGGCGAGACGTTGTCTATCGGAACCGACGCGTTCCGTCGCGTGACACAAGGCGTGACACGGCGATACCGCACCGATATCCCCAGGCAGTGCATCCGACATCAGAATCGCTTAGCTGCGCATAGCTTGGCGAGAGATCGGGCGCGGTTGCCTAGGCAAACGCAGAGAAATGGTCAGGTTCCAGGGACGTACAATCGCTAGTTCCCAGCGTGCTTCGAGCTTTGGCCTTGCATATCGCCCACGTTTTGAGGTGCCTCAGCAGGCGTGAATTTGCGCCGCTTTTAACGGTCTTTTTGCTTGAAACTAAAGGGATTCGCGGCTAATCAAACGACATACATGCTCGGCCCTGAGGGGGCGTTGCAAGACAAGTGAAGCACAAGGCGGGTCGCTCCCGCTTCATTCGGAGGCGCTGTAGCGATGCCTGCCAAGATCTACCGTCCAGCAAAGACCGCCATGCAATCGGGCAAGGCCAAAACCAATATATGGGTTCTGGAATTCGATCAGGAAACCCCGCGCAAGATCGATCCGATCATGGGTTACACCTCGTCGGCCGATACGCGCCAGCAGTTGAAGCTGACGTTCGATACGCAGCAGCAGGCCGAAGACTATGCCAAGCGCGAAGGCATCGACTATCGCGTCATCGCGCCGAAGGACCCGATCCGGCAGGTGGTGTCCTATACCGACAATTTCCGCTTCAACCGCATCCAGCCCTGGACTCACTGAAGGCAGGAACTTATTGAACGCTGCCCATTGAGTTGGGCGGCAGTTTCAGGCATGTGTTGGCCGCCGCGCGCAAGGCGCGGCAGGCTTCACGGCCCCTTAGCTCAGCTGGATAGAGCACTTGCCTTCTAAGCATGTGGTCGCAGGTTCGAATCCTGCAGGGGTCGCCATTTCTATATCTCATATTGCGCAGCTGCGTGATTGCGGCACCGGGGATATCCGCCGGGAATGCGCAAACCGGTGGTGGCCTCAACGGGCAGCTGCTGGCCAGCCGCCCACGGCTGCCGGTCTCGTCGCGTCCAGCGCCATCTGGAAAAGATCGTAGCCGAACATTGACCCGCTTAGTTTGATGACGATGATGGCGGCGCTCAGAAGAGCAAGTCCGCCGATAATCCTGTCGCTTCTCTTCACAGCCCGCTTCCCCTAACGCTTTGTGAATGCCCCATATTTCGCGATTATCGGGGCAGTATATCGCGTTTTGCGTGAAGTGCTACATCGCTCGTTCAAGCCGCCAGTCGCCCCGCAGCGATTAGCAGGAGACCGCCGGCGATGCCTTCGATCCAGCGACGGCGGCGGTCGCTCACGACTGTTCGGGAGCTGAATGATGTGAGAACGAGGCTGAGACAGGCATAGAACACACCGCAGAGCCCGATGAAAACGGCAGAGAGCAGGGCTGCCTGCAACGCTATGTTTCCAGCGTGGCTGATAAACTGCGGCAGGATGGCGAAATAGATCATCATCCCCTTCGGATTGAGAACGGCTGTGAGAAAACCGCGCCGGAGCGCATCCGCGGCGGCCACCGCTCGCGCCGGAGCTGATGTGCCGGCCTTCATCGAGGAAATGAGCAGGCGAGCGGCGAGATAGGCAAGATAGGCGATACCGAGCCAGCGCAGGAGCATGAACAGGCCCGGCGAGGCGGCAATAATTGCGGCGACCCCGAGCGCGGCAAGCGCGGAATGGACGAGGTAGCCGGTACAGATTCCAGCCGTCGAGCGCAGCCCGGCGCCAGCGCCGCCGGACATTGCCTGAGATGCTACGAACAACATATCGGGCCCCGGCGTACAAATGAGTGGCAGGACGGTGCTCGCGAAAAGAAGGATATTGGTGTTTTCCATAAATGAAAGCTTAGAGCCAAGCAGGCGCAATTGGCTTGCGTAGATGCCAATTTCATGAGGATAATTGGCATTGCAATTCAATCCTTGAGCTATTTTGGTAGAGGATGCCAATGAGACTGGATGAGATCGACAAGCGCATCCTGCGCGCGCTGCAGCGGGACGGGCGGATGCAAAATGTGGAACTCGCCAAGGAGGTAGGGCTTTCGCCATCGCCTTGTCTGCGGCGCGTGAAGCTTCTTGAAGATGCCGGCGTCATCGATCGCTATGTGGCCGTAGTAAATCCCGTCAAAGTCGGTTTGCCGCTTTCATTGTTTGCTCGCGTCTGGCTGACGGCCCAGGATGCCGAGACCATCGATCATTTCATCGCCGCGATGAGGAAGCTGCCTGAAGTTATGGAGTGCTACATCATGCTGGGAGAAAGCGATGCGCTGTTGCGCGTCGCCGTTTCCGATCTTGATGACTACAGGCAGTTCCAGTCCACGCATCTGACGAAGGTGAACGGCATCCAGAACGTCAAGACGGACGTGCCGAGCCAGGTTGTCAAGCAGACCTACGCTCTGCCCTTGCGTTGAACTTCTTCGGCTGTCGTGCCATACGAAAACCCGCCGGTTGCAGTGCCGCCGGCGGGTTTTCACTACGATATTGTTGCTGTCAGCCTAGTGCAGGATCTGGCTGAGGAAGAGCTTGGTGCGCTCATGCTGCGGATTGTCAAAGAATTCCTTCGGGGAATTCTGTTCGACGATCTGGCCCTGGTCCATGAAGATGACGCGGTTGGCGACTTGGCGGGCAAAGCCCATTTCGTGGGTCACGCACAGCATGGTCATGCCTTCCTCAGCAAGACCGACCATCGTATCGAGCACTTCCTTGATCATTTCCGGGTCGAGCGCTGAGGTCGGCTCATCGAACAGCATGATCTTCGGGTTCATGCAGAGCGAGCGGGCGATCGCCACACGCTGCTGCTGACCGCCGGAAAGTTGGCCTGGATATTTCTTCGCCTGTTCCGGAATCTTGACGCGGGTGAGGAAGTGCATGGCGATTTCTTCCGCCTGCTTCTTCGGCATCTTGCGCACCCAGATCGGCGCCAGCGTGCAATTTTCCAGGATGGTCAGGTGCGGGAAGAGATTGAAGTGCTGGAACACCATGCCGACCTCGCGGCGCACTTCATCGATTTTCTTCAGATCGTTCGTCAGTTCCGTGCCATCGACAATGATCTGACCCTTCTGATGCTCTTCCAGACGGTTGATGCAGCGGATCATCGTCGACTTGCCGGAACCGGAAGGGCCAGCAATGACGATGCGCTCTCCGCGCATGACCTTCAGGTTGATATCGCGCAACACATGAAAGTCGCCGTACCACTTGTTCATGTTGACGATGTCGACCGCGACTTCCGTCTCGGAGATGGTCAGTTTTTTGGGTTGGGCTTCAGCCATATTTGTAGTTCCCTCAGTTTTTATCGCTTGTGGCCGGTATCGAGATGGCGCTCCACGAAACCTGAATAGCGCGACATTGCGAAACAGAACAGCCAAAATGTGAAACCGGCGAAAATTAGGCCGGTGACTGGCGTCACCGCGCTTGCCCAATTCGCATCCGAGAAGTTTTGCCGGACGATGCCGAGCAGGTCGAACATGCCGATGATCGCAACCAGCGACGTGTCCTTGAACATGCCGATATAGGTGTTGACGATGCCGGGAATGACCAGCTTGATGGCCTGCGGCAACACGATCAGCCGCATCTTCTGCCAGTAGCCGAGGCCGAGTGAATCGGCTCCTTCGAACTGGCCCTTCGGCACGGCCTGCAGGCCGCCGCGGATGACTTCGGCCATATAAGCCGAGGTGAAGATCGAGACGCCCACCACGGCGCGCAGCAGCTTATCCACAGTCCAGCCCTGCGGCATGAAGAGCGGTAGCATGTAGCTGGCCATGAACAGCACGGTGATCAACGGCACGCCGCGGATGATCTCGATGAAGATCACGCACAACATACGCACGACGGGCATCTTAGAGCGGCGCCCGAGTGCGAGCAGGATGCCGAACGGGAAGGAGACCGCGATCGCCACGAAGGCAATGACCAGAGTCACCAGCAGGCCACCCCATCTTTCCGTTTCAACTGTCTCAAGGCCAAAGCCGCCATGAAGCAGGAAGAATGAAATAACCGGCAGCACGAAGAATGCGATGATCGCGTTCAATCCCTTTCGGGGAGCCGACGGTATGAGCAACGGCGCGAAGCCGATGATCATCAGGATCGCGACGAGTATCGGCCGCCAGCGTTCGTCCGGCGGGTAGAGGCCGAACATGAAGACGAGGAATTTCGCGCGGACGAAGGCCCAGCAGGCGGCATTCCAGCCGTCCGGCTGCGTGCCGCCCTGGACGGTCGTGGCGCAGAAGGTGCGGTCGGTTCCGTTCCAGACTGCGTGCACGAACAGCCAGTCGACCAAATGCGGGATTGCCCAGGCGAGCAGGGCTACGGCGAGGACCGTCAAAACGACGTCCTTCGGCGTGGCGAAGAGATTCTTCTTGGCCCAGTGCCAAGGCCCTTTTTCGCTGGCGGGTGCCGGCTGTGCCGACAAGAGCGATTTGCTGACGAAGCTCTGATTTGCAGCAGACATCTTATCTCTCCACCAGAGCCATTTTGGCGTTGAACCAGTTCATGAACAGCGATGTGATGATGCTCAGGACGAGATAGATGACCATCCAGATAATGACGACTTCGACGGCACGACCGGACTGATTGAGGATTACGCCGCCGACCGCGACGATATCGGCGTAACCGATGGCGATGGCGAGCGAAGAGTTCTTGATCAGGTTGAGATACTGGCTCGTCAGCGGCGGAATGATGATGCGCATAGCCTGCGGGATGACGATCAGCCTCGTGATGGCCGATGCCCGAAGACCCAGCGCGCCAGCAGCTTCCGACTGGCCCTTGGGCACGCCGCGAATGCCGGCGCGCACGATCTCGGCAATGTAAGTCGCTGTATAGAGGGAAAGCGCCAGCAGGAGAGCTATGAATTCCGGCCCGACGACCGCCCCGCCCGTCAGATTGAACTTACCGGCGATCGGATAGTCGAAGGAAAGGGGCATGCCGGTTGCGAAGAAAATTAGCAATGGCAGGCCGATCAATATGCCGACCGCCGCCCAGATCGTGTGGAATTGCTGTCCCGTCACCGCCTGACGCTTGTGCGCCCAGCGCGCCACGAAGAACGCCGCGCCAATGGCGATCAGCAGGGCAATGCCAACGGCCCACATGCCTTGGCCGAAGATTGGTTTCGGGAAAGCCAGGCCGCGATTGCTGAGAAAGCTGGAGAATGGCAGATGCACGGCATCGCGCGCCTGCGGCAGCAGCACCAGAACGCCGCTATACCAGAAGAAGATAACCAGCAGCGGCGGAATGTTGCGAAAGATCTCGACATAGGTCTGGGAAAGCTTGGCGATCAGCCAGTTGCTGGAAAGCCTGCCGATGCCGATGAGGAAGCCGACGATGGTCGCGGCAAAGATACCGACGACCGATATCAGGAGCGTGTTGAGCAGGCCGACGAGCAGTGCATCGATATTGGTGGAATCACTGGAGTAGGGGATCAGGGCCTGTCCCAGGTTGAAACCGGCGCGTCCTTCGAGAAAGCCAAATCCGAAGCTGCGGTTCAACGCATGCAGGTTGTCGACCGTGTTCGTCACGACGAACCAGCAAAGGCCGGCGAGGACGACGATCGTCAGAGCCTGATAGAATGCCCCTCTGACTCTGGGATCGTAGAATACAGATGCGGATGATCGCTCGCCGCTAGGCGAATTTGCTGTAATTGCCATGCAAAATTTTTCCCCAATGTGCCTGTTTCAGGCTTGTTTTCTTTAGGGGAGAAAGGCGGCGTTCCGCCTCTCTCTAGAAGTTGGCCTTGTCTAAGGCTTAGCGCACCGGAGGTGCGTACTGGATGCCACCCTTGTTCCACAAAGCGTTGAGGCCGCGGGCGATCTTCAGCGGGCTGCCTGCGCCGATGTTGCGGTCGAAGACTTCGCCGTAGTTACCGACGCCCTTGATGATATTGTAGGCCCAGTCGTTGGTCAGGCCGAGATCGGTGCCGATCGTGGAGCCCTGCTCGGCGCCGAGGAAGCGCTTGATGTCCGGGTTTGCCGAGTTTTTCATCTCGTCGACATTTTTCTGCGTGATGCCGAATTCCTCGGCATTGACGAGCGCATAGGCCGTCCAGCTGACGATGTTGAACCACTGGTCGTCGCCCTGGCGGACAGCCGGGCCAAGCGGTTCCTTGGAGATGATTTCGGGCAGAACGACGTTGTCGTCCGGGTTCTTCAAGGTCAGGCGGAGCGCATAGAGACCCGACTGGTCCGTCGTGTAGACGTCGCAGCGGCCGGAATCGTATGCCGTGTTGACTTCCTCAAGCTTGTCGAAAACAACCGGATTGTACTGCAGGTTGTTGGTCTTGAAGTAGTCGGCGAGGTTGAGTTCGGTCGTCGTGCCAGACTGGACGCAGATGGCAGCACCGGAAAGCTCGAGCGCCGACTTCACGTTCAGTTCCTTGCGAACCATGAAGCCCTGGCCGTCATAATAGGTGACCGGACGGAACTTGAGACCGAGCGCGGTATCGCGGTTGATGGTCCAGGTGGTGTTGCGAGAAAGCACGTCGATTTCGCCCGACTGCAGCGCGGTAAAGCGGTCCTTGGCGCTGAGAGGAGTGAACTTCACCTTGGTCGGATCGCCGAAGACGGCCGAAGCGACTGCGCGGCAGAAGTCGATGTCGAAGCCGGCCCAATTGCCGGATGCATCGGGCTGCGCAAAGCCGAGAAGGCCCGTATTCGCGCCGCATTGAATGAAGCCCTTGGCCTTGACGTCGCTCAGCGTCGAAGCCGAGGCACCAGAAACGGAGTAAGCCAATGCTGCGGCTCCGAGAAATGCGGAGAGAGCAAACTTGTTCATCTTTCCCAACCTTTGTTCTATTGTTTTATAGTTAAAGCGTATCGCTCCCGAAGCGGGTTCTTGCCGAACCTCATTTCCTCACTCTCCAGGGGCGAGTGGTCCTATCACAGTCGCAAATGGATTGGCGGTCAAGAGAGCGCTCGGATTATTGGCCGTTTATTCGGAGATTTCGCCTTTTGGGGCTGAGAAACGGGCATTTGGCGTCAAAATGAGCACTGTTTTGCCAAAAATCTGCACGAAACCGAGGATTCGCGCACTGCTTTCGTTATTTTAGCCTTGTAATAATATGCTATGTCGACAGGATCGGGGTTGACCCAACTGGACTTGCTCGCCACAAATCCAGCTTCCTACAGCGCCAAAGGCATATCCGGACATGAAAGACAAAGACACACTCCTGCAGACCGCCGGCATCAACACGCGTTTGTCCCATATCGGCAATTCGCCATTCGACTTCCACGGCTTCGTCAACCCGCCCGTGGTGCATGCCTCGACGGTGCTGTTTCCCAATGCCCGCGTGATGGAGACGCACGACCAGAAATATACCTACGGCACCCGCGGCACGCCGACGACCGACGCATTGTGCGAGGCGATGGATGCGCTGGAAGGTTCGGCCGGAACGATCATCGTGCCCTCAGGCCTTGCCGCGGTCACCGTACCGTTTCTTGCCTATCTGTCCGCTGGCGATCACGCCCTGATCGTCGATTCGGTCTATGGTCCTACGCGTTTCTTCTGCGATACCATGCTGAAGCGCCTCGGCATCGAGGTCGACTACTATGATCCGTTGGTCGGCACCGGTATCGAACAATTGTTCAAGCCGAACACCAGGCTGGTTCATACCGAGGCACCGGGTTCCAACACCTTCGAAATGCAGGATATTCCGGCGATTTCGGCCGCCGCTCATCGGCATGGTTGCGTGGTGACGATGGACAATACCTGGGCAACGCCGCTCTATTTCAAGCCGCTTGATCATGGTGTCGACGTTTCCATTCATGCGGTGACGAAGTATCCGGCGGGCCATTCGGATATCGTCATGGGAACCGTATCCGCCAATGCGGCCCACTGGGAGCGCTTGCTCGACGCGCACGGCCAGCTTGGTATTTGCGGTGCCCCGGACGATGCCTATCAAGTGCTGCGCGGGCTGCGTACCATGGGCGTGCGTCTCGACCGCCATCAGGAGAGCGCGCTTGAGATCGCGCGCTGGCTTGAGGGCAGGGAAGAAGTCGCACGGGTTCTGCACCCGGCGCTGCCGAGTTTCCCGAGCCACGAGATCTGGAAGCGTGACTTCAAGGGCTCCAGCGGCATCTTCTCCTTCGTGCTGGCGGTCGACAGCCCCGAGAAGTTCAAGCTCAAAGCACATGCCTTCCTCGATGCGTTGCGGATCTTCGGTCTCGGCTATTCGTGGGGTGGCTTCGAAAGCCTTGCACTGCAGGTGAACCTCAACGACCGGCGTGTCACCAAGGTGCCGACCGAAGGACCGGTCATCCGCCTGCAGATCGGCCTTGAGGATGTGGCAGATATCAGGGCTGACATCGAAAAGGGCTTTGCGGCGGTCAGGGAGGCTTGATCAGCCGATAGGGCAATTCCAGCGAAAGTGTATCGCGATTTCGCGCCTGGAATTGCCTGAAAGCAAACAGCCGGAGCATTTCTGTCAAACCGGAGATGCTCCAGCGCGATATGAGTAAATCCAGTCCATATCCGTCGCAAGACTTTGCGGCGGCCGCAGGGAGAGGACGAGGTCGCGTGCCAGGCGGATAGGCCCGCGGGCATGGTAGGCGAATTGATTGAAGGCGGCGCGCTGGCGCAGCCGGGCAATGCGCGGCGTACGATGCTTCTCGAAGAGATTGAGTGCCTCCGTCGGTGAGCGCGTCGCCAGCATGCCGGCGAGCTCGAAGGCGTCCTCGATCGCCATGGCCGCACCCTGGGCCGCAAACGGCATCATCGCGTGCGCGGCGTCGCCGATGAGCACCGTGTCGCTGCCATTATGCCAACGGCCAGCCTTCATCTCGTAAAGCGGCCAGAAGGTAGCCTGTTCCTGCGCTTCCAGCATTCGCAGGATTTCACTGTTCCAACCGGAAAAGCCGCGAAGCATCTGCTCACGCTGCGCCTTATTGCCGGCGGTGCTCCAATCGCGGCTCGAACCGCTGCCGGAAACGATGGCGACGATGTTGAAGGCGGCATTTTCCCGGATCGGATAACAGACTAGATGGCTGGACGAACCCAGAAATGCCGTCACGCTCGACTTGTTTAGCAGGGAGGGAGCTGTCGCTTCGGCAACCGAGAAGCGCCAGGCAATATTGCCGGAGAAGAGCGGCGCGGGTGCGCCGGGCACCATCGCATGCGCCCTGGACCACACGCCGTCTGCACCGATGATGAGATCGAGCTCGCTGCCGGCGATCTCCTCCAATGCTCGCTTGTCCTTGATGTCGATGCGCCGACCGAGATGCAACGTGCAGAGCGCGTTGGCGGTAACCGCATCCAGCAGCGCCTTCAGCAAGGTCGCGCGATGTGCGGTGCCATAAGGCGCACCCCAGCGCTCCAAGGCAAATTTCCCACAAGGGACGGATGCGACGGGGCGCAGCGACGAACCGGAGACGAGCCGAACTTCGTCCGGCTCGAGCCAAACCGATCTTAGCGCATCGAGTACGCCGAGTGTGTCGAGGATACGGGAAGCATTCGGGGAGATCTGCAGGCCGGCGCCGACTTCGGTCAGCGCCTCTGCCTGTTCGAAAATTTCGGAACGGATGCCGTGCCTTGCCAGCGCCAGCGCCGCCGTCAATCCAGCTATTCCGGCGCCGATGATTGCGGCTGTCTTGATCGGCATCTCGCTATGTCCGATCGAAGGCTACGGGTTTACGCCGCCTTGAAATGGAAGACGCAGCCGGGCGGGTTGGTCTGGTCTGCCTTCAGCGACGGATTGTAGCGATAAAGCGTCGAGCAGTAGGAACAAACCTTCTCGGTTTCGTCGCCGAGATCGATGAAGATATGCGGGTGATCGTAGGGGACCGATGCGCCGGTGCACATGAATTCCTTCACGCCGATCTCGATGACACGGTGTCCGCCGTCGTTCTGGAAGTGGGGAATATTGTGACCGGCCATGATGATCTCCAAATGCGTCTTGCCTTGAGCGGCATGAATGTTGCGCCAGACTTGGTAGCCACTCTTTATAATCCTTCTTCTCGATTGTGTAGTGCGAAAGTCCGGTTCGGCGCAGAGTTTTTCGCCGATGCGGGGTTCACCTGATATCGTCGATAAAATATGGTCCCGCATCAGGAAAACCCCTGTTTGCAAAGATAATGTCATGAATTTGAATGCTCCTTCGATGTCCCATTTCGTCAGGGGCGGATTGAAGCTCGCCTTTTTCGACGAAGGTGATCCGAACGGTCCGCCCGTGTTGCTGATTCACGGCTTTGCTTCCACGGCCATTGCAAACTGGGTGCATCCGGGTTGGCTGAAGACGCTCGGCGATGCCGGATATCGCGTGATCGCGATCGATAATCGTGGCCATGGCGTAAGCGACAAGCTCTATGACGCCGACGTCTACCATCCGTGGATCATGGCCGAAGATGCGGTTGCGCTGCTCGACCACTTGGGCATCTCAGAGGCTCATGTCATGGGTTATTCCATGGGCGCTCGTGTCGCGACCTTCATGGCAATAGCGCATCCCGATCGCGTCCGTTCACTTGTGCTCGGCGGTCTTGGAATAGGTATGGTCGAAGGTGTCGGCGATTGGGATCCGATCGCGGATGCGCTCGTCGCTGTGTCGCTCGATGACGTCACCCATCAGCGCGGGCGCATGTTCCGCGCCTTTGCGGAACAGACCAGGAGCGACCGTCAGGCGCTTGCCGCCTGCATACAGGGGTCGCGCGATCTGGCGACAAAGGAGGATGTGGCGAAGATCGAAGCGCCGACCCTGATCGCCGTCGGCACCAAGGATGACATCGCCGGTTCGGCGCAGGCGCTAGCCGATCTGATGCAACATGCCGAGGTCGTCGATATACCGAACCGCGATCACATGCTTGCCGTCGGCGACAAGGTCTTCAAAACAGCGGTTCTCGAATTCTACAAGCGGATCGAACACCGGTAAGGCCGGACTCGATCGGTCAAGTCACTTGCCGGTGAAATGTGGCTTCCGGCGCGCGGCAAAGGCGGCGCGTCCCTCGGCATAATCCTCACTGTCGAAGGTTTCCGCGCCGATTATCTCCGCCTCGCGCAGCAGGTCTCCATTCTGTTCGAGGGCGGCGCGGACCGCGAGTTTCGAAGCATGCAGCGAAATCGGCGCATTGGCGGCGATCGCATGGGCGAGGGCGGAGATTTCGCTCTCGAAGGAAGCGGACTCAATCTCCTCCAGCAGAAATCCGGCCATCGCCATTTTCTCGCTGGACATCGGCGCGCCCGTAAACAGCGCGACCTTGGCCATCTGGGTGCCGAGCGCGTTGACAATGTCCTGTACGGCATCGGCCGGATAGGCGATGCCGAGGCGAGCTGCCGGAATGGAGAAACGCGCTCCTTGCTCGGCGATCCGCAGGTCGCAGGCCGCGGCGAGCCCGAAGCCGCCGCCGTAGCAGATGCCGCGAATTGCTGCGATGGTCGGAACCCGGCAATGGCGGATGGCCTCGAAAGCCTGGCTGTTCAGCGCTTCGTAGGCGACGGCAGTCTTTGAGTTCTTGCGTACGCTATCGAATTCGCTGATGTCGGCGCCGGCGGAAAAATCGGCGCCGATGCCGCACAGAACGATCACATGGGCCTCTGCCTTGTCGGTCAGCATGCGCACGGCCTGGGGAATGGCGCGCCACATGGCGGCGGTTAAGGCATTCTTCCTGGCGGGATTGTTGATCGTGATCGTGCCTATGGCATCGCCACTGGTGACACGCAGGAGACCGCCGGCAAAATCATGTTCCAAATTCATGCGCACTCGATCCATTTGTCTTGTGTGGCATTTAATCTATATAATGCATTCCTGACAGCAAATCGGGAGACCGCCAATGGTCGCAGTAACGGATATTCGCCCCTTGGAGGGCATGAGCGCGGTTAAGATTGTGGATCCCATATGGGATAGCATGCGCGAGGAAGCTCGCACCGCCGCCGAGCGCGATCCGCTTCTGGCGGCCTTCCTCTATTCGACGATCATCAATCACCGTTCGCTGGAAGAATGCGTCATCTACCGCATCTGCGAGCGCCTCGATCATCCGGACATGCAGGCGATCCTTCTGCGGCAGACGTTCGAGGAAATGCTGGCCGATTGGCCAGAATGGGGATCGATCCTGCGGGTCGACATCCAGGCGATCTACGATCGCGACCCGGCCTGCCTGCGTTTCCTTGAAGCGGTGCTCTATTTCAAGGGTTTCCACGCGCTGCAGACGCACCGTCTCGCGCACTGGCTTTATAATCGCGGTCGCCGCGATTTCGCTCTTTATCTGCAGAGCCGCTCCTCCAGCGTCTTCCAGACGGACATCAACCCGGCGGCGCGTATCGGCAAGGGCATCTTCCTCGATCACGCGACCGGCCTCGTCGTTGGCGAAACGGCCGTGATCGGCGACAACGTATCCATCCTGCACGGCGTCACCCTTGGCGGCACCGGCAAAGAAGGTAGCGACCGTCACCCGAAGATCGCCCATGGCGTCCTGATCGGCGCGGGCGCCAAGATTCTCGGCAATATCCAGATCGGCCATTGCTCGCGCATTGCCGCCGGCTCCGTCGTGCTGAAGGAAGTTCCGCCGAAGACCACGGTTGCTGGCGTGCCGGCCAAGGTCGTCGGAGAAGCTGGGTGTTCGGAACCCTCGCGCTCCATGGACCAGCTTCTGACCGAACAGTTGGTCGTTGATCAGATCATGGGTGCTGGAATCTAGCGGAAATTTAGCCTGATTTACGGAAACGTGCGGCGCTTCAAAAGGTGTATGGCGCGGTTCCGGTCTTTACACTGCCGCTTTTCCTATGCAAGAAGCGGCCAACCAGAGATCCTCACGGAGAAGCATTGTGAAGCCCGAAGAAATCAAGAAACTCGACGCCTATTTCAAGCGCACGTTCAACCCGCAGATGGTCGTGAAGGCCCGCCCGCGCAAGAACGACTCGGCCGAAGTTTACCTTGATGAAGAGTTCCTGGGTGTCGTGTATATCGACGACGAAGATGGCGATCGTTCCTACAATTTCTCGATGGCCATCCTGGACGTCGATCTGTAAATCGCCTGAGCGATTCTCCATTTCAGTCGAATTTATGAGCCGTATTTCATTGAAATACGGCTCTTTTCTTTGATCTCTGCAGGGAATGCAGCGATTGACGGCCCCAAATGCCGGCAAGGCTGGCGTTTGGCCTATTCATGATTTTCCGAGGGTCTGGCGATATTTCTGCCAAAGCCTCTGGTTGCAGGGGTAATGATATATATTAGGAAAATCAAAATGGTGCAGTGCAAACGTCGACATTGACACGGCTCTGTTACCGAATATGCAATCACTGATAGATTTTGCGGCGCACAAGACTACTTGACTAATTGTGCGTCGCATTTAAGTTTCCTGCCTGTAAACCGGCCGTCGGCCGACCAACAAGGGACGGAGACAGATGTTCAATTTCGACGAAGCAAATAAGAAGGGCAAGGAAGCCATCGACACGGCGCTGAAGAGCTACTCCGATGTCAGCAAGGGTTTCCAGGCGATTGCCGCTGAAACTGCTGAATATTCGAAGAAGTCGTTCCAGGATGGTGTCACGCATTTCGAAACGCTCGCCGGCGTCAAAAGCTTTGAGGCTGCTTTCGAACTCCAGAGCACCTATGTGAAGTCCGCCTATGAAAATTTCGTAGCCGAAGCCACCAAGCTTGGCGAAATGTATGCCGATCTGGCCAAGAATGCCTACAAGCCCTACGAGGCGCCGGTCGCTGCAGCGACGAAGGCCGCCAGCAAGGCTACAGCAACGGCAACCGCTGCTTGATCCCCAGCTGAAAGCTGAAGTTTCCGGAAAGACCGGCTGCGCAACGCGTAGCCGGTCTTTTTGTTTTCGCATATCGAACCGGCGCCGAATTTATGCCGCGACTTTTTCGGCCCGAGTCCGCTTTGTCAGCGAATTGTGATTGCAGTGTCCGGTAAGGGGCTTAAAATCACGCCAATATGAACTACCTTAGTGGTTCGGATATCTGGCCCGACCAAGTGAATGAACCAACCCCCCAGTGCCAAGTCGGAATGCGATAGCTTCTGCCGGATGATTTGAGGAAGAATGAAATGATCGCTCAGCCGATCCGGATGCAAAACAACAGCGAAAGGAACGGGGACAACGGAAATCGCGGGACCTCGGTGATTACGCGCACCAAGCCCAAAACCAAGAAACCCAACCTATACCGTGTGCTGCTTCTGAACGACGACTATACGCCCATGGACTTCGTGATCCATATCCTGGAGCGTTTCTTTCAAAAGGATCTCGAAAGTGCCACCCGCATCATGCTGCATGTCCACAACCATGGCGTCGGAGAATGCGGGATATATACATATGAAGTAGCAGAAACGAAGGTGAGCCAGGTGATGGATTTTGCCCGGGAACACCAGCATCCGCTGCAATGTGTTATGGAAAAGAAGTGAGGATCTGAACGTGCCAACATTTTCGCCTAGTCTTGAGAAGGCGCTGCACCAGGCACTGACTTACGCGAACGAGCGGCATCACGAGTATGCCACGCTGGAACATCTGCTTTTGGCGCTGGTAGACGATGCCGACGCCGCGGCTGTCATGGGCGCGTGCAATGTTGATCTCGACGCGCTCCGTAAGACTCTGACTGAATACGTCGATAATGAACTGTCCAACCTGATCACAGGCTATGACGAGGACTCCAAGCCGACCTCCGGCTTCCAGCGCGTCATTCAGCGCGCCGTGATCCATGTGCAGTCGTCCGGTCGCGAGGAAGTGACGGGCGCCAACGTTCTCGTCGCGATTTTCGCCGAACGGGAAAGCCACGCCGCATTCTTCCTGCAGGAACAGGAAATGACCCGCTACGACGCGGTCAACTACATCTCGCACGGCATCGGCAAGCGCCCGGGTTCTTCCCAGACCCGCACGCCGCGGGGCGCCGAGGAAAGCGAATCCGAGAGCAAGCCCACCGCCCGCGGTGAGCAGGAAGAAGGCAACGGCAAGAAGCAGCAGGATGCGCTGAAGGCCTATTGCGTCAACCTCAACGAGAAGGCCAAGAACGGCAAGATCGACCCGCTGATCGGCCGTCATTCGGAAGTCAATCGTACCATCCAGGTGCTTTGCCGCCGCTCGAAGAACAACCCACTTTACGTCGGTGATCCGGGCGTGGGCAAGACGGCGATTGCCGAAGGCCTTGCCAAGCGCATCGTCGAGGGCAAGGTTCCGGAAGCTCTGGCCGACGCGACGATCTTTTCGCTCGATATGGGCACGCTGCTTGCCGGCACCCGCTATCGCGGCGATTTCGAAGAACGCCTGAAGCAGGTCGTCAAGGAACTCGAAGAGTATCCGGGAGCCGTGCTGTTCATCGACGAGATCCACACCGTCATCGGTGCGGGCGCGACTTCCGGTGGGGCGATGGATGCGTCGAACCTGCTGAAGCCGGCCCTTTCCTCGGGTGCGATCCGTTGCATCGGTTCGACCACCTATAAGGAATATCGTCAGTTCTTCGAGAAGGACCGGGCGCTCGTCCGTCGCTTCCAGAAGATCGACGTCAACGAGCCGAGCATCGAGGATGCCATCGAAATCATGAAGGGCCTGAAGCCCTATTTCGAAGAGTATCACCACCTGCGCTACTCGAACGACGCCATCAAGTCGGCTGTAGAGTTGTCGGCCCGCTATATCTCCGACCGCAAGCTGCCGGATAAGGCGATCGACGTCATCGATGAAACCGGTGCCGCGCAAATGCTGCTGCCGCCGTCGAAGCGTCGCAAGCTGATAACCGAGCGCGAAATCGAAGTGACGATCGCTACCATGGCCCGCATTCCGCCGAAGACGGTTTCCAAGGATGACGAGATGGTTCTTGCCAACCTCGAACAGGAACTGCGTTCCGTCGTCTATGGGCAGGATACGGCGATCGAAGCTCTATCGACCTCGATCAAGCTGGCCCGTGCCGGTCTGCGCGAACCGAACAAGCCGATTGGCTGCTACGTCTTTTCCGGCCCCACGGGCGTCGGCAAGACTGAGGTCGCCAAGCAGTTGGCATCGTCGCTTGGCGTCGAACTGCTGCGCTTCGACATGTCGGAATATATGGAACGTCACACGGTTTCCCGTTTGCTCGGAGCTCCTCCCGGCTATGTCGGTTTCGACCAGGGCGGCCTCCTGACCGATGGCGTCGACCAGCATCCGCATAGCGTGGTCCTGCTCGACGAAATCGAGAAGGCGCATCCGGATATCTTCAATATCCTGCTGCAGGTCATGGACCATGGCGCGCTGACCGACCATAACGGCAAGAAGATCGACTTCCGCAACGTCATCCTAATCATGACGACCAATGCGGGTGCCTCGGAAATGGCCAAGGCCGCCATCGGCTTCGGCTCGTCCAAGCGTACGGGTGAGGACGAAGAGGCTCTGAACCGGATGTTCACCCCGGAATTCCGCAACCGTCTGGATGCGGTCATTCCGTTCGCCGCGCTGCCGACGACCGTTATCCACAAGGTCGTGCAGAAGTTCATCATGCAGCTGGAGGCTCAGCTTTCCGAACGGAACGTTACCTTCGACCTGCACGAGGACGCCATCGCCTGGCTGTCCGAGAAGGGTTACGACGACAAGATGGGCGCCCGACCACTGGCGCGCGTCATCCAGGAAAACATCAAGAAGCCGCTGGCCAACGAAATCCTCTTCGGCAAGCTGAAGAAAGGCGGCGTGGTCAACGTCACGGTCGGCAAGAAGGAAGACGGTTCGACCGGCATCGTGCTCGACGCGACCGCCGACACCGCGCCTATCCGGCCGAAGCCGGAAGCGGAAGTCGGCGAACCGCATGTCGAGGTGGAAGAGGTTGATGGCGATACCGCCGTCAAGACCAGAAGCCGCGTTAGCAAAGCCGGTGCAGCTGCCGATGCCCGTCGTTCGGCCAAGGCCGCTGCGGAAAGCGCAGAACCGCCGGAAAAATCGCCTCGCAAGGGCGGCGGCGCTGTGCCGAAGGTTCCGCGCAAATAACTGACGGATCCGGCATGAAAAATGAAAAGGCTGCATTGGAAACAATGCAGCCTTTTCATTTTGTTACAGAGTATTTCTGATGTGTTGCATCAGAAAACACAGACGTATGTCAGCCGCCGAGTGCTTCGATGATCTTTATTGCGTTTTCCGCCAATACCGCGCCGTCTTCCATCTTGCCCGAATGCGGCTTCAGCGCCACGCCTTCGAGGCGCGGGATAACATGGAAATGCAGATGGAACACGGTCTGGCCCGCGGACGGCTCATTGAACTGGGCGATGTAGACGCCGTCGGCGTCGAAGGCTTCCTGAACGGCGACAGCGATCTTCTGCACAACCGTGATTGCCTGCTGCAACGCGGCAGGATCGGCGTCGAAAATGTTGCGCGAGGGCGCCTTCGGCACGACAAGCGTATGGCCAGGCGACTGCGGCATCACATCCATGAAGGCGACAGTGTGCTCGTCTTCGTAGACGCGGTAGGAAGGGATATCGCCCCTCAGGATCTTCGCGAAGATATTGTTGTCGTCATAGGCGGGGCTGGTCATCCAGTGTCTCCTCGTCTTGCGTTTATGGTTATGTCAAACGGCTAGATATCCTGCCGATCCCCTTTGCGGAAGGGGCTGTGTTCGGTCAGGATTTCGCTCATTTCCTCTACCTGTTCCCGCTCGTGCTTCAGGTAGTCAGCAACAGCGCGCCGCAGGCCCTGATGTCCGATATAATGCGCCGAATGCGTGGCTACCGGCAGGTAGCCGCGTGCAAGCTTGTGCTCGCCCTGAGCGCCGGCTTCCACGCGCTTCAATTTCTTGGCGAGCGCAAAATCGATCGCCTGATGATAGCAGACCTCGAAATGCAGGAAGGGATGGTCCTCGATGCAGCCCCAGTGCCGGCCATAAAGTGTCTCATCGCCGATGAAATTGATGGCGCCAGCGATATAGCGACCCTCGCGTTTCGCCATGACGAGCAGCACATCGTCGGGCATGCGCTCGCCGATCAGTGAGTAGAATTTTCGGGTCAGGTAAGGCCGGCCCCATTTGCGGCTGCCCGTATCCATATAGAAGGCGAAAAACTGATCCCAAATGTTTTCGGTGAGGTCGCTGCCGGTCAGCCAGTCGATGCTGATACCGCCTTCGAGTGCTGCGCGGCGCTCCTTTTTCAGCGCCTTGCGCTTGCGCGAGGCAAGCGTTTCCAGGAAGGAGTTATGGTCCGCATAGCCTTCATTGATGAAATGGAACTGCTGATCGGTGCGATGCAGATAGCCATCGTCCTCGAATACCGCAGCTTCGTCTTCGGGCAGGAAGGTGATGTGGGCGGAGGAAACACCAAGCTGCCGTGTGACTTCCTTGAGGCTCTCGGTAAGCGCCGGCTGGATTGCCTCGCGGTCCTGCCCCTCGGCAACGAGCAGCCGCGGCCCCGTGGCGGGCGTGAAAGGTATCGAACATTGCAGTTTCGGATAGTAGCGGCCGCCGGCACGCTCGAAGGCATCGGCCCAACCATGGTCAAAGACATATTCGCCCTGACTGTGGCTCTTCAGATATCCAACGACGGCACCGATCAGTTCGCCGCCATCCGTTTCCAGCAGCAGATGGTTGCCGAGCCAGCCCGCCTTGTCGGTCGCAGAGCCGGACTCCTCGAGTGACGAGAGGAAGGCGTGCGAGATGAACGGATTGTATGGCAGAACGCTGCCGGTTCTGGATGCTCCGGCGAGCTTGGACCAGCTTTCCGGGGCGATGTTCTTGAAGGATCGTTCGACTCGAATGGATAATTCGTCTGTCATCAAATTCTTGCGCTAACGAGGAGGGCGGGCTCTTGCCGCTGCGCCATGCGTCCGATGGGATGAGTGGCGCAGCGGCAATCTAGAGCAATTCCAGCAAAAGTGCGTAGTGGTTTTGCGTCCGGAATTGCGCTCAAACAAGAGAACAGCGCATCTCCAGAATTCCGTTTGAAACGGAAATGCGCTGGTTTGCACGAAACCTCTCCTTCGATCGAACTCGATTTATGAGGTAGCGCGCGGATCAAAACCTTCGAAGGTCATCTGGTCTGCATTGGCGAATGTGTGCTTGCGGGCCGCTTCGTCGCGCACGGTCCAGGTTATGACCGGAATGCCGCGCTGGCGCTGCGCCGTGATGAAGGGGTTCGGCAGGTGGCCAAAGAAGTATGATATGAAGTCTAGCCCAAGATGCATGGCTTCGTCATGCTGAAAAAACGTCTCTGGCTTGTTTCCTTCAGCCGTGAGGCCGACAGGGTAAGGCGATTCCAGGGCCTTGAGGTCCTTGAGCAGCCATTGGTCGAAACTCATCAGCGCCACATGTCCCTTATAACCTTCGAGGATTTCGAGCACGGATTCGGCAAAGCCTTCATCATCGCCTTCGCGGCCCTTGAGTTCCAGCACGAGCGGCACCTTGCCGTCACAGAGCTGCAAAAGCTGCTTCAAGGTCGGGATCTTGTCCTTGGTGCCGCCGATCGAGAGCAGCCCGAGCTCGGCCGAGGTGCGCTCGCGTACCTCGCCGGGCAGGTTGCAGACGCGCTGCAGATCATCGTCATGGAAAACGACCGGAACGCCGTCCGAGGCATAGTGCAGGTCGCACTCGATGGCAAAGCCCGCCTCGATGGCTCGGCTGAAGGCCGAAAGCGTGTTCTCCCAGACTTCCTTGTTCATGTCATGATAGCCGCGATGGGCGACGGGGCGCTCGGTCAGCCAGGCAAGCTTGCTCATTATGCGATTTCCAGAATGGCATCGATTTCAACGACGGCATTGAGCGGCAGGGCTGCCATGCCGACGGCGGCGCGGGCATGCTTTCCGGCTTCGCCGAGTACATTTGCCAGAAGATTCGAGGCGCCGTTGATCACAAGATGTTGTTCGACGAAATCGGGCGTCGAGGCGACGAAGCCGTTGAGCTTGATCAGGCGTTTGATGCGGCCGAGGTCACCGCCAAGCGCTGCTTTTGCCTGGGCGAGAATGTTGATGGCGCAGAGTTCGGCTGCGCGCTGGCCGCCTGCAACATCGACATCCTTGCCGAGATGGCCCGTCACGCCGATCTTGCCGTTTTCCATCGGCAACTGGCCGGACAGATAGAGAAGATTGCCGCTGATGACATAGGGAACATAGTTGGCGGCCGGTGCTGCGGCCTGCGGCAAAGTGATACCAAGTTCCGTCAGACGAGCCTCTATGGCAGCGGACATTTTCATCTCCCGTTTTGTTGTAAAAACTTCAAAAATCCGGCATCAAGACTAAATTCCGTCAATCGGAACAGGCAGCCTCGTTTCAGCCGAAAGCGTTCTTATAACATCGCGTGCGAGTCCAACAGGAGATAATGAATGTTCCGCTCGAGTTTTGCTGCCACCGTTGTTTCGGGGCTGGGCATTCTGTCACTGGGAACCACCGCGACGCACGCGGCCGTCCCGAGCGGCTTGATCGCTCACCGGGCCGTCTATGATTTGGAGCTGAAGGATGCCTCCGATCGCTCCGGCATCGCCGGCATGTTTGGCCGCATGGTTTATGAGTTCAACGGTTCCGATTGCACCGGCTTTACCACCAATTTCCGTTTCGTGACGAAGATCGATACCGGCGACTCCACGCGCGTCAGCGATCAACAGACCACGACCTTCGAAGATCTCGGCAAGCGGATCTTTCGCTTCGAAACCAAATCCTACACGGATAGCCAACTCGACAAGGATGTGCGGGGCGCCGCCGTCGAGGACCAGAAGGGTATAAAGATCGATCTCACCCAGCCGCATAGCAAGCAGGTCGAAGTGATCGAGAGCCGCTTTCCGACGGAGCACATGCTCGACATCATTCACAATGCCAAGCTCGGCAAGAACTTCTTCGAGGCACAGGTCTTCGATGGCTCCGATGACGGCGACAAGCCGTTGCTCGCCACCACCGTCGTCGGCAAGGAGCAGACGCCTGCAAAGGATGATCCCGACGCCGAAAAGGCCGGCGCTTTCGCCAGCAAGACCTTCTGGCCCGTAACTGTCGCTTATTTCAACGAGAAGTCCACCGGCGACGCCATGCCCGTCTATCGCATGTCGTTCAAGTTGTACGAGAACGGCATAACCCGCGATCTTACCATGGACTACGGCGATTTCGTCCTGACCGGCAAGCTCACCAAGCTTGAGGTTCTCGACACCAAGGCGTGCCAATAGCCCACGATAACGCTCCTGACGCGAAATCGTCGTCATAAAACTGTGATCCAAGTTTCACTATTGTGTGGAACGGTCGGCAAGCGGTGGTGAGTCTATTTCACCTCGCGTCGACTTGGAATTGTAGTGGGGCGCGCGGGGGAATGATCGTCTGGGGCGATCGAAAGTTTTGCGGTCGGCTCCGTTTTATGGACGAGAAAGCGTGCCCCATGAGCAATGCCGATATCCCAGCCACGTCTCACGAGACGCTGCCCGTTGTTGCCGCCGACCCGGCGGAAATCGCTCGCATCGGCGATAGCATCGACCTGACCGATCGGGCCGGCATCTCCGTCTACGGCGATCGCGCGCAGCAGTCCGTTTCAGATTATTCCGACCGCATTTTGCGCGAGGTCCGTAACCGCGATCTCGGCGAAGTCGGCAAGCTGCTGACCGATATCATCGTCAAATCCAAGAATCTCGATCCGGCCTCGTTGAAGGACGAGGGCTTCCTGTCGCGGATGTTTTCCTCGTTCAGAGCACGGCTGGAGCGTTTCAAGGAGCAGTTCGAGGATGTCGCCGGCCAGATCGATCGCATCGGGCTGGAGCTTGATCGCCATAAGGACGTTTTGCGCCGTGATATCGCGCTTCTCGATGACCTGCACGAAGAAACCAAGCAGTCCATCCTGCAGCTCGACGCCTATGTGCAGGCGGGAAAGGCGTTCGCCGAGCGTTTCCGCGCGACCGAACTCCCGCGCCTGAAGAGTGCCGCCGAAGCGGCGACCGTCAATCCAGGCGGCGGCATGCTGGAGGCGCAGATCTATCAGGACAGCCTGCAGGCGCTCGATCGGCTGGAGAAGCGCGTATTCTACCTGCAGCAGGCGCGTCAGCTCGGCATCCAGCAATTGCCGCAGATCCGTATCGTGCAGGCCGGTGACGAAACCCTGATCGAAAACCTGCAGGCGACTTCGGCGCTGACGGTGCCGGCCTGGAAGCAGAAGATGGTGATCCTGCTCGGCCTGACCCAGCAGAAATCGGCGCTCGAATTGCAGAAGACCATTACCGACGCCACCAACGACATGATCCGCGAGGCCTCAAGGATGATGAAGGACCAGGCGATTGCCATAGAACAGCAATCGCAGCGCGGTATCGTCGACATCGACACGCTCGCTGCGGCCAATCGCGATCTGATCGACACGATCGGCGGCGTGCTGAAGGTGCAGGAGGATGGCCGCGCCAAGCGCGCCGAGGCCGAGCAGCGGATGCAGAAAATGACCGTCGAGCTGAAGAAAGCAATGATCGAGGCCCGGTAATCGGCATGGCAATCCGTACACTTGTTACCGGCCTGACACTTGTGCCAGCTCTCGCGCTGAGCGGCTGCGACGTCGGCGGCCAAGGCCCGAAATTCTCGATCGTCTCCGGCTCGGAGAACACGGTCCTTCAGCCGATCGTCGAGGGATTTTGCAAGCAGAAGAACGCGTCTTGCACCTTCTCCTACGAAGGTACACTGGATATCGGCCTCGCTCTCCAGAGCGAGAAAGGTGTCGAGCAGGATGCCGTCTGGCCCGCATCGAGCGTCTGGGTCGACATGTTCGACGCCAAGCGCCGGGTGAAATCACTCACCTCGGTCGCGCAGATGCCGGTCATTCTCGGTGTGCGCAAATCCAAGGCCGATGCGCTCGGTTGGACCGGCAAACCGGTTTACATGAAGGACATTCTGGCAGCGGTGAAGAACGGCTCGCTGAAGTTTCTCATGACCTCGGCCACCCAGTCCAATTCCGGTGCGAGCGCCTATCTCGGCATGTTGTCGAGCGCGCTTGGCAATAAGCCTGTGATCGAGCCGGGCGATCTCGACAAGTCCGACGTTCAGAGCACCGTGCGTTCGCTCCTCGGCGGCGTGGAGCGTTCTTCTGGCTCGTCGGGCTGGCTGGCCGACCTCTATACGGATTCGGCGAAAAAAGGCGTCCTCTATGACGCCATGTGGAACTATGAGGCGGTGCTGAAGGAAACCAACGACAAGCTCGTGGGCATGGGTAAGGAACCGCTCTATGCGATCTATCCGGCTGACGGTGTCGTGGTGGCGGACTCGCCCATCGGCTTCGTCGATCACGGGCGAGGGCCGAAGGTCGAGACCTTCTTCAACCAGCTTGCCGAATATCTCCGCTCCACGCCAGTGCAGAAGCGCATCGCCGATACGGGCCGCCGAATCCCGCTTGCCGAGGTCTCCGCCAAGCCGGATCCGTCGTGGAATTTCGATCCGACGCGGTTGGTCACCGCCGTTCGTATGCCGGAGCCAGCCGTTATCCGCCAGGCGCTCGATCTCTATCAGGTGGCATTGCGCAAACCGTCGCTGACGGCCCTCTGCCTGGATTTTTCCGGATCGATGGAGGGGCAGGGCGAGGGGCAGTTGCAGGCGGCAACGCGGTTCCTGTTCAATCCGGATGAAACCGGCAAGGTGCTGGCGCAATGGACGCCGGCCGATCGCATTATGGTTATTCCCTTCGATGTCAATGTGCGCGCGACCTACGAAGGTTCGGGAAACCCAGCCCAGCAGAAGATGCTTGTCGACCGGGTTTCCCGCCAGCGAGCAGGCGGCGGCACGGACATGTATGCCTGTGCTAGCCGGGCGCTCGACTGGATTAAAAGCGCGCAGAACTTGCCGTCCTATCTGCCCGCCATCGTCATCATGACTGACGGCAAGTCTGATGATGCCAATCGCGATTTCATGAGCCGTTGGGCATCGGTAAATCCGCACGTGCCGGTGTTCGGCATCACCTTCGGCGACGCTGACAAGCGGCAGCTGGACGCCCTCGCGCAAGAGACCTCGGGACGCGTATTCGATGGACGTGGCGATCTGGTCAGCGCATTCCGGGCGGTGCGCGGTTACAACTAGGACAATAATGCGGAACTGGTTTAGCAATGACGGGAATTGGATCGTGGCGGGGCTTGCCGCCGCGGTTGTGGTTCCTGCGCTGAGCTTCCTGGCCGGTATGCCGGTCTGGATCGCCGCCATCATCGGCTTCCTGGTTTTCGTCGGCCTCATCTTCGTTCTGGCGCCAAAGCGCATGTTCGAAGGTCTGGATGCGAAGGCGATCGGCAGGGGACGTCTGGATTTCGCCCGTGATCTGCTGAGCGCGGCGGCACCGGCCGCGCAAAGACTGGAGGCTTCGGCCAGCCAGATCTCTAGCAAGGAGACGGCAAAACGGGTGCGTCATCTGGCGGAGATTGCCACCGATGTGTTTGCCAAGGTGGAGGCCAATCCGGAAAGCGCCGGCACGGTCCGGCGTTTCCTCAGCTATTACCTGCCGCGTGCCGCCGAGGTAGCGGAAGGGTTTGCCGCGATCGAGGCGAAGCGCCAGCCGGACACCGCTCGCCTCCGGGAGGTCGAGCTGGTTCTGACCAAACTTGAAGATGCATTCGTGCACTATTCCGACAGCCTGATCGACGACAGGCTCGATACGCTTGATACCGAGTTGCGCCTTATACAGGCATCGCTCAAAGAGGATATAGGACGCTGATGGCCATTTCCCGCCGCGCCTTCGGAGTAGGGCTTCTTGCTGCCGGCGTTGCCGGAACCGGCGGCTATTTCGCCGTCAAGGGTCGACCGGAACTGCAGGGACTGCTTGGCAACCGCACCAAGCTGTTCGGCTTCATCGGCGGCGAGAAGGAAGCATTCCTCGCCGATCAGGATGTGATTTCGGCGCTGCACGGCCACGGGCTTGAGATCAATAACCGTGTCGCCGGTTCTGTCGAAATGGTGCGCGAGCAGGCGCTGCTCTCACAGACGCCGTCGTTTCTGTGGCCTTCATCCTCGATCATGGTCGATATCGCCCGACAGAACGGCATCAAGATCCGCAACGACCGCGTTATTCTGAACACACCCGTTGTTGTCTATTCCTGGCAGCCCGTTGTCGATGGGTTGACCAAGGCCGGGCTTGTCACGACGACATCGCAGGGGCAGCATCAGCTCGATCTGAAGGCGCTGCTGGATGCGGTGCTGTCCGGTGCGAGCTGGTCAAAGCTCGGCGTCGGAGCACTCTATGGGCAGTCGAGGATCGTTTCCACCGATCCCAATCGTTCCAATTCAGGCTTCATGTTTGCCGGACTGGTGCTAAGTCTTCTGAGCGGCAATGTCGCGAGTGCCGCCAGTCTTTTCCAGTTCGGCGACAAGGCGCAGGCCATCTTCCGCAACATGGGCTTCAAGGCGTCGTCATCGGGCAAGCTCTTCGAGCAATATCTCGCGGGCGGTATCGGTGGCGAGCCGATGATTGTCGGCTATGAGAATCAGTTGGTGGAATGGATTCTCGCCGATCCGCAGCGATGGAAGAGAATCCAGGCTAGTAATGGAGCGAAGCCCGTCGTGCTTTATCCGCATCCGACTGTTTATTCCTCCCATCCGCTCATTGCCATCGATGAACAGGTCGACCGGATGATCGACGCGCTGATCAGCCCGCGATTGCAGGAGCTCGCCTCGACCAAGCACGGCTTTCGCGGACCGCTGGGAACCGTAACCGGCGACGCGGACAGCGCGATTGCCGGCTTGCTGCCGGCGGAAATCGATGCTGTCTTGCCTATGCCGGATGCCAATGTCATGCTGGCGCTACTCGATAAACTGGCTACCTGAGGGCAGGGTACGGTTATTTTTCGCTGCCAAAGCCTTGCATTCCACGCGAATCGAATGTAAGGGCACCCGCATTCCACACGTAAGGCATGGGATTGTCCGGGAGAAATCCGGATCGTTCCGCCCGGTGGCATTCTCGAAGAGGATGCTGTTCGCCTTGCGGAGGTTCAACCGGTAAAGGAGACAAAGGCATGGCATTGCCTGATTTTTCTATGCGCCAGCTTCTGGAAGCTGGTGTTCACTTCGGTCACCAGACGCACCGCTGGAACCCGAAGATGAAGCCTTACATTTTCGGCGATCGTAACAACATCCACATCATCGACCTCGCTCAGACGGTTCCGATGCTGAACCGTGCTCTGCAGGTTGTCAGCGATACCGTTGCTCGTGGTGGTCGCGTTCTGTTCGTCGGCACCAAGCGTCAGGCGTCCGAACTGATCGCCGACAGCGCAAAGCGCTCGGCTCAGTACTACGTCAACGCTCGCTGGCTCGGCGGCATGATGACCAACTGGAAGACGATCTCCAACTCGATCCAGCGTCTGCGCAAGCTCGATGAAATCCTCTCCGGCGAAGCCCAGGGCTTCACCAAGAAGGAGCGTCTGAACCTCGAGCGCGAACGCGAAAAGCTCGACAAGGCCCTCGGCGGTATCAAGGACATGGGCGGCACGCCGGACCTGATGTTCATTATCGACACCAACAAGGAAAAGATCGCGATCGACGAAGCCAAGCGCCTCGGCATCCCGGTCGTTGCCATCATCGACTCGAACTGCGATCCGGACCTGATCGACTATCCGATCCCGGGCAACGACGACGCCTCGCGCGCCATCGCTCTCTACTGCGACCTGATCTCGCGCGCTGCCATCGACGGCATCGCTCGCCAGCAGGGTGCATCCGGCCGTGACCTCGGCGCTTCCGAGGAAGCCCCGATCGAGCCGACCCTGGCGGACGGCACCGAAGCCTGATCGCGCCTGGAGGCGGGCAGTGGACTGTCCGCCCAAGCGCAATGACATCCGGGATAAGGCCGTTTGCGACTTAAATAAGTTCGAGCGGCCTTATCGCGTTTTGGATAACGCCTTGCCTCTTGCGTAATTCCTTAAATCGGAAACGATTTGAGGGAGAAATTATGCAGTAGATTTAAAGTGTTGCAGCGACCTTTGCGCGTCACTTGTGACGCGCGGCGCTGTAGGCGGTAAATCCAGGCTTGTTCCAATCAAGAATTCCACAGTATGACGCTGCTTCATAACGCTGTCATACTTAAGGGTACATTTCGTCCCTCAAATCGGTGCGCTTCGGTCGCAAACCGCATGCCGCACCACATGAACCCACAAGAGGAAGCTTATGACCGAGATTACGGCTGCACTGGTGAAGGAACTGCGCGAAAAGTCTGGCGCAGGCATGATGGACTGCAAGAAGGCGCTGACCGAAACCAACGGCGATATCGAAGCAGCGATCGACTGGCTGCGCGCCAAGGGCATCTCCAAGGCCGACAAGAAGTCCGGCCGCACCGCCGCTGAAGGCCTGGTCGCCATTGCCGGCGCCGGTCACAAGGCCGTTGTCGTCGAGCTCAATTCCGAAACCGACTTCGTTGCCCGTAACGATGCCTTCCAGGACCTCGCTCGCGGCGTCGCCGAAGTAGCTCTGTCCACCGACGGCACGGTCGAAGCCATCTCGGCTGCGACCTACCCGGCATCCGGCAAGCCGGTCGCCGACACCATCAAGGACGCGATCGCAACCATCGGCGAAAACATGACGCTCCGTCGTGCGGCCAAGCTCGAAGTCGAGCACGGCGTTGTCGCGACCTACATCCACAATGCTGCCGGCGACGGCATCGGCAAGCTCGGCGTTCTGGTCGCCCTGAAGTCCGTCGGCGACAAGGCCGTTCTGACCTCGATCGGCCGCCAGGTTGCCATGCACATTGCTGCTACCAACCCGCTGGCGATCCGCGCCGAAGAAGTAGATGCTGCAGTCGCCGAGCGCGAGCGCAACGTCTTCATCGAGCAGTCCCGCGAATCCGGCAAGCCAGAAGCCATCATCGAAAAGATGGTTGAAGGCCGCATGCGCAAGTTCTTCGAAGAAGTCGCTCTTCTCTCGCAGGCTTTCGTCATCAATCCGGACCTGACGGTTGCTGCTGCCATCAAGGAAGCTGAAAAGACCGCTGGCGCCCCGATCGAAGTCGTCGGCATGGCCCGTCTGCTCCTCGGCGAAGGCGTCGAAAAGGAAGAAACCGACTTCGCCGCCGAAGTTGCTGCTGTCGCCAAGGGCTGATTAGCAAAAAGAAGACATATCCCGGTTTGGTGAAACCATATCAGGGAAAACATCAGGGCATCGCGTGACAACGCGGTGCCCTTCGTGTATCCGGCATTCACAATCATTCCCCGGTGATCACTTCAAGGAGCTACCATGTCCCAGCCGATCTACAAGCGCGTGTTGCTCAAGGCCTCCGGTGAAGCTCTGATGGGCAGTCAGGGTTTTGGTATCGACGTCACCGTTGCGGACCGGATTGCGTCCGATATCGCCGAAGCACGCGCCATGGGGGTCGAGGTCGGTGTCGTGGTTGGCGGCGGCAATATTTTCCGCGGCGTTGCGGTGGCCTCGAAGGGTGGCGACCGTGTGACAGGCGACCATATGGGAATGCTCGGCACCGTCATCAATGCGCTGGCGCTGGCAACCTCGCTGCGCAAGCTCGACATCGAGACGGTGGTGCTTTCGGCCATTTCTATGCCTGAGATCTGCGAGAGCTTTTCGCAGCGCGCCACGCTCTATCACCTTTCGCTTGGCCGCGTAGTGATCTTCGCCGGCGGCACCGGCAACCCATTCTTCACCACCGATTCGGCCGCTGCATTGCGCGCTGCCGAAATGGGCGCGCAGGCCATCTTCAAGGGTACGCAGGTTGACGGCATCTACTCGGCCGATCCGAAGAAATTCCCCGATGCGGAGCGCTTCGACCATCTGACTCACAGTCAGGTGCTCGAGAAGGGGCTGGCTGTCATGGATATCGCCGCCGTCGCGCTCGCTCGAGAAAACGCAATTCCGATCATCGTCTTCTCCATCCACGAGAAGGGCGGGTTCGCCGAAATCTTGACCGGCGGCGGCCGCAAGACCATCGTATCAGACAACTGACATTCCTGTGGCGTCGGGTAAACCCGGTGCCGCCTTGTTACAGGGGAGCATAGACATGAGTGAAGCCACCGATCTCAAGGAACTGAAGCGTCGCATGGACGGCGCCATTGCGGCATTCAAGAGCGACATCGCCTCGTTGCGCACCGGGCGCGCATCCGCCAATATTCTGGATCCGGTCACGATCGAAGCCTATGGCTCGCGCATGCCGCTGAACCAGGTTGCCAACATCACCGTGCCGGAACCCCGCATGCTGACCGTATCGGTCTGGGACAAGTCGATGGTCGGCGCCGTCGAGCGCTCCATCCGCGAGTCCAATCTCGGCCTCAACCCCATCGTCGACGGCCAGAACCTGCGTATTCCATTGCCGGAACTCAACGAAGAGCGCCGCCGTTCGCTGGTGAAAGTCGCCCATGAATATGCCGAGAAGGCAAAGGTCGCGATTCGTCACGTGCGCCGCGACGGCATGGATGGCCTCAAGAAGGCTGAAAAGGATGGCGTAATCGGCCAGGACGAGAGCCGCTCACTATCCGAGCGTGTGCAGAAGATGACGGATGAGACGATTTCCGAGATCGACCGCTTGCTAGCCGATAAAGAAAAGGAAATCATGCACGTCTGATCGTAGCCTGGGACGCGTCGCTTTCTGTCCGAAAACATTTGAAAGCGGCGACAGCGCCCTAGATTACGAGGCCAGAGCATCTTCTGCCGAACGAAACCGGATCCAAATGTCAGCTCCTACGTTCTCTGTCGTACCCGAACACGTTGCCATCATCATGGACGGCAACGGGCGTTGGGCCAACGCGCGCGGCCTGCCGCGCACCATGGGCCACCGCAAGGGCGTGGAGGCGGTTCGGGAAACGGTGCGGGCAGCCGGTGATATCGGCATCAAATATCTGACGCTTTTTGCCTTTTCTTCTGAGAACTGGCGTCGCCCGGAGACCGAGGTGAGCGATCTCCTCGGCCTGCTGAAGGCATTCATCCGGCGGGACCTCGCCGAGCTTCATCGCCAGAATGTGCGGATCCGCGTCATCGGCGATCGCAGCAATCTGCGCGGCGATATCCTGCCACTGCTGCTCGAAGCCGAGGAGACCACCAGGAACAATACGGCTCTGACGCTGGTCATCGCTTTCAATTACGGCTCGCGCGACGAAATTGTGCGTGCCTTTGCGAGCCTGGCGAGGGATGTGGAGGCGGGACGGCTTCGCCCGCAGGACATCAGTCCGGAACTGGTCGACGCACGCCTGGATACGGCCGGAATTCCCGATCCGGACCTGATTATCCGCACGAGTGGCGAGGAGCGCCTGTCGAACTTCCTGCTTTGGCAGGCCGCCTATTCGGAATTCATGTTCATGCCGGAATTCTGGCCTGATTTCAGCCGTGACCTCTTCTTTGCAGCGCTGGAGAAATATGCCGCGCGCGACCGGCGCTTTGGCGGTCTTTCCGCCAAGCCGGCGGCGGCCGTGGGGTCCTGATGAGCCGCGAACTGAGGCTGCGTATCATCTCCGGCATCATCCTTGCCGCGATCGTTCTTGCCGCCACATGGCATGGCGGCCTCAGTTTCCGGCTTTTGGCCGCCGCAATCAGCCTGCTCGTCTATTATGAATGGTCGACCATATCGGATCTGCACGGAAGCGATCCGAAGGGAAATGCGCTTGGCTGGGTCGGTTTGGTCCTGATCGCCGGTGCGACAGTGACGGGCGAATCGGTCTACTCCATGGAGGTTCTGGCCGCCTTTGTCGTCGTCTCGGCGATCATGGTCGCCCTTCGGCAAAAGAGCTGGTGGCTGCCCGGTGGCATACTCTATTCCGGCCTGACCGCGATCGCCCTTGCCGAGATACGTGACGAGGATCTTCGCGGTTTCATATTGATGCTGTTCATCTTCGCGACCGTTTGGGCAACCGATATCTTCGCCTATTTCGTCGGTCGCGCGATCGGCGGTCCGAAGCTTGCGCCACGCATATCGCCGGGCAAGACTTGGTCGGGCGCGATCGGCGGCGCCGTTGCGGCCGTCATCGCCGGAACCGCGATCGTCTGGAGCTATTTTTCTGCCGATGACCTGCGGATTCCCATGCTTGCGCTGGTGCTGTCCGTTTGCAGTCAGGTCGGCGACCTGTTCGAGTCCTTTATGAAGCGTCGCTTCAATGTAAAAGATTCGAGTCACCTTATTCCCGGGCATGGCGGCGTCATGGATCGGGTCGATGGACTAATTTTTGCTTGTTTTGCAGCGTTTTTGTTGGCTATCGTAATATCGCTGACAATGAGCGGCGAGACCTTGTCATTGGGCGGCGTTCTGCTCGGGGTCTGATACCAAAGCAATTCCAGGGAAAGTGCGCAGCGGTTTTCCGCACGGAATTGCGAAAACAGAAAGATGGAGCGGTTCAGGTTTCAGTGAAACCGAACGGCTCTCACACGAACAGGATCGTTGCATGGGTAGCGCGGCAGGCTTCATCGGTTTTTTGACAAACAACGTCATCACGTTTGTTTTTGTCTTGTCGCTGCTCGTTTTCGTGCACGAAATGGGCCACTATCTCGTTGGCCGCTGGTCCGGCATTCGCATCATGGCCTTCTCGATCGGCTTCGGCCCGGAGATTGCCGGCTTCACTGACAAGCACGGTACACGCTGGAAGCTTTCGCTCATTCCGCTCGGCGGCTATGTGCGCTTCTTCGGCGACGAAGATGCCTCCAGCAAGGTCGACGTCGATCAGCTCTCGGCCATGACCGAAGAGGAGCGCGCGCAATCCTTTGCCGGTGCCAAGCTCTGGAAAAGAGCGGCGACCGTTGCCGCGGGGCCGATTGCGAATTTCATTCTCGCCATTGCAATCTTCGCCGTCCTCTTCAGTGTTTATGGCCGCACGGCAGCCGATCCCGTCGTTGCCATGGTGACGCGCGACGGCGCGGCCGCGGAAGCCGGCATAAAGCCCGGCGATCGGCTTGTGGCTATCGACGGCGTCAACGTGACCACTTTCGACGAGGTGCAGCGCTACGTCAGTCTGCGCCCGGGGCGCACGATCGCTCTGACGGTCGAGCGCGATGGCCAGAAGCGCGATTTCCAGATCGTGCCGAAACTAGTCGAAGACACAGATCAATTCGGCAACAAGATGGAGATGGGCCGCATCGGCATCGCGCTCATCGATCCTGTGGTGACGGTAGTCGAGCCCGCCGGGCCGGCCGCAAAGGCAGGCATACTGGCTGGGGATCGGCTGATTGCCATCGATGGCAACAATGTTGCCACCTATTACGACATTGGCCGCTACGTCAGCGATCGTCCTGGCAAGAACGTTGTGCTGACGATGCAGCGCAATGGCCAGATGCGCGATTTCCCGGTTGTTCCCAAGACCGTGACCGACACCGATGCCTCCGGCAACAAGAGGGATGTCGGCAGCATCGGCATCGGGCCGATCGATCCGCTGATCGGGTCGATTGCATCCAATAGCCCGGCCGCGTCCGTCGGACTGGAACTCGGCGATCGCATTCTTTCTGTGGATGGACGTGCGGTCGGCTCTGTCGGCGAAGTACAGCGCTATGCAGCAGCTCACGCCGACAAGCCCGTTTCGCTGTCCGTCGAACGCAATGGCCAGACACGCGACGTCTCGGTGACGCCGAAGGTGTCGGAGGAACTCGATGTGTTCGGTGCGTCAGCGAAGATCGCCAGCATCGGCATCACGGACGGCCAGAAGCCGCCCAAGCTACGTTATCAGTCCTATGGGCCGCTCCAGGCGATCGGCGAGGGCGTCAAGCAGACCGTCAACATCGTTTCCGGTACTTTTGATTATCTCGGCAACGTCATCGGCGGCTATATGAAGGCCGATCAGCTAGGTGGCCCCATCAGGGTTGCGCAAATGTCCGGTCAAATGGCAACCCTGGGCTTCTCCGCGGTGTTGCAATTTGCCGCCATACTTTCTGTTTCAATAGGGTTATTAAATTTGATGCCCGTGCCGGTACTTGATGGCGGGCACTTGATGTTCTATGCGATTGAAGCCGTAAGGGGAAAACCTTTGGGTGCACGGGCTCAGGATATCGCCTTCCGGATTGGATTTGCGATGGTGCTCTCACTCATGGTGTTTGCGACATGGAACGATATTAGTTCCCGGCTAGGCTAGAGGGGCAAAGCGAGAGGGAAAATTACGATTTATTTACGATGTTTCAAAGCTGTAGTGGCGAATGGGTCACGCTTTGAAATGAAGTAAACGGAAATTAACTTGCTCCCTTGCTTGTATGTCAAAAGCGGGTAAAACGACACACGTGGCCGGAATCGGGTTCGCTCGGGGCTGGGGACGACTGAAAAAAAGGTAAGAAGTGAAAATGAAGGCTGGTTCAAGATTATTGAACGCAGTGTCGGCGGTAGCGCTGTCTGCTGGTGTTGTTGCGTCGGGCGCTGGTGTTGTCACACTTGCCTCTGCCTCAGTCGCGGAAGCCGCTGTGATTCAGCGGGTCGATGTTCGTGGTGCGGAGCGCATCGGAGCGACGGCTGTCCGTGATAATATCACGATCAAGCCTGGCAAGAGCTTCTCTCCGGGCGACATTGATGCATCGGTGAAGCAGCTGTATGCCACCGGATATTTCTCTGATGTTCACGTCAGCGTTTCGGGCAGCACTCTGATCGTTTCGGTCAAGGAAAACCAGCTCATCAACGCTGTGGTCTTCAACGGCAACCGCAAGATCAAGGACGACAAGCTGCAAGGCATCGTCCAGACGCATGCTGCCGGTCCCTACAACGAAGCAACCGTTCAGGCCGACATCAAGACCATCAAGGACGCTTACGCCTCCATCGGTCGTAACGATGTCCAGGTGACGACGCAGACCGCACAGGTCGCGCAGGGCCGGCTCAACGTGGCCTTCGTCATCAATGAAGGTGATCGCACCAAGATCGACAAGATCAACTTCTCTGGCAACCAGGCTTACAGCAGCGGCCGTCTTGCATCGGTCATCAGCACGAAGAAGAGCAACTTCCTCTCCTTCCTGACCCGTAAGGACGTCTACAGCCCTGAGCGTCAGCAGGCCGACCAGGATACGCTGCGTCAGTTCTACTACAATCATGGTTATGCCGACTTCCGCGTCGTCAGCGCCGATGCGACGCTGAACGAGCAGAACAACGAATACACGCTGAACTTCAACGTCGACGAAGGTCCGCGCTATACCTACGGCGATATCAACGTCGTTTCGACGGTTGAGGGCATCAATGCCGACGAACTGAAGGGTCTTGTCGTAACCCAGAAGGGGTCCGTCTACAGCGCCAAGGACATTCAGACCTCGATCGAGAACATTTCCAAGCGCGTGGCCTCTGCCGGTTATCCGTTCGCTCGCATCACGCCGCGCGGTAACCGCGATCTGACGGGTCACACGATCGGTATCGAATATCTCGTCGACCAGGGCGAGCGCGCCTATGTCGAGCGCATCGAAATCCGCGGCAACACCCGTACGCGCGATTACGTCATCCGTCGCGAGTTCGACCTGAACGAAGGCGATGCGTTCAATCAGGAAATGATCTCGCGCGCCAAGCGTCGCCTGGATGCTCTCGGCTACTTCACGAAGGTCGATATCTCGACCGCACAGGGCAGCGCTCCGGATCGTGTTGTCGTGATCGTCAATGTC
Source organism: Rhizobium sp. BR 314 (assembly GCF_047445805.1). NCBI lineage: Bacteria > Pseudomonadati > Pseudomonadota > Alphaproteobacteria > Hyphomicrobiales > Rhizobiaceae > Rhizobium > Rhizobium sp. BR 314. The sequence continues at coordinate 44,424 of NZ_JARWLA010000009.1, read as the reverse complement.
GAAGACCAGCCGACCGGCTCGTTCGGTATCGGTGCCGGCTACGCTGTTGGTAATAACGGCGGTCTGCTGCTCGAGGCTTCGGTCGAAGAAAAGAACTTCCTTGGTCGCGGTCAGTACATCCGTATCGCCGCAGGCGCCGGTACAGAAGGCAATCGTACCTACAACATCTCTTTCACCGAGCCTTATTTCCTCGGTTATCGTCTGGCTGCAGGTTTTGACGTCTTCAAGAACCAGACTTCGAGCGACGATTTCTACGACTACTCGGAAGAAGGCTTCTCGCTGCGCGTCACCGCGCCGATCACCGAGAACCTGGCGACGACCCTGCGTTACAACTACAAGCGCCTGACATACGATGGCACGAACGATTGGCAGAACAATCTTTCGGCTCCGTATCTGAATCTTGTCAACGACGGTCCGTGGACCCAGTCGACTGTGTCGCAGACCTTTACCTACAACACGTTGGACGATCAGAATCTGCCGCGTGAAGGTATTATCGCCAAGTTCACGCATGAATTTGCAGGCCTCGGCGGCGATTCGAACTTCTACAAGCTGAGCGGCAAGGCTCGTTACTATCAGATGATCAGCGACGAAGCCGATATCATCGGTTCGTTCACGGTTGGCGCCGGTTACGTCATGCCGACCGATGGAAAGCTGAACGTCTTCGACCAGTTCACCCTCGGTGGTCGCGAAATCCGTGGTTTCGAGAATGCTGGTATCGGTCCGCGCTCGTCGCACGGCGATCCGCTCGGTGGTACGACCTACTTCACCGCTTCGGCTGAAGCGAGCATGCCGATGCCGGGCGTCCCGCAGGATATCGGTCTGCGCATCGCGGCTTTCGCCGATGCTGGTACGCTCTACGGCAATAAGGCGAACCTCTTTGGCGATACGCTGAACAACGACAGTTCGCTTCGTGCATCGCTCGGTGCTGGTCTTATCTGGTCTTCGCCGTTTGGTGTCATCCGTGTCGACTACGCGGTGCCTGTCGCCAAGGAAAGCTACGACAAGGTTCAGAATTTCCGGTTTGGCATCGCTAACCAGTTCTGATATCGGCAGTCCAGAACTGCGGGCTTGAACACCGTTCTGGAGCTGGTGCTTATGGAACATACTGGTTTTTTCCCGCCCCATGGTGGTGTCAACTTGAAACAGTTGGCTGAGCATCTTGGGGCGGAGCTTGATGATACGGCCTCTGCGGAGGTCGTCATCAGGTCTATCGCTCCTGTCTACCGGGCAGGTGAAGGCGATATATGCTATATCCTTTCTCGGAAGAATCGTGTCGAACTTGAGACATGCAAGGCTTCGGCGATTATTTGCCTGCCAGCACTGAGGTCTTTCGTTCCGGACCATATCCCGGTTATTTTGTCCCGGAAGCCGCACACGGATTTCGCGCTTGTCGGTGCTTTGTTGCATCCGCAGGCTATGCAGCCGATCACGTTTACATCGAGCTCTGGAACGATTTCACCGGCTGCGGTCATTGATCCGTCGGCAAGGCTCGAGGCGAACATAGGCGTCGAGCCTGGCGCAGTCATCGGTGCTGGAGCTGAAATCGGCGAGGGAACCTATATCGGCGCCAATGCACTTATCGGACCTGGCGTGAAGATCGGCCGCAATTGCAGCATCGGCGGCGGCGCGAGCGTGCTCTGCGCCTATCTCGGCAACGGCGTCATCATCCATAACGGCACACGCATCGGCCAGGACGGCTTCGGCTATGCGCCGGGGCCGCGCGGCATGATCAAGATCGTGCAGATCGGCCGTGTCATCATTCAGGACAATGTCGAGATCGGCGCCAATACAACGATCGACCGCGGCACGATGGATGACACCGTGATCGGCGAGGGCACCAAGATCGACAACCAGGTGCAGATCGGACATAACGTCCGCATCGGCCGCCATTGTGCTATCGTGAGCCAAGTCGGTATCGCCGGCAGCACGGTGATCGGCGATGGCGTGCAGATCGGTGGACAGGCGGGTCTGAATGGTCACATCCACATCGGCGACGGCGTGCAGATCGGCGCCAAGAGCGGCGTTATGAATAGTATTCCGGCCGGCGAGCGCTATGCTGGTCTTCCAGCGCGGCCGCTTTGGGATTTTCTAAGAGAATCGGCGGAGATCGCGAAGCGGTCAGGAGCCAGGGACAAGAAGGACGGGAGTTCGGAGCATGACTGAGGAAGCCAAGACGTCGTTATCGTCGGCCGATGTTCTGGAAATAATGAAGCTGTTGCCGCATCGCTATCCTTTCCTGATGGTCGACAAGATCATCGAGATCGATAGCGATAATTCCGCAATCGGCATCAAGAACGTAACGGCAAACGAGCCGCAGTTTACCGGACACTTCCCGGAGACGCCGATCATGCCGGGGGTGCTGCTGATTGAAGGCATGGCTCAGACGGCCGGCGCAATCTGCGCAAAGAAAGACGGAATCGGCGGAAACCTCGTCTACTTCATGACGATCGATAATGCCCGTTTCCGCAAGCCGGTTGTTCCGGGTGATCGTGTTGAGTTTCATGTGGTTAAGCTGAAGCAACGCGGGACGATCTGGAAATTCCACTGCGATGCCAAGGTCGATGGTAACCTGGTAGCCGAAGCGGATATCGGGGCCATGATCGTACGGAAGGATCAGAAAGAGGCATGAGCAGCAGCATCGCAAAAAGCGCGCGCATCCATAAGCTCGCGGTCGTTGAGGATGGTGCGGTCATCGGCGAGAATGTCGTCGTCGGGCCTTTCTGCCATGTCGGCCCCAAGGTCGTGCTGCATGACAATGTTCACCTGCTGACGAATGCCGTTGTGAGCGGCCGCACGACGATCGGCAAGGGAACGAAAATATTTCCGATGGCCGTTGTCGGCGGTGATCCGCAGAGCGTTCACCATGGCGGCGAAGAGACGACGCTGGATGTCGGTGAAAACTGCACCATCCGCGAAGGCGTGACGATGAATACCGGCACGGCCGATTTCGGCGGCAAGACGATCGTTGGCAACAACAATCTGTTCCTGGCGAATTCGCATGTGGCGCATGATTGCCGCGTCGGCAACAATGTCATCATGTCGAACAACGTCATGCTCGCGGGACATGTGGTCGTTGAGGACCGCGCTATTCTGGGCGGCGGCTGCGCGGTGCATCAGTTTACCCGCATCGGCCGGCAGGCATTCGTTGGCGGGCTTTCTGCTGCCAGCTACGATGTCATTCCATACGGTATGCTCAACGGAAATCCGGGCGTGCTTTCAGGTCTCAATATCGTCGGCATGACGCGCGCCGGCATCGATCGTGCGGTCATCCATCGTGTTCGGCGCGCCTATAAGAGCATCTTCGAAGGCGAAGGCTCTATCCGGGACAATGCCGCGGCTATCCGTGAGGAATATGCCGACTGCAAGGAAGTGGTCGAGATCCTCGATTTCATCGCAGCCGATAGCGATCGGGCATTGTCGTCCCCCAATCGCGGTAAGAGCTGACGTGGTTTCGGCCGGCCAAGACGGCAAGGGCAGGCTGGCGATTATCGCGGGCAGTGGTTTTTTGCCTGTTTATGTCGCCGACGCTGCCCGGCAGGCTGGCGAAGATCCCGTTGTTATCGCACTGACCAATGAGGCGGACCGCGACTGGTCCAGCTTCGATCACGCCAATCTCGGTGTTGGAAATTTTGCCGGCCTTGAAGCGATGTTCCGCCGCTATGGCGTCGATCGTGTCGTCATGTCCGGCGGCGTGGCGCGGCGACCTGCCTGGCGGGAAGTGCATCCGACTTGGCGCGTCATCAGGGAATTGCCCTCGACGATACGAACCCTCCTGTCCGGCGGCGATAATGCCGTCCTGCAGATGGTCATTCGCCTCATCGAAGCCGGTGGCGTTCGCGTCGTCGGGGCGCATGAAATTGCGCCAGATCTCCTGGCTTCCACCGGGCCTCTCGGTCGGCTTTCGCCCTCGGATGAGGATCTTCGCGATATCGCACAGGGCGCCAAGGCTGCCGATGCGCTCGGCCTTCTCGATGTCGGGCAGGGTGCGGTGAGCGTTGGCGGTCGCGTCGTCGCGCTAGAGGGCGCCGAAGGCACCGACAAGATGATCGAGCGTGTCGCCGAGCTACGCGCCGAAGGTCGCATATCGACGCGCCGCCGCGGCGTGCTGGTCAAACTGTGCAAGCCGCAGCAGGATGTTCGCGCGGACTTGCCGTCGATCGGCGTTTCAACTGTGCACAATGCGAAGAAGGCCGGGCTGGCCGGCGTTGCGGTAGAGGCAGGCAGAGCTTTGGTTCTCGACCGTGAAGCAGTGATCGCGGCGGCCGACGAGGCCGGCATTTTCGTCTGCGGTATCGATCGAGGCTTGAGCGCGGAGGGCTTCTTTTGAGTGCTGCGCCTTTGAAACTTGCGGTCGTGGCGGGTGAGGTTTCGGGCGACCTTCTCGGCGGCGATCTCGTTGCGGCGTTGAAGCGGCGATATGCCGGACCGGTTGAACTGGTCGGTGTTGGCGGCGAGGCGCTGGAGGCCCAAGGCCTTCGGTCGCTGTTTGATTATTCCGAGCTTTCGATCATGGGCTTTATCCAGGTGATCAAGCGGCTGCCGAAGCTGCTGGCGCGCATCCGCCAGACGGCCGACGCCATCGTCGCCGCCAGACCCGATGCTCTTCTGATCATCGACAGCCCCGATTTTACCCATCGCGTCGCCAAGCGCGTCCGCAAGGCTCTGCCCGATCTGCCGGTTATCAACTACGTTTGCCCCAGCGTCTGGGCGTGGAAGGAATACCGCGCGCAGAAGATGCTCGCCTATGTCGATCACGTGCTCGCCGTGCTGCCGTTCGAGCCCGAGGCGATGGAGCGGCTGGGTGGCCCGGCGACGACCTATGTCGGCCATCGTCTGACTGTCGACGCGGATCTGCGCGAGACGCGCCGACTGCGCGCGCTGCGCGATCCCAGTGCCGGCGACAATACGAAGACCGTGCTTCTATTGCCCGGTTCGCGTGGCTCGGAAATCCGTCAGCTTGTGCCGGTTTTTGAGCAGGCTACCGAAGAACTTAGTCGGCGAAACGATAATGTCCGCTTTTTGTTGCCGACCGTGCCGAAGCAGGAAGCTCTGGTGCGCTCACTGCTTGAAAACTGGCGTATCAAGCCGGACATCGTCGTCGGCCAGAAAGCAAAATGGGAGGCTTTCGCGCAGGCAGATGCCGCCATGGCCGCGTCAGGCACAGTAATTCTGGAGCTGGGTCTCGCCGGCGTTCCGGTCGTTTCGACTTACAAGACGGAGTGGCTCGCCAAATTCGTGATGTCGCGCATCAAGATATGGACAGCAGCTCTTCCGAATATTATTGCCGACTATGCCGTGTTGCCCGAACTCATCAATGACGTTCTGCGGCCGGGCATGCTTGCGCGCTACATGGAGCGCCTGTCGAAAGATACTCCGGAGCGTGCGGCTATGCTTGCCGGCTATGACCTTGTCTGGCAGCGAATGCAGACGGAAGAACCACCCGGTGACAAGGCGGCGGCGATCGTTCTCGAAGTTCTGTCCAACAAAAAAGCCGGTCATTTCTAACCGGCTTTTTTAGTGTCATTTCCGAAGCTTAGCGCTTGGAAACCGGTACGTACTCGCGCAGCGGGGCGCCGGTGTAGAGCTGGCGCGGACGGCCGATGCGCTGATGCGGATCTTCGATCATTTCGTTCCACTGAGCGATCCAGCCGACGGTGCGGGCGAGAGCGAACAGAACGGTGAACATGGTCGTGGGGAAGCCGAGAGCCTTCAGCGTGATGCCGGAGTAGAAGTCGACGTTCGGATAGAGCTTCTTCTCGATGAAATATTCGTCCGTCAGGGCGATGCGCTCGAGCTCGATCGCGATATCGAGCAACGGATCGTCCTTGATGCCGAGTTCGCCGAGAACTTCGTGCGCCGTCTTCTGCATGATCTTGGCGCGCGGATCGTAGTTCTTGTAAACGCGGTGACCGAAGCCCATCAGACGGAACGGATCGTTCTTATCCTTGGCGCGCGCGATGTATTCCGGAATGCGGTCAACCGAGCCGATTTCGCTCAGCATGTTCAGCGCGGCTTCGTTGGCGCCGCCGTGAGCCGGACCCCAGAGGCAGGCAATGCCTGCTGCGATACAGGCGAACGGATTGGCACCCGAAGAGCCGGCGAGGCGAACCGTCGAGGTCGATGCATTCTGCTCGTGGTCGGCATGCAGGATGAAGATGCGGTCCATGGCGCGAGCGAGCACCGGATTGACCACATATTCTTCGCAAGGAACGGCAAAGCACATGCGCAGGAAGTTCGATGCGTAGTCGAGATCGTTCTTCGGATAAACGAAGGGCTGGCCGATATGGTACTTATAAGCCATGGCGGCGAGCGTCGGCATCTTGGCGATCATGCGCAAGCTTGCGACCATACGCTGATGCGGATCGGTGATGTCGGTCGAGTCGTGATAGAAGGCCGACAGAGCGCCGACGCAGCCGCACATGACGGCCATCGGATGCGCGTCGCGGCGGAAACCGGTGAAGAAGCGCGACATCTGCTCATGCACCATCGTGTGGTGCACGACGCGATAGTCGAAGTCCTTCTTCTGGGCTGCCGTCGGCAATTCGCCGTAGAGGAGCAGGTAGCAGACTTCCAGGAAATCGCCGTGTTCGGCCAGCTGATCGATCGGATAGCCGCGGTGCAGCAGGACGCCTTCGTCGCCATCAATATAGGTGATACTGGACTCGCACGACGCGGTCGAGGTGAAGCCAGGATCGTAGGTGAACGTGGAGGTGTTCTTATAAAGGGCACCAATATCAATGACACTTGGGCCGATGGTTCCGGTCTTGACCGGCAAGTCCACCGTCTTTTCGCCCCAAGTTAGTTTCGCGCTTTGTTCCGTCATGCTGATCCTCCAAGATTTGGCGGGATTGACGCCATAAAAAGCGCCAAAAGGTTAAGCGACTACCGACTAGCTATATGATCCAGAGCCTAATGCCAAGTTATCCGAGTGCCGATTTGTGCATCGCAGTATCAACTTTTGGGCACTGCACTAAATGCGTTGGTCATAGCGTGTGACGCGCGAGGCTCTTTTTCGTCGCAATCATGCGGATTTTGGTTGAAATCACCTGGTGGTGACGGCAAAAATCGCGCGGAAGCTGTGGTTTTGCGTGGGGCAGGCGGCGAATGCCTAATTTGGAGGCACCGGAGCAGCAGGAGGATGGCCGGGACCTTGCTCTGCCTTCGCTGGATCGTCATGCCGTCGCCTCAATCACCTTGCGTATCAAAACCGGGCAACGGGAGCGTACGCAAGATCAGGTATCGCTGATCGTGCGGTTTTATCTCGCCCTTGGTCGCATGCGAGTCGCGATCGGCCGGCTGATTGAAGAGGAGGCGGTCCACGGTCGCGCTATCCTGCTTGCGCCGATCTATATGGGCGTCGGCGCGATCTTTTGGTTCACCTTTGACAGCGATCCTCCCCTGCAAACGGTTCTGGCAGTGCTTCTTCTGCTGACATGCGGATTTGTGTTCAATAGGGAGGCGGGCCGGTTGCTTCGGCACCTGCTGTTCGCCGGCATGCTCACAAGCCTCGGCATGGCCCTTGCGCACTGGGAAAGCTGGCGGGCTTCGACCATCATGCTCGACTCGGCCGTGACGACGACCGTGACCGGTCGGATCGAGAGGCGCGAGACCTACGACAATGGACGCTGGCGGTACATCGTTAAAGTCGACGCGACCGAGAATCCTTCCATTCACAGGCCACCGGAGCGCGTGACCATCTACGTGCGCAAACAGGCCGAACCCTTCAATCTGGGCGACCGCATTCAGGTGAGGGCGAGACTGACGCCGCCCGCCGGCCCCGCATTGCCGCGTCTCAACGATTTCGCCTTCAGTGCCTATTTCAACGGCATTGGCGCGAATGGCTTTGCCTATGGCCCGCCGATACTTTTATCTCTGAGTAGTGACAATTCGGAGACGTCGTGGCTGGCCAAGGTGGACATCTGGCTCGCCGGTCTTCGCAACAGCATTGGGACAGGATCCGAAGGACTTTGCCCGGCGATACCGGAGCCTTTGCGGCGGCACTTGTCGCCGACGAGAGACGGGCGATTTCGGACGACACGACCGAAGCGCTCCGAGTAGCCGGGCTCACCCATATCATCGCCATTTCCGGCCTGAACATGGCATTGTCGGCGGGTATCTTCTATGTCGGGCTGCGCTATTTATTTAGCCTTTTCCGGGTCTTGCCCAGGCTTACCCAACCAAGAAGATCGCCGCCTTCGGCGCGCTTCTGACAGTGACCGCCTATTACCTCATTTCCGGCTTCGGCGTATCGGCGGAGCGGGCCTTCATCATGATGGCGATCATGCTGGTCGCGGTTCTGTTCGATCGACCGTCGCTCAGTCTGCGAAACGTGGCGCTCTCGGCAATCGTCATCCTCATCCTTTCGCCGTCGCAGGTGCTTGGGCCTAGCTTTCAGATGTCCTATGCAGCAACGCTCGCGCTGGTATCAGGCTATACGCTTTGGAAACGACGGCCGCATCGCGAAAATATGCTTTCGCGCTTTAGGTTCCTCGGCCCATTGCTGTTCGTTGCACGCTTTTTCGGTGGGATATTATCGACCTCATTCATCGGCGGCGCATCGACGGCAATCTTCTCGATAGAGCATTTTCATCGTTTGGCGACATATGGCCTTCCCGCCAATCTCGCCGCTATGCCGATCGTTTCTTTCATCGTGATGCCATTCGGCATGGCTGCGATGTTGATGATGCCTTTTGGTCTCGACGGGCCATTCTGGAAAGTCACGGGGAGGGACTGGAGCTCGTCATTCTGGTCGCCAAGACGGTCGCCGGCTGGGGCGGCGATATTACGTTTGGACGTCAGCCGCCGTGGCTGATGCCGACCTTCATTGCCGGCTTTCTGATGATGAGCGTTTTGCGCACCAAGCTGCGCCATCTCGGACTGTTGCTCGCGCTTGCAACGATTGGGGCAGCGGCTTTGGGTTCGGGCGTATCCAAGCCCGATCTCATGATTTCCGAGGATGGTGTCCTGGTCGCACTAGAGCAGGACAATATATTGGCGACTAACCGGGAAAGGCCGCAGGCTTTCATTTTCGAGCAATGGCAAACGGCACTCGTCGCATTCGAACATCAGCCTCCCACCATGCTTGTTGCCGACAGCAGCCTGCCTAAGATCAGCAAGGCCGAGCGTCGCCGTCGATTGAACAACGACGAACAGAAGGCGGTCCGCAGGGCAATGGAGGATGCTCTCGATCGAACCATGCAGGGGCGTTTCGCCTGTCAGAAAGGTGCGTGGTGCGTGGCGATGCTTGAAAATGGCGCCGTGTTGGTAACGATCGAAAATGCCGCCTATCTTCCACCGGCCTGCGATACGGCGAATATCGTCGTCACATCAATACGTCTGCGCCTCGATCATTGTCGCTCCGGCGCAACGCTTTATACAGGCGCGACATTAAGGCGGACCGGCTCGGTCGAAATGGATCTGAGCGGCGACAAGCCCACTGTCCTTACAGCATTCGAAGATCCGCAACGGCCATGGACGCGGCAACGAACCTATGATCGGCGCACGGGGACATTCGGCGCGCCAATCGCGCCGGTGTCACCTGTCAGTGATAACGCCGAATGAGCCCGACAAGCTTGCCCTGAACCTTGACGCGATCCGGTCCGAAAATACGGGTCTCATAGGCAGGGTTGGCAGCCTCGAGAGCGATCGATGCACCCTTGCGACGGAAGCGCTTCAGCGTTGCTTCTTCGTCGTCGACAAGCGCAACGACGATATCACCGGGGTTTGCTGTCGTCGAATTGCGAATGATGACTGTATCGCCGTCGAAAATGCCGGCGTCGATCATCGAGTCGCCTCGCACCTCCAAGGCATAATGATCACCAGCGCCGAGCATATCGGCGGGGACGGTTATGTCATGCGTATTGTTCTGAATGGCCGAGATCGGAACGCCGGCAGCGATGCGGCCCATCACGGGTACGGATACCGAACTGCTGTGATCTTCATGGGTTACTTTCGGCGGAGGCGGGGGCGCGACCGGCTGGAGCTTGCCGAGGCTGCCCTCGATAACGCTTGGCGAAAAGCCGCGGCGCGGCTGCAAGCTCGGATTATAGGCATCCGGGAGCTTGATGACCTCAAGTGCCCTGGCGCGGTTCGGCAGGCGACGGATGAAGCCGCGCTCCTCCAATGCCGTGATGAGGCGGTGAATGCCGGACTTGGAGGCCAGATCCAGCGCATCCTTCATCTCGTCGAAGGATGGCGGAACGCCGGACTCCTTCATCCGCTCGTGAATGAAGAGAAGCAGTTCCTGTTGCTTGCGCGTCAACATCGTCTTGGAACCCCAGAATCAAGAAAAGGTCGTGAAACAAATCCAGAACGGACACTATATGTTCCATATGTGTTCCGCAAGCACTTAAATTTCGTTAAAAGCTTGCTCGGACAATTAAATAATTATCACCCGCGAATGGACGGGCTGTAAAAGCCAGCGTGCTGAAATAGATATAACATTGTGAAAAATATGGGGAATTCCTCCTTTTCAGGCCTAGGTTGACACCGGATTTTTCCGTCTGCGTTCTGGTTCGGCGATCTCGAAATCAAGCCAGCTGAGCCGGCTACAGGGGAGAATCAGCAATCACGTTTGCGCGATCATATTGCGCACTTGGAGCTGTCGTCGCGCGCTTCGCTTTCATCTTGAAATACGCGATGGATGGGCGCAAATCTACCGCCGTTGGGAAAGAGGAGAAGCCATGACTTCGTTGCCGCATCCGCTGGATCATCTCGTGTTGCCGACGATCAACATCGCCCTGGCGCGCGAGCGGCTCGGCAAGCTCGGCTTTACGGTTGCTCCCGATGCGCGCCATCCCTTCGGCACCGAAAATGCCTGCGTCTTCTTTTCCGACAAGACCTATCTCGAACCTTTGGGTGTAGCCTCGCAAGAACAGTGCGAGGCGAGCTTTATCGAAGGCAATGTCTTCGTGGCGCGCGACCAGGCCTATCGCTTTCGCGTCGGAGAAGACGGATTCTCTGCCGTGGTTTTCGGAACGAATGATGCCGTAGCGGATGATGAGCGCTTCAAAGCCGCAGCGATCTCGGCCGGCCCGATGCTGGATTTCTCACGGCCGATGAAAATGCCTGACGGAACGGAAACCGTGGCCGGATTTCGCCTGGCCTTTGCGTCCGACCTGCGTTCGCCCGATTTGCTCGCATTCAGCTGCCAGCGCATCAATCCGCTGCCCACCGATCGCGGTGTGCTTGAGCGCCATGCAAACGGTGTCAGCGGCATTGCGCGGGTAGCGATCTCGGCAACGCGGCCGGCCGCCTTCCGCAGCTTTTTCGAAGAGGTCGTCAGCGGACCAAAGGTATCGGAGCATTCCTTCGGACTGACGGTAAGATCTGCCAATGCCGATATCGAGCTTCTGACCCCGGAGGGCATGGAAGCCTTTTACGACTTGCGGGTCGGCAACGAAGATCCGGGTCTGCGGGCGCGGGCAATCCTTTTCAAAACACGCGATCTTTCCGTGACATCGTCGCATTTCGCTGCTAACGGCGTCACATATACGCGTAAGAACAATCGTATTTTGGCGCGGCTGGCGCCTGAACATGGCGCAGTGTTCGCCTTCGAGGAGATAGCATGAGCACGAATTCCGAAGTGGTTGTCGGCGAGGGAGCCTCCAAGGTTCTGTTTTCCAACACCGCCAAGCTCTCCCTGATTGCCGGTCCCTGCCAGATGGAAAGCCGCGAACATGCCTTCATGGTCGCCGGCGTTTTGAAGGAGCTCTGCGACAAGCTCGGCATCGGCCTCGTCTACAAATCCTCTTACGACAAGGCGAACCGTACTTCGCTGTCGGGCAAGCGCGGCATCGGTCTTGAGAAGTCGATGGAAGTCTTTGCTGATCTGAAGAAGGAATATGGCTTTCCTGTTCTGACCGATATCCACACAGAAGAGCAATGCGCTGTCGTTGCCAAGACGGTCGATATCCTGCAGATCCCGGCCTTTCTATCGCGCCAGACCGATCTTCTGGTCGCCGCCGCCCAGACCGGCCGCGTCGTCAACGTCAAGAAGGGCCAGTTCCTGGCGCCATGGGACATGAAGAACGTGCTTGCCAAGCTCAATGACAGCGGCAATCAGAACATTCTGCTTTGCGAGCGCGGCGCCTCCTTCGGCTACAACACGCTCGTCTCCGACATGCGCTCGCTGCCGATCATGGCGGCGATGGGTGCGCCCGTCATCTTTGATGCGACTCACTCGGTGCAGCAGCCCGGCGGGCAGGGTGGTTCGACAGGTGGCGACCGCCGGTTCGTCGAGACGCTGGCGCGCGCCGCCGTTGCTGTCGGTGTTGCCGGCGTCTTCCTCGAAACGCATGAGGATCCGGACAACGCGCCGTCAGACGGCCCGAACATGGTGTATCTGAAGGATATGCCGCGGCTTCTCGAGAAGCTGCTGGCCTTCGACGCCATCGCCAAGGCTTGAAAATACAGGCATTCAACAGGCTGACATGAATTTGCACTAGGCGGCCTGTAGGAGTGTCAAATCAAGGCGCGGTTCCGCATTGAAATTTCCGCGCCTTCGATTATGACGATTTAAATCGATTTATAAACCAGCGAGCAGGAAGCTATCATGACCGCAATCACCGACATTATCGCCCGCGAGATTCTCGACAGCCGTGGCAATCCGACTGTCGAAGTCGATGTCTACCTCGAAGATGGCAGCATGGGCCGCGCGGCGGTTCCGTCGGGCGCGTCGACCGGCGCACATGAAGCCGTCGAGCTTCGCGATGGCGGCAAGCGCTACCATGGCAAGGGTGTTGAAAAGGCCGTCGAAGCCGTCAACTCGGAAATCTTCGATGCGATCGGCGGCATGGATGCCGAAAATCAGATCCAGCTCGACAACATCATGATCGAGCTCGACGGCACGCCGAACAAGTCGCGCCTCGGCGCCAACGCCATCCTCGGTGTTTCGCTTGCTGTCGCCAAGGCTGCTGCCCAGAGCGCCAACCTGCCGCTCTATCGTTATGTTGGCGGCGCTCACGCCCGCCTGCTGCCGGTTCCGATGATGAACATCATCAACGGCGGCGCCCACGCTGACAACCCAATCGACTTCCAGGAATTCATGATCCTGCCGGTTGGCGCCGAATCCATCCGCGACGCCGTTCGCATCGGTTCGGAAATCTTCCATGTCCTCAAGAAGGAATTGGCAGCGCAGGGCCACAACACGAACGTCGGCGATGAAGGCGGTTTCGCGCCGGGCCTTTCGAGCGCTCCGGCCGCCCTCGACTTCATCATGAAGTCCATCGAAAAGGCCGGTTACAAGCCAGGTGAAGAAGTTGCTCTCGGCCTCGACTGCGCTTCGACCGAATTCTTCAAGGACGGCAAGTACGTGCTCGAAGGTGAAGGCCGCACGCTGGAATCCGGCGCTATGGCAGAGTACCTCGCTCAACTCGCAGCTCAGTATCCAATCATTTCGATCGAAGACGGCATGGCTGAAGACGACTGGGAAGGCTGGAAGACGCTCACCGACCTGATCGGCAAAAAGACACAGCTCGTCGGCGACGACCTGTTCGTCACCAACTCTGCTCGCCTGCGCGACGGTATCCGCATGGGCGTTGCCAACTCGATCCTGGTCAAGGTCAACCAGATCGGCTCGCTCACGGAGACCCTCGACGCCGTCGAAACCGCGCACAAGGCCAACTACACGGCCGTCATGTCGCACCGTTCGGGCGAAACGGAAGATTCCACCATCGCCGATCTCGCCGTTGCCACCAACTGCGGCCAGATCAAGACCGGCTCGCTGTCGCGCTCCGACCGTCTCGCCAAGTACAACCAGCTTATCCGCATCGAGGAAGCGCTTGGCCCGCAGGCGAAGTACGCCGGTCGCTCCATCCTGCGCGGCTGATGCCTGATCCGCGGTATCCTCACGGATCCGCACCTCGCACGATGTGCTGAAGTCGAACCGCGCCCCAGGGCGCGGTTTTTTGTTGGCCGCCGTAGTTAGAGTCAACGGACGGTTAATCTCTGCCGGTTAATTTAGCGCTAGGTGTTTGATTTGATGTGATCTTGTCTACGGCCGCAATGTTCGCGGCGCTGGCCTTGATGAGATCGCCTAACGGCAAGAGCGTTTCGAGCGAGTATGTGGACAAAGTATCATAAGAAGAAAAAGTTCGGCCGTTTCATTCTGCCCGCCATTACGATCGCTTTTGTGAGTTACTTCGGTTATCATTGTGTTCACGGCGATTATGGCCTGAAGGCAACCGAGGTTTTCGAACAGCGTCGCATCGACCGTAGCAAAGAGTTGGCGGATCTCGTCGCCAAGCGCGAGCACCTCGAAAAGGAGGTCGCTCTGCTGAGCGACGGCTCCCTGGATAAGGATATGCTCGACCAGTATGCGCGCTATCAGTTGACGTATTCCAAGGCGAACGAGATCGTCATTTTCAATAAATAGCCATAATTAACCGAATTTCGGTTAATTGGATTTTTTATAGCTATATCAATAACTTGCAAAGAATATGAGCCATGCAATTATGGCATTGCTGTAGCGGATAATCTTGCCTATGTTACGCCTCGACAAGAAACGAGGCTACTCACACAGGGAGGGTTGAATGGCGCCGCGAAAAAACGCGTCCGTTTCCAGCCGTAAAACAGCATCAAGATCCGTCAAGGAAACCAATGGCGGTCCGATCGCGGATTTCGATCGTGATGCGGAGCTCAACGCTTATCGTGAGATGCTCTTGATCCGCCGCTTCGAAGAGAAGGCCGGCCAGCTTTACGGCATGGGCTTCATCGGCGGCTTCTGTCATCTTTACATCGGTCAGGAAGCTGTCGTCGTCGGCATGCAGATGGCTTTGAAGGATGGCGACCAGGTCATCACCGGCTATCGTGATCACGGCCATATGCTGGCAACCGGCATGAGCGCACGTGGCGTCATGGCTGAGTTGACCGGGCGTCAGGGCGGCTATTCCCGAGGGAAGGGCGGCTCCATGCACATGTTCTCCAAGGAAAAGAATTTCTACGGCGGCCACGGCATCGTCGGTGCCCAGGTCTCGCTCGGTACCGGCCTCGGCTTTGCCAACTGGTATCGCGGCAATGACAATGTCAGCGTCGCCTATTTTGGTGATGGCGCTGCCAATCAGGGCCAGGTCTACGAAAGCTTCAACATGGCGCAGCTCTGGAAGCTGCCGGTGATTTTCGTCATCGAAAACAACCGTTACGCCATGGGCACCTCGACCGCCCGCGCAACGGCACAGGCTGACTTCTCCAAGCGCGGTGCCTCCTTCGGCATTCCAGGCATCCAGGTCGACGGCATGGACGTTCGTGCGGTGAAGGCCGCGGCTGACGAAGCCGTTGCGTATTGCCGCTCCGGTAAGGGCCCGATCATCCTTGAAATGCTGACCTACCGTTATCGCGGTCACTCGATGTCCGATCCGGCGAAGTATCGCTCCAAGGACGAAGTGCAGAAGATGCGCTCCGAGCATGACCCGATCGAGCAGGTTCGCGCTCGCCTTCTCGAAAAGGGCTGGGCGACCGAGGACGATCTGAAGGATATCGACAAGGATGTCCGCGACATCGTCGCAGACAGCGCCGATTTCGCCCAGAACGATCCGGAGCCGGATGCATCCGAGCTCTACACCGACATTCTGCTCTAAATCGGGGAGGGACACTATGCCCATCGACATTCTCATGCCCGCCCTTTCTCCGACGATGGAAGAGGGTACACTTTCGAAATGGCTCAAGAAGGAAGGCGACAAGGTCGTTTCCGGTGACGTCATTGCCGAAATCGAAACCGACAAGGCTACCATGGAAGTGGAAGCCGTCGACGAAGGCATCATCGGCAAGCTGCTGGTCGACGCCGGCACCGAAGGCGTCAAGGTCAACGCCAAGATCGCTATCCTATTGCAGGATGGTGAATCGGCCGATGCCATTTCGTCGGCGAAGGCAGCTCCTGCTGCTGAGCCGGTAAAGGCCGAAGCTCCCGCCGCCGCTCCGGCTCCAGCAGCTGCGCCGGTTCCGGCCCAGCCGAAGGTTGCCGCTGCCGCCGATCCGGAAATTCCGGCCGGCACCGAAATGGTGTCGATGACGGTGCGTGAAGCGCTGCGCGACGCGATGGCCGAAGAAATGCGCGCCAACCCGGACGTTTTCGTCATGGGTGAAGAAGTGGCCGAGTACCAGGGCGCCTACAAGGTTACCCAGGGCCTGCTGCAGGAATTCGGCGCTCGCCGCGTCATCGACACCCCGATCACCGAGCATGGTTTTGCCGGTATCGGCGTCGGCGCTGCAATGGCCGGCCTTCGCCCGATCGTCGAGTTCATGACCTTCAACTTCGCCATGCAGGCGATCGACCAGATCATCAACTCCGCCGCCAAGACGCTCTACATGTCCGGTGGCCAGATGGGCGCTCCGATCGTCTTCCGCGGTCCGAACGGGGCGGCAGCGCGCGTCGGCGCCCAGCACAGCCAGGACTATGCTTCGTGGTACAGCCATATTCCGGGCCTCAAGGTCGTCATGCCCTACACGGCAGCCGACGCCAAGGGTCTGCTCAAGGCTGCGATCCGCGATCCGAACCCGGTCATCTTCCTTGAGAATGAAATCCTCTACGGTCAGCACTTCGACGTGCCGAAGCTGGATAACTTCGTTCTGCCGATCGGCAAGGCCCGCATCCACCGTCCGGGCAAGGACGTCACGGTCGTCTCCTTCGGTATCGGCATGACCTATGCCACGAAGGCCGTCGCCGAGCTGGAAGCCCAGGGCATCGATGTCGAACTCATCGACCTGCGCACCATCCGTCCGATGGATCTTCCGACGATCATCGAATCGGTCAAGAAGACCGGTCGCCTGGTCACCGTCGAGGAAGGCTATCCGCAGTCCTCCGTCGGCACGGAAATTGCCACCCGCGTCATGCAGCAGGCCTTCGACTATCTCGATGCGCCGATCCTGACGATCGCTGGCAAGGACGTACCCATGCCATACGCCGCCAACCTCGAAAAGCTGGCGCTCCCGAGCGTCGCTGAAGTGGTCGATGCGGTGAAGGCCGTTTGCTACAAGTAAGGGGAGGGCTCATCGATGCCTATCAACATCACTATGCCTGCCCTCTCGCCGACCATGGAAGAGGGTAACCTCGCCAAGTGGCTCGTCAAGGAAGGCGACAAGATCAAGTCCGGCGATGTGATCGCCGAGATCGAGACTGACAAGGCAACGATGGAAGTCGAGGCCGTCGATGAAGGCACCGTCGCCAAGATCGTCGTTCCAGCCGGCACCGAAGGCGTGAAGGTCAATGCCCTGATCGCCGTGATCGCCGCCGATGGTGAAGATGTCGCTGCTGCAGCTTCCGGCGCGGCCGCTGCTGCTCCGGCTGCCAAGGAAGCACCGAAGGCAGAGGCGGCCCCTGCGGCCGCTCCCGCTGCGGCGCCTGCTCCGGCAAACGTTTCGGCTCCTGCCGCACCCGCCTCGGCTCCGGTCGCATCGGTTCATGCTGCAAACGACGGTCATCGCACCTTCGCGTCGCCACTCGCACGCCGTCTTGCCAAGGAAGCCGGCATCGATGTGACGGCAGTTTCCGGCACAGGCCCGCATGGCCGCGTCATCAAGAAGGACGTTGAAGCTGCTGTTTCCGGCGGCGCCGCCAAGGCTGCTCCGGCAGCAGCGCCGGCTGCTCAGCCCGCCGCCGCTGCTGCTCCGGCCGCACCGAAGGGCATGTCCGACGATGCCGTCCTCAAGCTGTTCGAGCAGGGTTCTTACGAGCTCGTGCCGCATGACGGCATGCGCAAGACGATCGCCAAGCGCCTGCAGGAATCCAAGCAGACGATCCCGCACTTCTACGTCTCGGTCGATTGCGAACTCGATGCACTGCTGGCGCTCCGCACGCAGCTCAACGATTCCGCGCCGAAGTCGAAGGACGGCGTTCCGGCCTACAAGCTCTCTGTCAACGACATGGTCATCAAGGCCCTGGCGCTGGCACTGCGCGACGTTCCGGATGCCAACGTCTCCTGGACTGATAGCGCAATGGTCAAGCACAAGCATGCCGATGTCGGTGTTGCCGTCTCCATTCCGGGCGGCCTGATCACGCCGATCATCCGCAGCGCCGAGCAGAAGACGCTCTCCACCATCTCCAACGAGATGAAGGACTACGGCAAGCGCGCCAAGGAGCGCAAGCTGAAGCCCGAGGAGTATCAGGGCGGTACGACTGCCGTGTCGAACATGGGCATGATGGGCGTCAAGAACTTCGCGGCCGTCGTCAATCCGCCGCATGCGACCATTCTGGCCGTCGGCGCTGGCGAACAGCGTGTCATCGTCAAGAAGGGCGAAATGGTGATTGCCAACGTGATGACCGTCACGCTGTCGACCGACCATCGCGCTGTCGACGGTGCGCTCGGCGCCGAGCTTCTGGCAGCCTTCAAGGGCTACATCGAAAATCCGATGGGGATGCTCGTCTGAGCCTTGGCAATACGGAGGGCATGAATGACCAAGACTGTTCTGTGTTACGGCGACTCGCTGACATGGGGCTACAGCGCCGAGACGGTCGGCCGTCATGTCTATGAAGATCGGTGGCCGAGCGTGCTGCAAAAGGCGCTCGGCAACCAGGTACGCGTGATCCCGGAAGGATTGAACGGCCGCACGACCGCTTTCGACGATCATCTCGCCGACTGCGATCGCAACGGCGCGAGGATTTTGCCGACGATCCTGCAGAGCCACAATCCCCTAGATCTTGTGATCATCCTGCTCGGCACGAATGACATGAAGCCGGTTGTTGCCGGCTCGGCATTCGCTGCTCTGCAGGGCATCAGCCGGCTGGTTCAGCTTGTGCGCAATCACGCCTGGGGGTTCGACTATGAGGTGCCGGATATCCTCATCGTCGCCCCGCCGGCGATCTCCGAGACCGCCAATGCCGCTTTCGCGGCGAGCTATCTCGGCGCAGTCAAGGAATCGAGCAAGCTGCCGACGCTCTATAGCGATCTGGCCGACGAACTGGGCTGCGGCTTCTTCGATGCCAATACAGTTGCCGTCACCACGCCGCTCGACGGCGTACATCTCGATGCGGAAAATACCCGAGCTCTTGGTCGCGGCCTCGAGCCGATCGTGCGGATGATGCTCGGTCTCTGATACAGTTAAGGCGCCGGCTTCGATCCGCCGCCACCAATAAGGCAGGAAACACATGGCTGAGAATTACGACGTCATTATCATCGGCTCCGGTCCCGGCGGTTATGTCGCCGCCGTGCGCGCCGGCCAGCTTGGCCTGAAGACCGCGATCGTCGAGCGCGAGCACCTGGGCGGCATCTGCCTCAACTGGGGTTGCATCCCCACAAAGGCGCTGCTCCGTTCTGCTGAGATCCTCGATCATTCCAACCATCTCAAGGATTACGGCCTCGTTCTCGAAGGCAAGGTGAGTGCTGATGTGAAGGCGGTCGTCGCCCGCTCGCGCGGCGTTTCCGCCCGCCTCAACACCGGCGTCGGCTTCCTGATGAAGAAGAACAAAGTCGACGTCATCTGGGGCGAAGCCAAGATCACCAAGCCCGGCGAAATCGTCGTCAGCAAGTCGACCAAGCCGGTCGTCGAGCCGCAGCATCCGGTGCCGAAGAATGTCAAGGGCGAGGGTACCTACACCGCCAAGCACATCATCGTGGCGACTGGCGCACGTCCGCGCGCTCTGCCCGGCATCGAGCCGGATGGTAAGCTGATCTGGACCTATTTCGAGGCGCTGAAGCCGGACTTCCTGCCGAAGTCGCTGCTCGTCATGGGCTCGGGCGCGATCGGCATCGAATTCGCAAGCTTCTATCGCTCGATGGGCGTCGACGTCACCGTCGTCGAAGTCATGCCGACGATCATGCCGGTCGAGGATGCCGAAATCTCCGGAATCGCCCGCAAGCAGCTTGAGAAGCGCGGCCTGAAGATCTTCACCAAGGCGAAGGTCATCAAGGTCGACAAGGCTGCCAACAGCGTTACCGCCCATGTCGAAACCGAAGACGGCAAGGTTCAGCAGATCGTTGCCGACCGCATGATCTCGGCCGTCGGCGTGCAGGGCAACATCGAAAACCTCGGCCTCGAGGCGCTGGGCGTGAAGACCGACCGCGGTTGCGTCGTCATCGACGGTTACGGCAAGACCAACGTACCGGGCATCTATGCCATCGGCGACGTTGCCGGTCCGCCGATGCTGGCTCATAAGGCCGAGCATGAGGGTGTCGTCTGCATCGAGAAGATTGCCGGCCTGCCGAACGTTCACCCGACGGACAAGAGCAAGGTCCCGGGTTGCACCTATTGCCATCCGCAGGTCGCTTCAGTCGGCCTGACGGAAGCCAAGGCCAAGGAACTCGGCCGCGACATCCGCGTTGGCCGCTTCTCCTTTGTTGCCAACGGCAAGGCGATCGCGCTCGGTGAGGATCAGGGCCTCTGCAAGGTCATCTTCGACAAGAAGACCGGCGAATTGCTGGGCGCACACATGGTCGGCGCAGAAGTGACCGAACTCATTCAGGGCTTCGTCGTCGCCATGAACCTGGAGACGACCGAAGAAGAGCTGATGCACACGATCTTCCCGCATCCGACCGTTTCGGAAACGATGAAGGAAGCTGTGCTCGATGCCTATGGCCGAGTGCTGAACGCTTGATAATTTCCTGCCATGCCCTTTATCCGAAGGGTGGAAAACAGGAAGGGAAATCAACATGTCTATAGCTGCGCAAGGTTGGGTCGTCTTTCTTCTCATCGGTCTGGTCGCGGGGTTTCTCGCGAGCCTGATCGTCGGTGGCGGCGGCCTCATCAGTTGTCTGGTGAGCGGCGTGATCGGCGCTTTTGTGGGCGGTTTCCTGTTCAACTATTTCGGGATCTCGCTCGGCATTGAAAATGCGCTGGTGGTGGAAATCATCCATGCCACCGTCGGCGCGATCGTCGTGGTGCTGCTGGCGAGATTGATCGTGTAGCGCATTATCGGTAAGAGGCAGCGCGGCGTTCGGCAGAATTGTCCTGAGTTGCGCTTGAAACGAGGGTTTGATGGAAAGCGTTGGTTGGCTGGGTCTGATCATCATCGGGGGTCTTGCGGGATGGCTCGCTGGCAAGCTGATGGATACGCGCTATGGCATCATTCTCAACATCATCCTCGGTATTGCCGGCTCGGTAGTCGCTACAGGGCTTTTGGTGGCCCTGCATGTTGGCGTACCGGGCGGCCGGCTCGGCTTTTTCATCACCGGTTTCATCGGTGCATGCATTCTGATATTCCTCGCCAAAGTCGCACGGCGATGAAGGGCCGCATTTGAGCGGCGGAAAGTAGACGTTTCATGGTCACCATTCTCGACACGATCAACTCGGAAGCCAAGCGCGTACGACACCCGGAGAAGGCGCATCGGCCGGATACCGAAGTTCTGCGCAAGCCGGACTGGATCCGCGTGAAGGCGCCGACCTCGAAGGGCTATGCCGAAACGCGTTCGATCGTGAAGGAGCACAAGCTCGTCACGGTCTGTGAAGAGGCCGGCTGCCCGAATATCGGTGAGTGCTGGGACAAGAAGCACGCCACCTTCATGATCATGGGCGAGATCTGTACGCGCGCCTGCGCCTTCTGCAACGTCGCGACCGGCAAGCCGAACGCGCTCGACATGGCCGAGCCGGGAAATGTGGCGAAAGCCGTCAAGGAGATGGGCCTCAGCCACGTCGTCATCACCTCGGTCGACCGCGATGACCTGGAAGATGGCGGTGCCGAGCATTTCGAGAAGGTGATTTGGGCGATCCGCGCCGCTTCGCCGGGGACCACGATCGAAATCCTGACGCCGGACTTCCTGAAGAAGCCGGGCGCTCTGGAGCGCGTCGTCGCCGCCAAGCCCGACGTCTTCAACCACAATATGGAAACCGTGCCTGGCAATTACCTCACGGTACGCCCCGGTGCACGCTACTTCCATTCGGTTCGCCTGCTGCAGCGGGTGAAGGAACTGGACCCCACCATGTTCACCAAGTCGGGCATCATGGTCGGCCTCGGTGAAGAGCGTAACGAAGTCCTGCAGCTGATGGATGACCTGCGCACCGCCGACGTCGACTTCCTGACCATCGGCCAGTATCTGCAGCCGACGCGCAAGCATCATCAGGTCATGAGTTTCGTCACGCCAGAAGAGTTCAAGTCCTATGAGACTGTGGCTTACACCAAGGGTTTCCTCATGGTGTCATCGAGCCCGCTGACGCGCTCCTCGCATCATGCAGGTGACGATTTCGAGCGCCTGCGCGCCGCTCGCGCCAAGAAGCTGATGCTGGCAGCAGAGTAAGCCGAAAACCATCCAGCTTTATCTTTTGAAGGAACCGCGGCGATTGTGCCGCGGTTTTTGTTCGCGCCGTCATGTCTTCGTCATGTGAGCGGCTTAGGGAACACGCCGCCGTTTGTGATCGATGTCGGCGCTTTAGATGAGACTATGGAGCTGGACCGTGGAGCAGACTGTTGCGCCGCAGGCGCTTTCCCATGCCGTTGATCTTGAAGAGGCTGCTACCCTTATTAGACGGGCGAATCGCATTCTCGTCATGGGTTGCTCCGGTGGCGGGAAATCGACTCTATCACAGAAGATCGCCACTCGTTTCGGCCTAACCTATGTCTCCATCGATCGCGACGTCCTGTGGCTGCCCGGCTGGGTGCAGCGCGATAAGGAAGAGCAACGCGCTATCATCGTCGCCAAGGTTCAGGAAGAGCGATGGATCCTGGACGGCACCAACCCGTCGACATTTGATGTGCGCCTGCCGCGCACCGATTTCGTCATTTGGGTGCGGATGCCGCGTCTGCTATGTGTCTGGGGTGCAATCTCCCGCTGGATCAAGTGGATGGGCCGCACGCGCCCTGAAATGGCGCCGGGCTGTATCGAGAAAGTTGACTGGGAATTTCTGCATTTCATCTGGACATTTGAAGAGAAATTCTCGCCCAAAGTTATTGCCGGCCTCGCGCAGCATGGCCCGAACGTGCCCGTTTTACAGCTGAAATCCCGCGGCGAAATGCGTCAGCTTCTTGATCTTCTTGGCCGTCCTGCTTAATTGCGGCTCATGCCTCAGTTCGAAACTCATCGCCCCGTTCCGCATTCCCCCGACCAGATGTTCGATCTCGTAGCCGACGTCGAGCGCTATCCGGAATTCCTGCCGCTTTGCGAGGCGCTCATGATCCGCAATCGCAAGGAGCGTGACGGCAAGATCCTGCTGGTTGCCGATATGACCGTCGGTTACAAGGCGATCCGCGAGACCTTCACGACGCAGGTGCTGCTGAACAAGGCTGAACGGGCCATCGATGTGAAATATATCGATGGCCCGTTCAAATATCTCGACAATCGCTGGCGTTTCCAACCGTCGGAAAATGGCGGTAGCGTCATCGATTTCTTCATCGATTACGAGTTCAAGAGCCGCATTCTCGGCGCCTTGATGGGGTCGATGTTCGACCGGGCCTTCCGCATGTTCACGGATGCCTTCGAGACGCGTGCCAACAAGATCTATGTCTGATGCCGCGTCCGGTCACTGACCGAGCGTAACGAGCATCTCCAGCGCCGTTTTCAAGGTGGCCAGCCGAACCTGATCGCGGCCGATATCGCCATAGCGCATTTCATGATGAATGAGTTTGTCATTGCGTGCCTTGGCGGCGAGGTGGACGAGCCCGACAGGCTTTTCCGCAGAGCCGCCGCCAGGCCCGGCGACGCCGGTGACTGCCACGGCAAAATCGGCCCGCGAGCGGAAGAGGGCGCCATGCACCATCTGCAGCGCTGTTTCCTTCGAAACCGCGCCGAATTGCGCCAGCGTCTGCTCCTGGACGCCGAGCATCTCCATCTTCGCGATGTTGGTATAGGTCACGAAGCCGCGATCGACGACAGCGGAGGAGCCGGGGATCTCCGTCAGTGCGCCGGCGATCAGGCCGCCGGTGCAGGATTCAGCTGTGGCGACCATCCAGCCCCTGGCTGTGAAGTCGGTGACGATCTTCTGAGCGAGAGCGATAATCTCATCGGGAAAATGCATTAAGCCTTACCTCCGCGATAGACGACGGTCGCGGTCGCGATGGCTGCAATGCCCTCGCGGCGACCGATGAAGCCGATCTTTTCGTTTGTCGTTGCCTTGACCGAGCAGCGATCGATGCTGATGCCGAGAAATTCGGAAAGCTTGGCCCGCATGACATCGCGGTGCGGCCCGACCTTCGGCGCCTCGGCGATCAGCGAGACGTCCGCGTTCATGATGGTGCCGCCGCGTTCGCGCACGATCTTTGCCGCATGTTCGATGAAGATGCGGGACGGCGCACCTTTCCATTGCGGATCGGAGGGCGGAAAATGGTCGCCGATATCGCCGGCGCCGCATGTGGCAAGCAGGGCATCCGTAAGGGCATGCAGGGCCACATCGGCATCCGAATGCCCCTTCAGCCGCTGGTCGTGCGGAATAAGGACGCCGCAAAGGGTGACGCCGTCGCCTGGCTCCAGCTGGTGGACGTCATAGCCATTGCCGGTGCGTACGTCAGGCAAAAGTCCGGCGGTCAGCTTTTCATCGGCCATGGCGATATCCCTCTTGATCGTCAGTTTCACATTATCCGCGCTGCCGGTCACCAATGTCACCGGCAGGTTACACCATTCGGCGATTGCTGCATCGTCGGTGAAATCGCTTTTGCCGTCGGCCGCTGCTTTCTCATGCGCGGCAAGAATATCGGTAAAGCGGAACGACTGCGGCGTTTGCGCAGCGTGAAGTCCGTCGCGAGGCACGGTCTCGGCCACCAAGCCACTCGCGTTGCCACGCTTCAGCGTGTCGCTGACCGGCATGGCGGGCAGCACGGCCGGCGCGCCAGCTGCAAGGGCCGCTGTGACGCGATCCAGCAGATCATGATCGAAGAAGGGGCGCACGGCGTCGTGGATCATCACATGCGTCACGCCGCTGTCCTTCAAATGCCTTAGCCCGGCAAGCACGGACTGCTGGCGCGTCGCGCCGCCAAAGGCGATCTCGATCTCAGGCATTTCGGCGACTTGGCCCAGCGCGGAGCGGAGTAGTTTTTCATCATCTCGGTGAATGACGACGACGATCTTCGATGCCTGCGGCCATGTCACGAATCTTTCAAGCGTATGCGCAATAACCGCTTTGCCGCCGATCGGGCGATATTGCTTCGGGCCTTCTTCCGGAGAGCCTGCTCGTTCGCCACGCCCGGCGGCAACGATCACAATTCCCACCGACAACGGTTGCGTTGAATGCATTTGCGTCATAAACCCCCGAAATATGAAAGGCTCGGTCTTCGGCATGGCTTTGAAAAGCGTAAAGCTTTCCTTTGAACAAGCACATGCTAAATAGATCGCCAAAACGGGATCCTGCTTCAGCAGGGTCTATCGCCTCACTCAAGAACTTTCCAGCATTTGCCCAAAAAATATCGAGGCTCCTCGAAACCTCTTGGCAAACTTTTAAAGCGTGTCTAAAAATAGTGCAGATGTATAGTGTGCCCGAAAGATAATCACTTGCTTTCCTCCAAGCTCGCAGCCCCATTTTTCATCGGTCCGGTATCCATCCGTAATCGCGTCATTCTTGCGCCGATGTCGGGTGTGACCGACCTGCCTTTCCGACAGCTCGCTTTGCGTTACGGCGCGGGCCTTGTCGTCACGGAAATGGTGGCGAGTCGCGAGCTCGTACAGGATACGGCAGAGTCCTGGGCGCGCCTGAAGAGCGCCGGATTGAAGCCGCATATGGTGCAGTTGGCCGGCCGGGAGGCCTATTGGATGGCCGAGGCGGCCAAGATCGCGGCCGACAACGGCGCCGACATCATCGATATCAATATGGGCTGCCCCGCCAAGAAGGTCATTGGCGGCTATTCCGGTTCGGCATTGATGCGCGATCCCGATCATGCGCTGACTTTGATCGAAGCGACAGTCGGCGCGGTGAACATTCCCGTGACCTTGAAGATGCGCCTTGGCTGGGATGAGAATTCCATCAATGCGCCTCATATCGCGCGTCGTGCGGAGGAGGCTGGCATTCAGCTCGTCACTATCCATGGTCGCACGCGCATGCAGTTCTATGAGGGTAGGGCGGATTGGGATGCGATCCACGCGGTACGCGATGTCGTGTCCATCCCGCTCGTTGCCAATGGCGATGTCGAAACGATCGAAGACGCCGAGGAAATCCTGCGGCGATCCGGCGCCGACGTGGTCATGATCGGCCGTGGTTGCCAAGGCCGCCCATGGCATACAGGCGTTCTTGCTGGTCATCGCGAACCGGGCCGACAGGAGATCATCGAGGTCGCGCTCGAGCATTACCGCATGATGCTGGAGTTCTATGGCGAAGCCGTTGGCATCCGCCATGCCCGCAAGCATCTGGCCTGGTATCTCGATCGCTACGCGCCGGCAACGTCAGGTACCGACAAGGCGAAAATCATGACGTCGAGACAGAGCGGCGAGGTAGCCGCATCGTTCCATGCCGCGCTGCAGGCCGGCGCCGATCTCGCCCAATGCGTCCAGGAGGCTGCATGACTTCGAAATCAAGTTCCGGAGCCGAGGGCGACGCGGCCAATTCGGTAGCCATGGCGGTTCTCAATGCGATCCAGAACCCGGTCATCATGGTTGACGAGGCGGGCCTCATTGCCTTTGCCAACTGGGAGGCTGAAGCATTTTTCGGCGCCAGCGCTTCGCATCTCTCGCGCTATAAGATTTCGACATTCATCCCTTTCGGCAGCCCGCTGCTGGCGCTGATCGACCAAGTTCGCGAGCGCCGTGCGCCGGTCAACGAATATCGTGTCGACCTCAGCTCGCCACGCTTGGGACAGGACAAGCTTGTGGACCTCTATGTCGCCCCGGTGTCGAGCGATACCGGCTCTGTCGTCGTGGTGTTCCAGGAGCGCTCCATGGCCGACAAGATCGACCGGCAATTGACACATCGGGCAGCCGCCCGTTCGGTCACAGGCCTTGCCTCCATGCTGGCGCATGAGATCAAGAACCCGCTGTCTGGCATTCGCGGCGCCGCGCAGCTGCTCGAGCAATCGGTCGAGGATGATGATCGGGCACTGACGCGCCTGATCTGTGACGAAACCGACCGCATCGTGTCACTAGTCGACCGCATGGAAGTTTTCTCCGATGAGCGGCCGGTCGATCGCGTGCCCGTCAACATTCACTCGGTGCTCGATCATGTTAAGGCCGTTGCCAAGGCCGGCTTTGCCCGCAACATCAAGATCTCCGAGAATTACGATCCATCACTGCCGGCGGTTTTTGCGAACCGCGACCAACTTGTGCAAGTCTTCCTCAACCTTGTGAAGAACGCTTCCGAGGCGGTCGGCGACCGTCAGGACGGCGAGATCATGCTGACGACGGCCTATCGCCCCGGGATCAGGTTGTCGGTTGCCGGCACCCGCGAAAAGATCTCATTGCCGCTGGAGTTCTGCGTCATCGACAATGGTCCCGGCGTGCCGCCCGATCTCGTCCCGCATCTCTTCGATCCGTTCATCACAACGAAAACGAACGGAACCGGCCTCGGCCTCGCATTGGTCGCCAAGATCATCGGCGACCACGGCGGTATCGTCGAATGCGATAGCCAGAACCATCGCACTACTTTCCGTGTTTTGATGCCAGCCTCCAAGGGCATCACTTCAGAAGATGCCCCACTTCCGAACTCTACAGGGACTACTCGATGACAGCCACGATCCTTGTCGCCGATGACGATGCGGCCATCCGTACCGTGCTCAATCAGGCCTTGAGCCGCGCAGGTTACGATGTACGCATCACCTCCAACGCCGCTACCCTCTGGCGTTGGGTTTCCTCCGGCGAAGGCGACCTCGTTGTAACCGACGTCGTCATGCCCGACGAAAATGCATTCGACCTGCTACCGCGCATCAAGAAGGCGAGACCGGATCTGCCGGTTCTGGTCATGAGTGCGCAGAATACCTTCATGACCGCGATCAAGGCATCCGAAAAAGGTGCGTATGATTATCTGCCGAAGCCGTTCGATCTGACGGAGCTGATCGCGATCGTCGGCCGCGCTCTCGCCGAGCCCAAGCGGAAGCCGACGAAGATCGATGACGACGTGCAGGACGGCATGCCGCTCGTCGGCCGCTCGGCGGCGATGCAGGAAATCTATCGCGTGCTCGCGCGCCTGATGCAGACCGATCTAACGCTGATGATCACTGGCGAATCCGGCACGGGCAAGGAGCTGGTGGCGCGCGCCCTGCACGATTACGGCAAGCGCCGCAATGGCCCGTTCGTCGCCATCAATATGGCTGCGATCCCACGCGATCTGATTGAGTCCGAACTGTTCGGCCACGAGAAAGGTGCCTTCACCGGCGCTCAGGCCCGCTCCACGGGACGTTTCGAGCAGGCCGAGGGTGGCACGCTGTTCCTCGATGAAATCGGCGATATGCCGATGGATGCGCAGACCCGCCTGCTGCGCGTTCTGCAGCAGGGCGAGTACACGACCGTCGGCGGCCGCACGCCGATCCGCACCGACGTGCGCATCGTCGCCGCCACCAACAAGGATCTGAAGCAGGCGATCAACCAGGGCCTCTTCCGCGAAGATCTCTATTATCGCCTCAATGTCGTGCCGCTGCGGCTACCGCCGCTGCGCGATCGTGCCGAGGATATCCCCGATCTCGTCCGCCATTTCATACAGCAGGCCGAAAAGGAAGGCCTTGGTTCCAAGCGTTTCGATCAGGAGGCGCTGGAGCTCATGAAGGCCTATCCCTGGCCGGGCAACGTTCGCGAACTGGAAAATCTCATTCGCCGTCTGATGGCGCTCTATCCGCAAGATGTCATCACCAAGGAGATCATCGATGCGGAACTGCGCGCCGACGTGCCCGACAGCCCGATCGAGAAAGGCCCGGTCCGCACTGGCACCATGACCATCGCGCAGGCCGTCGAAGAAAACATGCGGACCTATTTCTCGAGCTTCGGCGACAATCTTCCACCGCCCGGCCTCTACGACCGCGTCCTGACGGAAATGGAGTATCCGTTGATCCTCGCCGCGCTTACTGCCACGCGCGGCAATCAGATCAAGGCTGCCGATCTGCTGGGACTGAACCGCAATACGCTGCGCAAAAAGATCAGAGAACTGGGAGTTTCGGTTTACAGGAGCTCCCGAACGGCTTGACAACGCAAGCATATGCGTTGCATTTTCGCCACAATGCGTTGCTTAAAGGTCACGCAGCAGATTCGTCGTTCTTGCGATGATGATTCATCTGGCGTTTTTCCATTGAGATGGGACTTCGTGCGATTTTTCAATGTGTTGCAGAGATGATTTGAGTTAATGGTTTCGCTTTCTGGCGAAACCGGATGACGGTTTCGGCCTAGCCTGTCGCTTGTGCTTTAGCCGAATTGGTGGGGCGCGGATCGGCAAGGCTGCCAATCGTCGTTCGGGCGTGGAGATGATGGGAATGATCAAGGACGCGGTGTCGCCGGCGGCGAGCGACGAGGCGGCTGTCAAGGTGACAGACCGTCGTGCTTCCTTCGCCCTACCTGGCCTTGTTCTGGCCGGCGGCGCGCTTCTGTGCGCGATCGCCACGCTGCTGATGCTTCTCGGCCTGACGCCGGTTGCCCCGACGTCTTCGGTCGTCTTTACCTCCGTCGTCATCAACGGCCTGTTCGTATTCGGATTGATCGCACTCATCGTGCGCGAAGTCGCACGGCTGATGAAGGCACGTAGCCGAGGCCGCGCGGCGGCGCGTCTGCATATCCGCATCGTTGCACTTTTCTCCATCGTGGCGATCACGCCGGCCATTCTGGTCGCCATCGTCGCAAGCCTCACCCTGAATATCGGTCTCGATCGCTGGTTCGGCGTGCGCACGCAGCAGATCATCAGCTCCTCGCAGAATGTCGCTCAAGCCTATCTGATGGAGAACGCCAGCTACCTGCAGGGGCAGACGGTGTCGATGGCGAACGATCTAGAGCGCAATCGTTCGCTTTACAGCCTCGATCGCACCGGCTTTGCCGATCTGATGACGCGCCAGGCCCGCGGGCGCGGCTTGCTCGGCGCTTTCCTCGTGCGTCGTGACGGCACCGCCATCGTCCAGGCCGAAATCAAGACAGAACGGCCGCTCCCGGCGATCCCGAAAGATGCGCTGGATTCATCGGCCAATGGTCAGCCGACGCTCATTCCGCCCGGCGTGACCAATCTCGTCGGTGCGGTCATCAAGCTCGACGAAATCCCTGGCTCCTTCCTCTATACGGTGCGTGCCGTCGATCCGCGCGTGATGAACGCCATGCGGATGGTGGAGGATAACACCGCTGAATACAAGGCGATGGAAGAGGGGCGTATGTCCCTGCAGATCGCCTTTGCGGTTCTCTATATCGGCTTTGCGCTGATCGTGCTTTTGGCCGCGATCTGGACTGCAATCGCTATCGCCGACCGTATCGTACGGCCGATCCGTCTTCTCATCAGTGCCGCGGACAATGTTGCCTCCGGCAACATGAACGTGTTGGTCCCGGTGCGCTCGGCAGATGGCGACGTTGGCAGCCTGTCGCGCACCTTCAACAAGATGATCTCGGAAATTCGTACGCAGCGCGATGAAATCCTCGAAGCCAAGGACGAGGTCGATGACCGTCGCCGCTTTATCGAGGCGGTGCTGTCGGGCGTAACGGCGGCTGTGATCGGTGTCGAGCACGATCGCCGCATCGCGATCGTCAATATTTCCGCAGAAGATCTGCTGGGACTGACGAGCGACGAACTCGTCGGCCAGAACCTGGCGGAAATCGCACCCGAGGTCGAGCAGGTCGTCACCGAGGCGACGACGCGCCATCGAAACGATTTCCGCAAGCAGATCAGCCTGGTGCGCGGTGGTACGGTGCGGACGCTGAGTGTTCAGGTGACGCGGGAGGAATCGCGCGATGCCAATGAATCCTATGTCATTACCCTCGACGACATCACCGATCTGGTCATTGCGCAGCGTTCGACCGCCTGGGCAGATGTCGCGCGCCGCATCGCCCATGAAATCAAGAACCCGCTGACGCCGATCCAGCTTTCCGCCGAACGTATCCGCCGGCGTTTCGGCAAGAACATCGCCGAAGCCGATCGACCGGTCTTCGATCAGTGCACAGATACGATTATCCGGCAGGTGGGTGATATCGGCCGCATGGTCGATGAGTTCTCCTCGTTTGCCCGCATGCCTAAGCCGACGATGGAGCCTAGCGATCTGCGCGATATCCTGCGTGACTCGGTGTTCCTGCGCGAAATGGGCAACAACCACGTCAAGTTCGAACGAGAGCTGGGTGACGAGCGGCTCGAGGGCATGTTCGATGCCCGCATGCTTGGCCAGGCCTTCGGCAATCTCATCAAGAATGCCGTCGAGGCAATCGAGGGTGTGCCAAGCGACGAGGCGCGCGATCAGCCGAAAGTTCTGGTGCGCGCATCTCTGGATCAGGATCGCGATCGCTTTACCGTCGACATCATCGACAATGGCCGCGGCCTGCCGGTGGAGAACCGTCACAGCATTCTCGAACCTTATATGACGATGCGGGACAAGGGCACGGGCCTCGGTCTCGCCATCGTCAAGAAGATCATTGAAGACCATGGTGGGCAGCTGGAGCTCCACGATGCCCCCGCCGATTTCGACCAGGGCAGGGGAGCCATGATCCGCGTGCATTTGCCACGCCGTGAGCAGGCTACCGTCGCCCAGACAGCAAGCGATAAGGAAAGCGTCTATGGCATCTGATATTCTCGTAGTCGACGACGAGGAAGACATTCGCGAAATCGTTTCGGGAATTCTTTCGGATGAGGGGCACGAAACCCGCACGGCACATGATAGCGACAGCGCTCTTGCCGCCATTTCGGATCGAGCGCCGAGGCTGATCTTCCTCGATATCTGGATGCAGGGCAGCAAGCTCGACGGCCTCGCGCTGCTGGACGAGATCAGGGCGCGTCATCCGGAATTGCCCGTGGTCATGATTTCCGGTCACGGCAATATCGAGACGGCCGTCTCTGCCATCAAGCGCGGCGCGTTCGACTTCATTGAAAAGCCCTTCAAGGCTGATCGGTTGATCCTGATTGCCGAGCGCGCGCTGGAAAACTCAAAGCTGAAGCGAGAGGTTTCAGAGCTGAAGCGCCGCACCGGCGATGCGGTGGAATTGATCGGCACGTCGGTTGCCGTCTCGCAACTGCGCCAGACGATCGACAAGGTGGCGCCGACCAACAGCCGCGTCATGATCTTCGGCCCCTCCGGCTCCGGCAAGGAGCTGGTGGCCCGGATGATCCACAAGAAATCGACCCGCGCCAACGGTCCTTTCGTTGCGCTAAATGCAGCAGCGATTACACCGGAGCGCATGGAAATCGCGCTCTTCGGCACGGAAGGTTCTCCGGGGCAGGCGCGCAAGATCGGCGCCCTGGAAGAGGCTCATCGCGGCATCCTCTATCTCGATGAAGTCGGTGAAATGCCGCGCGAGACGCAGAACAAGATCCTGCGCGTGCTGGTCGATCAGCAGTTCGAGCGCGTCGGCGGCTCGAAGCGGGTGAAGGTGGATGTGCGCATCATTTCGTCCACGGCCTATAATCTGGAAAGCCACATTGCCGAGGGCCTGTTCCGCGAAGATCTCTATCATCGCCTGGCCGTTGTCCCGGTTCGCGTTCCGGCACTTGCCGAACGACGCGAGGACATTCCGTTCCTCGTCGACCAGCTCATGCGCCAGATCTCCGAACAGGCCGGCATTCGTCCGCGCCGGATCGGCGATGACGCCATGGCGGTGCTGCAGGCGCATGACTGGCCGGGCAATATCCGCCAGTTGCGCAACAATATCGAGCGGCTGATGATCCTGGCGCGCTCGGATGGAGCCGATACGCCGATCACCGCCGAAATGCTGCCGACCGACCTTGGCGATATGCTGCCGAAGGTTTCCGCCAAGAACGACTATCACATCATGACCTTGCCGCTGCGTGAAGCGCGCGAAATGTTCGAGCGCGATTATCTCATCGCCCAGATCAACCGCTTCGGCGGCAACATCTCGCGCACGGCGGAATTTGTCGGCATGGAACGTTCGGCGCTGCATCGCAAGCTGAAGTCACTAGGGGTCTGAGCGGCTACCGGGCGCTTCGGAATATACGGAATTTTGATCAGGGGCTTCCATGCCGAGAATAGCTTATGTGAACGGCCGCTACGTCAATCATAGCGATGCAACGGTGCATATCGAGGATCGCGGCTATCAGTTTGCCGATGGCGTCTACGAGGTTTGCGAGGTGCGTCATGGCGTGATCGTCGATCTGACGCGCCATCTCGATCGGCTCAACCGCTCGCTGAGCGAACTGCGCATCGCCTGGCCGATGGCACGCGCGGCGCTCGTTCTCGTGATTCGCGAGACGCTGCGTCGCAACCACGTCCGCAACGGCCTGTTTTATCTGCAGGTCACCCGCGGCGTTGCCCGGCGCGATCATGTTTTCCCGCCGGCCAGCACGCCATCTTCGATCGTCGTCACCGCCAAGAGCACGGACCAGTCCGTCATCGCGAAGAAGAACGCAAACGGTATCAAGGCGATCACCGTCCGTGACAACCGCTGGGATCGCGTCGATATCAAGTCGGTCGGCCTGTTGCCGAACGCGATGGCCCGCCAGCAAGCGAAGGAAGCCGGCGCGCACGAAGCGATCTATATCGACCACAACGGCATGGTGAAGGAAGGGGCTGCCACCAACGTCTGGATTATGGATCATGACGGAAATCTAGTAACGCGTCCGGCCGAACACGGCATTCTGCGCGGCATCACCCGCGCGACCCTGATGGATGTCGCGGCCAAGCTCGACGTGACGATTGTGGAGCGATTCTTCTCCGTCGAGGAGATGATGAAGGCGCGCGAAGTTTTCATCACGGCGGCGACAAGCATATGTTTTCCGGTCGTTTCCATCGACGGCGAAACCATTGCCAACGGCCATCCGGGCAGCATGTCACAGAAAATTCGCGAAGCCTTTTTCGACGTTGCGGAAAAGACTGCGATTTGATACCAACATGCGCTGGGTAGGAGAGAATGAGGGCATCTCCAGTCCCGGGGTCTCTGTATATCATGATATTTCACCGACTTAGGTCGGCAAAAAAGAAAGAAGCGGCGCGATGGCGGAACGTTCTCAGAACTTGCAGGACTTGTTTCTCAATACTGTTCGCAAGCAAAAGATTTCACTGACAATTTTTTTGATTAACGGTGTGAAGCTCACAGGTGTCGTGACCTCGTTCGACAATTTCTGTGTTCTGCTCCGCCGCGATGGCCATTCGCAGCTCGTTTACAAGCATGCGATCTCGACGATCATGCCGGGTCAGCCCATGCAGATGTTCGAGAGCGAAGAAGCCGCATCCTAACCAGGACTTTCTACTATCACGACACGCGATACCAAAAATGATTCCCTCATCCCGGAGACCGTAAAGCACCGGGATGACATGCGCGCTGTTGTCGTCGTGCCTGTGCTCAAACAGGCGCGTGCGGCGCGCTCCGCTCAGGCCGATAGCGCCATCTCCGTCTCGCGCCCGTCCGAAAGCCGGCTGGAAGAGGCCAAGGGTCTTGCGCTCGCCATCGACCTTGAGGTCGTCAACGGCTCGATTGTCCCGATCAACGATCCGCGGCCGGCGACCTTGCTCGGCACCGGAAAGATCGAAGAAATTCTTGCGCTGCTCGACGAATTCAACGCCGGGCTTGTCATCGTCGATCATCCCCTGACGCCGGTGCAGCAGCGCAATCTCGAGAAAGCATGGAACGCCAAGGTCATCGACCGTACCGGCCTCATTCTTGAAATTTTCGGACGCCGCGCCTCCACCAAGGAAGGTACGCTGCAGGTCGAGCTTGCGCATCTGAACTATCAGAAGGGCCGTCTGGTTCGAAGCTGGACCCACCTTGAGCGCCAGCGTGGTGGCGCAGGTTTCATGGGTGGTCCCGGTGAAACGCAGATCGAGGCTGACAGACGCATGCTGCAGGAGCGGATTATCCGGCTAGAGCGAGAGCTCGAGCAGGTCGTCCGAACTCGTCAGCTGCATCGCGCCAAGCGCCGGAAGGTGCCGCATCCGATCGTTGCGCTGGTCGGCTATACCAATGCCGGCAAGTCGACGCTGTTCAACCGCATTACCGGCGCCGGCGTTCTGGCGGAAGACATGCTATTCGCGACGCTCGACCCGACGCTGCGTCGCATGAAGCTGCCGCATGGGCGCACCGTCATCCTTTCCGATACCGTCGGTTTCATTTCCGATCTGCCGACTCACCTCGTGGCGGCGTTTCGTGCGACGCTGGAAGAGGTGCTGGAAGCCGACCTCATCCTCCATGTGCGCGATCTCTCGGATGACGACAACCAGGCCCAGAGCGCCGATGTCATGCGCATTCTTGGCGATCTCGGCATCGGCGAGGCCGAAGGCGCAGAGCGCATTCTCGAGGTCTGGAACAAAATCGATCGCCTGGAGCCGGAAGCACACGATGCCATCGTTCAGAAGGCATCGACGACGGAAAACGTCCTTGCCGTTTCTGCGAAGAGCGGCGAGGGTGTCGATGGCCTGATGGATGAAATCAGCCGTCGTCTCTCCGGCGTTTTGACGGAAACGACCATCACGTTGCCTGTCGAAAAGCTGGCGCTGCTACCCTGGCTCTACAATCACGCCATCGTCGATAACCGCGAGGATAACGAGGACGGCACGGTGACGCTTGAAGTGCGCCTGACGGAAACCGAGGCAGTCGAACTGGAGCGGCGCATGGGCAACGGCCCGAAGCCGCAGCGCGAGGACTGGGAGTAGGCAGCCTTACGCCGTCTTGACGCTCGTCAGCTGCCGTTCGATAGCCTTGGCCGACTGCCAGATTTCCTCCATGCGCTCCAGCGAGGCGCCCTCGAGTGTCTCGCCTTCGGCCTCAAGTGTCGTTTCGATGTGATGGAAGCGGCGGCGGAACTTGGTGTTCGTGCCGCGTAGGGCCTGCTCCGGATCGGCATTCACATGGCGGCCGATATTGACGACAGCGAAGATCAGGTCGCCAAGTTCATCGCTGACTTTTGTTTTGTCGCCACTCGCGAGCGCTACCCGTAGCTCGCCGATCTCCTCCTCGATCTTGTCGAGGATCGGTTCCGGCGCCGACCAGTCGAAGCCGACCTTGGCTGCGCGCTCCTGCAGCTTCAAAGCTTCGGTCAGGGCAGGGAAGGTGCGTTGCACCGAGCCCAGGAAGCCGGCCTTGAAATCCTCGGTAATCCCGCTCCTGGCGCGGCGTTCGGCCCGCTCGCGCTTTTCCTCCGCCTTGATCCGATCCCATTGCAGCGTCACCGCATCTTCGGTCTTGGCATGGGAGATGGCAAAGACATGCGGATGGCGGCGGATCATCTTGCGGGTGATGGCATGCACGACGTCGCCGAAGGAAAAGGCTCCGGCCTCTTCGGCGATCCGGGCATGGAATACGACCTGAAGCAGGAGATCGCCGAGCTCGTCGCAAAGATCGTCATTATCCTTGCGCTCGATCGCATCCGCAACCTCATAGGCCTCCTCGATCGTATAGGGCTTGATGGTCTCGAAAGTCTGGACGATATCCCAAGGGCAACCGCTCTCGGGATTTCGCAGCGCCTCCATAATGTCGATCAGACGGGAAATGTCTCGCGATGCTTCCATCGGTGCCTCGGGTCTTGCTCTATCAGTTTAGGGGGATGTCGTTGTCGCTCTTCGACGCTTGGTAGCTGTCGGACAGTTCGGCATAGGCCGCCTTGATACGCGCCGTCTGCCCCTTCAGTGCACCTTTGCATGGATCCGCTTCCGTCTCGACAAGATCGGAAATCGCAAAGCTGTTCCAGAACGCATTGCTTCGGCGATAGCCGCCCGGTTCCAGACCGAAGACTTCTTTCAGGATCTTGAGATCATGCGGGATTGCAAAGGCATCCCGGGAATCCTCGTGGCTGAAGAAATAATAGAAATTGTCGAAACCAGCCCAGGTGATGGCCGACATGCACATGGTGCAGGGTTCGTGGGTCGACAGGAATATCAGATCCTTGGTCGCCGGCTTCTCGCCCAGTTCGTAAAAGCGCTTCAGCGCGTGCACTTCTCCATGCCAGAGCGGATTTTCCAACTCGTTGTTGGTTTCGGCAATCACAAGGGAGAGGTCGGATTTGCGCAGGATGGCCGCTCCGAAAACCTTGTTTCCTGCCGCCACCCCTTCTCGGGTCAGCGGCAGTATGTCATGTTCGACGACGTCGAGAAGGCGGGCTGCGATCGTGTTGTCCGACAAGGAAATGCTCCGGAAAATTTCGTTCAATCTAGCGGGATTACCCGTCGGGCGGAATGCGCAAAAGACAATAGGGCACCGTTTGCCACAGGCAATGAAATCGCCGAGGGTTACAGTGATTTCTAAAAGTCTATAGATTTCCTGTATTTAAATCAATCTGCTCGCCCGGTGAGTTTTGCTCAAATCCTTGCCATGTCGAGCAAAAGAATACGCTCATGCAGGGGCATTAGAATTTCTGTTTCTTCAATCTCTTGGCCGCTGAGGCGATATTCAGCGAACTTCGAATTGGAATGACGATGCCTCCCAGGACTGAACAGCTTTCGGTGTTTCCCGCCTTCTTCCGTATCGACGGAAGGGTTGCGGCCGTCTTTGGCGATGGTGACGAAGCCTTTGCCAAGGCTAGATTGCTGATGAACACCCGGGCAAAGATCGTTTCCTATGTTCAGGCGCCGGAGGCTGATTACCACGCATTCCTCATCGCCAATAGCATCGAGGCGGTACGTGGTGCGTTCTCCTCGCATCAAGTCAAAGGCGCGACGCTTGTTTTCGCCGCCACCGGTGATGCAGAGGCGGATCGCCGGATCGTCGACGCGGCTCGTGCCGAGCGAATTCCCGCAAATGCCGTCGATCAGCCTGACTATTGCGATTTCTATACGCCGGCACTCGTCAACCGCGCGCCCGTGGCTGTTGCCATCGGCACGGAAGGCGCCGGTCCGGTGCTGGCGCAGATGATTCGGGCGCAGATCGATCAGATGCTGTCGCCTTCGCTCGGCAAGCTTGCGGAACTGGCGACGCGCTTCCGCAAGCCGGTCGAGCATCTCGTGCCGCGCGGCGTAGCGCGCCGTGTCTTCTGGCGTCGCTTCTTCTCCGGACCGGTTGCTGACGCCGTCAACGCCGGCCATCTTTCGCAGGCCGAGCAGGCAGCCGGTCAGCTGTTGCGGTCATCCGGTGATGTCCAGGGTCGCGTCTGGCTGGTCGGCGCAGGTCCTGGCGCCGAAGACCTGCTGACGCTGCGGGCTCAGCGCGTGATGATGGAAGCCGATGTCATCGTCTATGATGCGCTCGTGCCGCAGGCGATCGTCGATATGGGCCGCCGTGACGCCGAGCGCCTGTCGGTCGGTAAGCGCAAGGGATGCCGTAGCAAGTCGCAGGAAGAGATCAACGATCTGCTGGTGCAGCTCGGCCGTGAAGGCAAGCGCGTGGTGCGGCTGAAGTCGGGTGATCCGCTGGTCTACGGCCGCGCGGGCGAGGAAATGGCAGCTCTGCGTGCCGCCGGCATCGGCTATGAGATTGTCCCCGGCATCACATCCGCTTTCGCTGCCGCTGCCGATTTCGAATTGCCGTTGACGCTGCGCGGCGTCGCCTCGTCGTTGGTCTTCACCACGGGTCACGATCTCACAGGCGATGTTCTGCCCGATTGGGCAAGCCTGGCCGTGTCGGGTGCGACGATCGCCGTCTATATGGGGCGCACCGTGGCCGCTTCTGTTGCCGGCCGCCTGATGCAAGCCGGGCTGCCGCCGGAAACGACCGTCGCCATTATCGAGAACGCCAGCCGTCGTGACCGCCGGCTGATGCATGGTATATTGCGGGATCTTCCAGACCTCGAGCACCGCGAGGAATTGAGCGGGCCGGTCATGGTTATTATCGGCGATGCCGTCGCCGGTGCGAATTTTGAACAATCCGAGCCGCTGGTCCGTCGTGAGACCGTCGCTCATGACTATGCAAGGAGCTGATTGATGGTCGACAAGGTTCTGACCGCAAACCGGCTCACCGATGGCGTCGCCGTTTGGCTGAACGCGAATGGTGAGTGGGCGACATCGCTGCAGGAGGCGCTGGTTGCACGCCACGCCGAAGCCGAAGCCTCACTGGAAGCGATCGGCAAGCAGGCCTATGCCGACAACAAGGTCGTCGACGTCAATCTCGTCGACGTTCGAGAAACCGATGGCAAGCTCTGGCCTCTGCGCCTGCGCGAGCGCATTCGTGCCGAAGGCCCCACGATGGAATATGCGCCGGGTTACGCCGCCGCCGATCCCGAATTCATTGCAGTCTGAGAAGTCCCGAGGAAATCATGTATCGTTACGACGAATTCGACCATGCCTTTGTCGCGGAACGTGTCGCACAGTTCCGCGATCAGGTGGAGCGACGCCTCTCGGGTGAGCTTTCCGAAGATGCCTTCAAGCCACTGCGCTTGATGAACGGGGTCTATCTGCAGCTGCATGCCTATATGCTGCGCATCGCCATTCCCTACGGCACGCTGAGCTCGCGCCAGATGCGCATGCTCGCCCATGTCGCGCGCACGTACGACCGCGGCTATGGCCACTTCACGACACGGCAGAACCTGCAATTCAACTGGCCGAAACTCTCCGAGATGCCAGACGCTCTGGCCGACCTCGCTTCCGTCGAAATGCACGCGATCCAGACCTCGGGCAACTGCATTCGCAACGTGACGGCAGACCATTTTGCCGGGGCTGCGGCCGATGAAGTCGCCGATCCCAGACCCTATGCCGAAATCCTGCGGCAGTGGTCTTCCGTTCACCCGGAATTCTCCTTCCTGCCACGCAAGTTCAAGATCGCCGTCACCGGCGCCGAGCGCGACCGCGCCGCGATCCAGGTGCACGACATCGGTCTGCATCTGAAGAAGAATGAAAAAGGCGGGATTGGCTTTGCCGTTTACGTCGGGGGCGGGCAGGGCCGCACGCCGCTGGTCGCCAAGCTGATCCGCGATTTCTTGCCGGAGGAGGATCTCCTCTCCTACACGACCGCAATCATGCGCGTTTACAATCTGCATGGCCGCCGCGACAACAAGTACAAGGCGCGCATCAAGATTCTCGTCCATGAAATCGGCGCCGAAGAACTGGCGCGCCAGGTCGAGCTCGAGTTTGACAAGCTCAAGGACACAGAACTGAAGCTGCCTGAAGCCGACGTTCAGGCGATTGCGGCCTATTTCGAGCCGCCGGCGCTGCCTGAGCGCGCCGAAGGCTGGGAAAGCCTTGCTCGCTGGAAGAAGGCGGATGCCGCCTTCGCCCGTTGGGTACAACAGAACGTCCAGCCACACAGGAACCCCGACTACGGCATGGTGACGATTTCGCTGAAGCCGATCGGCGGCATTCCGGGCGATGCTACGGATGTGCAGATGGATGCTGTGGCCGACATCGCCGAAGAATATGCCTTCGATGAAATCCGCGTCAGTCACGAGCAGAACCTCATCTTGCCGCATGTGGCGCTTGCCGATCTCGAAGCGGTTTATCGCGGGCTGGTCGCCATTGGCCTCGAAACGGCGAATGCTGGCCTCATTACCGATATCATCGCCTGTCCCGGCCTCGACTATTGCGCTCTCGCTAATGCCCGTTCGATCCCGGTTGCGCAGGAAATTTCCACGCGCTTCGGCTCGCCGGAACGTCAGGCTGAAATCGGCGAGCTGAAGATCAAGATTTCCGGCTGCATCAATGCCTGCGGCCACCATCACGTCGGCCATATCGGCTTGTTGGGCGTCGAGAAGAAGGGGGCCGAGCTCTACCAGATCACGCTCGGCGGTTCCGGCGACGAGCATACGTCGATTGGCGAAATCATCGGCCGCGGCTTCGAGCCCGACAAGGTGACCGATGCCATCGAGACGATCGTCGATACTTATCTCGGCTTGCGTCTGGACCCATCAGAGATTTTCCTCGACGCCTATCGCCGTGTCGGACCGCAGCCGTTCAAGGAGGCACTCTACGGCTCGTCTTCGGCAGCGGAAGCAGCGTAAGGAGAGATGATTATGACGAAGATCTGGCGGGAAACCGGTTTTGTCGAAAGCGATCCGTGGGTGATCGAAACGGATGAGGTGAAGGCAACGGAGACGCAAAAGCCGCTGCTTGGCCTCGATGCCCTCATCGCAAAGGCGGAAGACAGCAATGAGCCTGGCCTTGGTGTGGTCATAAAGCCGGCAGACGATGTAACGAGGCTTCAGCCATATCTTGATCGCCTCGCGATCGTGGCCGTTGCGTTTCCGGCCTTCAACGATGGCCGTGCCTTCAGCCACGCTTCGCTGCTACGCCAGCGCCTTGGTTATGCGAGCGAATTGCGGGCAGTCGGCGATGTGCTGATCGATCAGATTCCATTGATGCTGCGCGTAGGCATTGATAGTTTCGCAGTTACCAACGAAACGGCTTTGAAGCGGCTGTCGGAAAACCGTCTTCCCGGTATTCCGCACTATTATCAGCCAACGGCACGCCGCGCTGAGGGCGGGCAGGCCTATAGCTGGCGGCGACTGCCGGCAAAATCGGCCTAATGTCGATGGCTTGCGGCAATTTGACAGCCTCGGATTGCCGTATTCAGGCCTTTCGTTATATGTAATGTCGGCGATCTGGAATCTTGACTGGAATATACATATTTCAGTCCCATGCAGCCGGATGGAATGGAATGCCTTCCAAAACCGGCTATATTATAATATCAGCATCGCGTAATGAGCCTGCCAGGAAAGACGTGTAAGATTAATACGGGATCCGAGACAGAATGAACGCCCCCGCCAAATCAGATGAATTTGCTTCAGCAGTTCCCGCCGGCGTTTTCGCCGAGAAGGTGCTGAGCGTCACACACTATACCGACCGGCTCTTTCGCTTTACCATGACGAGGCCGCAAGGCTTCCGCTTCCGTTCGGGCGAGTTTGCCATGATCGGCCTGATGGTTGACGGTAAACCACTTTATCGCGCCTATTCGA
Organism: Rhizobium sp. BR 314; assembly: GCF_047445805.1. Taxonomy (NCBI): domain Bacteria; kingdom Pseudomonadati; phylum Pseudomonadota; class Alphaproteobacteria; order Hyphomicrobiales; family Rhizobiaceae; genus Rhizobium; species Rhizobium sp. BR 314. The sequence continues at coordinate 2,727 of NZ_JARWLA010000009.1, read as the reverse complement.
TCGCAAGCCCCGCCTGGGCCGACGAGCTCGAGTTCTTTTCCATTAAGGTGCCGGACGGTCCGCTGACCTCGCATCTGCAGAACATCAAGCCCGGCGACGAGGTTTTGATGCGCAAGAAGCCGACGGGCACGCTGGTGCTCGACGCGCTGACGCCGGGCAAGCGGCTCTATATGTTTTCGACGGGCACCGGCATTGCACCTTTCGCAAGCCTGATCCGCGATCCCGAGACCTATGAAAAGTTCGAGGAAGTCATCCTCACCCATACGACACGTGATGTCGCCGAGCTTAAATATGGCTTCGATCTAGTCGAGGAAATCCGCAACGACGAGCTGCTCAGCGAAGTTGTCGGCGACAAGTTGCGCCATTACGCAACCGCCACCCGCGAGGATTTCCCCTTCACGGGTCGTATCACCGACCTCATCGAGAACGGCAAGCTCTTCAGCGATCTCGGCGTACCCATGCTCGACATCGCAACCGACCGCGGCATGATCTGCGGCTCTTCTGCGATGCTGAAGGACACGAAGGATCTGCTCGAAAAGGCAGGCCTCACCGAAGGTGCGAACAGCAAGCCGGCCGAGTTTGTGATCGAACGGGCCTTCGTCGGTTAGGCTGGCACAGACAATCGGAAAGAGAGGGCGGCTTCGGAAACGAGGCCGCCCCTTTCATAGGCCGCTCAGGTGGTCGAGCAGCGCCGCCATCGCCGAGCGAGCGTTTTCCGCGTCACCCGCTCGAATAGCTTCGATAGCCTGAACATGCATCGCGATGGAATGGTCCATGCGATCGGACGTGCCGGTTGAATACCAGAGCCGACGCGCATGCGTCTGTACAGGTCCAAGGGCTGCCGTAATGAAGTTGTTGGGGCAGGCGTCCTCAAGAATCTCGTCGAATGTCTTGTCGGCAGCAAAGAAGCCGGGCAGGTCGCCAGTCACAGAACATTCTGCCATCCGATGGGCGCATATCTGCAGTGCCTCGCGTTGCTCTTCTCTGGCGTGCACGGCGGCTAGCGCCGCCGCAATCGGTTCCAGTTCTCGCCGGACTTGCATGACGTGGCGATGATCGTCGGGACGGATCTCCGAGATCTGCAGGCCGACGCGCGGCCGCACATGGATCAATCCCTGCCAGGCAAGTTTCTGGATCGCCTCGCGCACCGGCGTGCGTCCTTGACCTGCCATCTCGATCAGCTGCTTTTCGGTAACAAATGCACCAGGCTCAAGGGCAAGCGTCACGATCTGATGCTCGAGCGCCAGATAGGCGAGGTGGCTAAGCGAATTCTGCATGCGTTGAGTCCAAGCGGGTCGATATAGCACACAGTGTCATCTCGCGCCGCCGAAGGCAATCTATCGTGATATATCAGAATAGGCGCGCAGCGCACAGATTCCGTCATTGCAACAATCTGCCGAACTGGCAGATGGGGTATCCTCCATCTGCCACTTGCTTTACCTACGGGCAATCCTGGAATTGGCGCTCAGCGCGCTAGGAGAGGTAAGGTACCTTCCGCTTGGCGGCCATCAACAGGTCCAGTTCGGTAGCAGAAGGGCCGAACTTATAAAACAGGCGTTCGGCTTCATCGTCGTCGAGGCGGTATTTTCGAGCAAATTCGGCGATGCTGTAGGGGCGACCGCGAACGACTTTGCGCGCCGGTATCCGATTGGTGTTTTCCGTCATCTTCCAACCTCCTTTTCGGCTCCATCTCCATAAATAGGGCCGAGGACGGAGTTGAAAAGGCCTTTGGCGTGCGGACTTCAAACGAATGCAACAAAAAAGGGAAGACGGTGTCCGTCTTCCCTTCTCCTCATCCCTAAGGTGGGGTCTTGCCCCGATGCGCCGTTATCTCCTGATCAAGCGCCCGATGAAGATCAGGATGCAGGCGCCGATAAAGCCGGTAATCAGGTAGTTCAGCCAGGCGTGGAACGGCAGCCCGATATGGAGAACGCCAAACAGCCAGCTGGCGACAAGAGCGCCAACAATGCCGAGGATGATGTTCATGACAATGCCTGTGTTGCTCTTCATGATCATCTCGGCGAACCAGCCTGCCAGGCCGCCAATGATAATTGCTGCAATCCAACCGACGTGTGCGTCTTCCATAAAAGAACCTCCTGAGGACCCGACGGGTTGTTAACAATAACCGATATACACCAAAAACGATTCGCACCCCAAATCATTGCAGAACGAACGAACCTATCCTTCGATTGCAACCGTCATTATTGAGGGAAGTTGTTACGATTGTTCCGGCTGGACAAAGCTGCATTGTCGTTGCGCGTTGTTTTCCCCATAGATTCGAATCTCAGGCTCATGCCTCGTTTCCCGCTGAATTTGCGGGAAACGGCCGCATTCGACTGTCTGGAGATGAGGAAAAGCATCTCGGAGCCACCAAAACCGCAATTTTATGGGTTGACCGCAATGGGGCGTCTGCATATGTTCCGCGCACTTCCAGCCGGGGCGGAAATGCCCGCGGAGAGGGAGAGCGTAGCTCAGTCGGTAGAGCAACTGACTTTTAATCAGTAGGTCATGGGTTCGAATCCCATCGCTCTCACCATCGGCAGATTTGTCTAGCCCGGAGAGATAGGTAACAAAACGTACCTAACACATGGGTGACAACCTCGTGCCGAACGGATTGTCGATGGTTTGCAAGGACCTCTGCTCCAGGTCGATATATCCGAGATCATAGAGCATGAAGCTGACGAGCCAAATACCGTCGTCGACCTCCTTGATTCCCAGTTTCTGTCC